>NZ_JABGDE010000016.1:0-120906 GCF_041028325.1 Modestobacter sp. I12A-02662 | reverse complement strand
ACCGCCCGGGCCAGCGCGGCCTGCTCGGGCAGCGGCCGGCCGACGTGCCAGGTGCGCTCGGCGAACAGCTCGACCGGCCAGTCGAACGCCTCGGCCTGCACGTCCTGCGGAAAGCAGAGGGTGACCGCGCCGGTCTCCGCCGGGTCGGTGAGGACCCGCATCGCGCCGAGCAGCGCGCCGGGGAGCTGCTCGGGCCGCCAGATCCGGTCGAAGTAGCGGGAGACCGGGCGGAAGGCGTCGTTGACGGTGACGTCGCCGCTGTCCGGCCGTTCCAGCTCCTGCAGCAGCGGGCCGGCCGACCGGGTGGCGAAGGTGTCGGCGGGCAGCAGCAGCACCGGCAGCCGGTTGACCGTGGCCAGCGCCGCGCCGGTGACCATGTTGGTCGCCCCGGGGCCGACGCTGGTGGACACCGCCCAGATCTGCAGCCGGTCCTTCGCCCGGGCGTATCCGGCGGCGGTGTGCACCATGGCCTGCTCGTTGCGGCCGAGCACGTAGGGCAGGGCGCCGGGCTCGTCGATCTCGGCCTGCAGCAGCGCCTGGCCGAGCCCGGCGACGTTGCCGTGGCCGAATATGCCCAGGCAGCCGGCGAACAGCCGCTGCCGCTGCCCGTCGCGCTCGGAGTACTGGCGGCCCAGGAAGCGCACGACCGCCTGGGCGACGGTGAGCCGGACGGTCCCGGTGGATGCGGTCACGGTCGGGTCGCTCCGTTCTGGCCGGGGGCCTGGTCCTGCGGGTCGGTGGCGGGGGAGTGCAGGGGGAGTCTCGGGTCGACCTGCTCGGTCGCCCAGGTGCCCCGGATCCAGGTGTGCGCGGGGTCGTCGACGATCCGCCAGGCCCGTTCGGGGCCGGGGCCGGCCATCACGTTGAGGTAGTAGAGGTCGTGGCCCGGTGCGGCGATCGAGGGCCCGTGCCAGCCGTGCGGGATCAGCACGACGTCGCCGTCGCGGACCTCGGCCAGGACGTCCACCGGGCGTTCGGGGGTGCCGTACACGCGCTGGTAGGCCAGGCCCGGCTGGCCGTCCGGCCCGGTGGAGACCTCGTAGTAGTAGATCTCCTCCAGCTCCGTCTCGTGCTCCGACGTCTCGTCGTGCTTGTGCGGGGGGTAGGACGACCAGTTGCCGCCCGGGGTGATCACCTCGCAGGCGATCAGCGAGTCGGCCGGGAAGGTGTCGGCGGTGGCGAAGTTGTGCACCTGCCGGCTGCAGGAGCCGGCGCCGCGCAGCTCCACCGGCACGTCCGCGGCAGGTCGGTGGCGCACGGGCAGGCGGGCGCGGGCCCGGGCCGTGCACAGCGCCAGCCGGCCGCCGCCCGCGCCGGTCAGCCGCGCGGTGGCGTCCCGGGGCAGGTACACGACGTCGGTGGGGCCGGCGAAGACGGAGGCCCGCCCGGCCAGGGAGAGCGACTCCCCGTCGCACTCCACGTCGAACGAGCCCTCCAGGGGCACCAGGACGACCTCGTCCGGCCCGGTCTCCAGCTCGTGGGTCTCCCCTGCGCCGAGGGCCAGAACCCGCAGTCCGCTGTGGCCCCAGCCGGCCGACTCGGGGGTGACGTGCAGGGTGTACGGCCCGGCCGCGGTCGACCCGGCCGGCAGGTGCAGTGAGGAGGTGGTCGCGGTCATCGGCTGCTCCGGGGTGAGTTTGTGGAACGGCCACCCTTTGGGGGCCCGCGCCGAGCGTGCGAGGCGTGGGGGGAAGGGTGGTCCTTCAGCAGTGGACGAGCGACACCGCGGTGTCGACGGCCGCGCCGACGTCGTCGTCCGGGGGGTAGAGCAGGGTGCGGCCGACGACGAGGCCGCGGACGGCGGGGAGCCCGAGGGCGTCCCGCCAGGACGCGTAGGTCTCCTCCGGCTGCTCGACCGGGTCCCCGCCGAGCAGCAGGGTGGGCAGCGTGGTGGCGGCCATGACCCGCTCCATCTCGGCGACGACGGGCAGCTTCAGCCAGGTGTAAGCCGACGTGGCGCCCAGCCCCTGGGTGATGTGCACCGACTTGATCACCGCGTCGGCGGTGAGGTCGTTGACCACCCGGCCGTTCCGCCGGCTGGACAGGAAGGGCTCCAGCATCGCGACGACGCCGACCCGGGCCAGCGCGGTGATGGTCCGCCCGGTCGTCTCCAGCATGGCGACCGTGCCGGGGTCCTCGGGGTCGATCCGGTTGAGCATCTTCCCGGCGTCGAACCGGGCGCTGACCACGCCCTCGACGTCGTACCCGGTCATCCGGTCGTCGAGCTCGAAGGCCGCCCCGGCCAGACCGCCGCGGTTCATCGAGGCGACGACGACCTTGTCCTCGAGCGCGCCGAGCAGCAGCAGGTCCTCCGCGACGTCCGCGGTGGCCAGCAGGCCGTCGACGCCGGGCCGGGCCAGCGCGGCGCGCAGCCGGTCGAGCATGTCCCGGCGGTCGTGCATCGCGGTAGGGCGGCCCTGGGCGGCGAGCGCGCCACGCGCCGGGTGGTCGGCGGCGACCAGCATCAGCCGGCCGTCGGCCGGCAGGAAGGCGGGCCGGCGGCGGCGGGCGGCCAGCGCCCGGCCCACCGCCCCCGGGTCGCGGCTGCGCAGCTCGGTGACCTCGGCGTAGCTGGTGCACAGCGGAGCCGGGCGGACGTCGGTCAGCGCGGCGGCGGTGACGGCGGCCTCAGGCACGGGAGCCCTCCAGGGACGGGTCGGACGCCGCCCGGTGCGCCGCGATCTCGGCGGCGGTCGGCATCGCGGTGGAGCACTCCAGCCGGGAGGCGACGATCGCGCCGGCCGCGTTGGCGTTGCGCAGCACCTGCTCCAGGGGCAGCCCGGCGAGCAGGCCGTGGACCAGCGAGCCGCCGAAGGCGTCGCCGGCCCCCAGGCCGTTGACGACCTCGACCGGGGTCGGCGGCACGACCACCCGCTCGTCGCGGGTCGCGCCGAGCACCCCGCGGGGGCCCTGCTTGACCACGGCCAGCTCGACCCCGGCCTCGAGCAGGGCGTCGGCGGCCCGGTCGGCGTCGGTCTCCCCGACCGCGACCTCGCACTCCTGGCGGTTGCCCACGGCGACGGTCACGTGCGGGAGGGCCGCCCGGACCTGGGCCGAGGCCTCCTCGCGGGAGCTCCAGAACATCGGCCGGTAGTCGAGGTCGAGGACGGTGTGCCGCTTCCGCCCGCGTGCGGACCACGCGGCGTGGTGGGCCGAGCGGCTCGGCTCCTCGGACAGCCCGGTCACCGTCGTCCATAACAGGTCGGCCCCGCGCACCGCGGCCAGGTCCAGGTCCTCCGGGCGGACCTGCAGGTCCGGGGCGGTGGGACGGCGGTAGAACCAGAGCGGGAAGTCGTCGGGCGGGAAGATCTCGCAGAAGGTGACCGGGGTCGGGTTCTCCCGGTCCAGGACGACGTACCGGTCCTCGACGCCGAGCTCCCGCAGGGCCCGCCGGACGAAGCGGCCGAACGGGTCGTCGCCGACGCCGGTCACCAGCGCGACCCGGTGCCCGAGCCGGCTCGCGGCCACCGCCACGTTCGCGGCGCTGCCGCCGAGGAACTTGCCGAACGTCTCGACGTCCTCCAGACCCACCCCGACCTGGAGCGGGTAGACGTCGACGCCGCTGCGGCCGAGGACGAGCACCTCGGGCACCCCGGCGGACGCGGCGTCGGCGGGTGGGTCGGGCGGGCCGGGCGGTCGGGGGTCCGGTGGGACGGGCACGACGGGCCACCTCCGGGGCGCTCGGGATGCCTGTGCGAACGGGCCGAACTGTGCTCCGTGCCACAGACGGTGTCAAGACTATGTAAGGACATAAGGACAGAAAGACGTGCGGTTGATCAGTCACCACCGCGGGTGAGTGCGTGTCACCCTGGGTTCTGGGACGATCGGCCGCGACAGTGGCCGCAGGTGCGGTCCGGCGGGGAGGGGGCGCAGTGGCACCCGTGCTGACCTTCGACATCGACCGCTCGAGCCCCACGCCGCTGTACTTCCAGCTGGCCCAGGCCATCGAGGGGGCGATCACCGGGGGAGCCCTGCCCTCGGGCTCGAAGCTGGAGAACGAGGTCCTGCTCGCGCAGCGGTACGGGCTGTCGCGCCCCACCGTGCGTCGCGCGGTGCAGGAGCTGGTCGACAAGGGGCTGCTCGTCCGCAAGCGGGGCGTGGGCACCCAGGTGCTGCAGCCGCACGTGCGCCGGTCCGTGGAGCTCACCAGCCTCTACGACGACCTGGTGCGCGGCGGCGAGGCGCCGACGACCGAGGTGCTGTCCCTCGACCGCGTGCCCGCGCCGGGCGAGGTCGCCGAGGACCTCGAGCTGCAGGAGGGCGACGAGGTCGTCGTCCTGCGCCGGCTGCGGCGCTCGCACGGCGAGCCGCTGGCGCTGATGACCAACCACCTGCCCGGCCGGTTCTCCCCGACGGTGGAGGAGCTCGCCGAGCGCGGGCTGTACCAGTACCTGCGCAGCCAGGGGGTGCACCTGCGGGTCGCCCACCAGCGGATCGGTGCCCGGCTGGCGCGGGCGGAGGAGGCCCGGCTGCTGGACGAGCCGCCGCGGGCCGCGCTGCTCACCATGCAGCGGGTCGCCTTCGACGACCACGGCACCCCGGTGGAGCTCGGCCGGCACCTGTACCGCGCGTCGCGGTACGACTTCGAGGCGACCCTCGTCGGTCGCTAGAGGAAGGGGTTCTCGGCGGCCTCGATCTGCTCGGCGAACTCGGTCAGCGCGGCCTGGTCGGGCTGCGCGCCGACCGAGCGGACGGCGTCCTCCAGCGCGGCCCGCACCTCGGCCGCGGGCCGGTGGGCGTGCGTGCGCGCGACCTCGAGGAGGGCGGGCAGCGCCCGCTCGCCGGGCTGCTCGGAGAGCCGGCGGGACGGCGGGCTGAGCAGCCGGAGCAGCTCGCGCTGCAGCGCCGACCGGGGTGGCTGCCTGCGGGTCATCGGTGCTCCTCCCGGCGCGGGCGGCCGGTCGCCGTCCATCCGACCACGCCCCAGGTGGTTCAGGCGGTGCGGGAGGCGTCCCCGGCGGTGATCAGCCGCAGGGCGCGGTCGGCGTACTCGTCGGCCAGCTCCTGCACCAGGTCCTCGCGGCCCTCGGTGAGCGCCTGGTTGGTCAGCTCGGCGTACTCGTCGTGCAGGGCGCGCAGCTGCTCGCCGAGCGCGTCGGCCGGCAGCGTGTCGGCGGCCGGGGTGGCCGGCGGGGTGCCGGTCCCGAGGGCAGGCGCGGGGACGGCGGGCTCCGCCGTCCACCGGGTGGCCGGCGCCGGGCGGGAGACCAGGGCGAGCGCCACGACCCCGCAGGCGAGCGCGGCGGCGGCGAGCGCCGGGTCGAGGACGGCCGCGCACGCGGTGAGGGCGAGCGCGAGCAGGAGCACGAGCTTGACCGGGCGGCGCAGGCCGGTGGCCTCGGCGGAGCGGGCGTGGGGGCGGAGGGGGATCACGGGTCGGCCTCTCGGAGGGCGCGGGTCGTCGGTGCCGCGCGGCCGCCGGGGCTCGTCGCTCCGGCGGGCTATCGTCTGGATCGTTACAGAACCAGGCTACGACCGGGAGGTGGCCATGTCGAAGGCGGAGCGGTCCGACACGCCGTCCGGGCGGTTGACCCTGCTCACACTGGCCCGGGACCTCGGCGTCTCGCGGGCCACGGTGTCCAACGCCTACAACCGGCCGGACCAGCTGTCGCCCGCGCTGCGGGAGCGGATCCTGGCCCGTGCCGCGGAGCTGGGGTTCACCGGCCCCGACCCGATGGCCCGCGGCCTGCGCCGGGGCCGGGTGGGGGCGGTCGGCGTCCTGGTCGACGAGAGCCTGTCCTACGCCTTCTCCGACCCGACCTCGGTGCTCTTCCTCGACGGCCTGGCCCGCGAGGTCCAGGCCGACGGTCTCGGCCTGCTGCTGCACCCGGCCCGTCGGGACCCGGCGGCCCTGCAGGCCCTGGCCGACGCCGCGGTGGACGCCTGGGTGGTCCAGTCGCTGCCCGACGGGCACCCGGCGGTCGACGTCGTCGCCTCCCGCGGCCGCCCGGTGGTGGTGGTCGACCAGCCCGCGCTGCCCGGGGTGCCGGTGGTGGGCATCGACGACGCCTCCGGTGCCACCACCGCCGTCCGGCACCTGACCCGGCTCGGG
Organism: Modestobacter sp. I12A-02662; assembly: GCF_041028325.1. Taxonomy (NCBI): domain Bacteria; kingdom Bacillati; phylum Actinomycetota; class Actinomycetes; order Geodermatophilales; family Geodermatophilaceae; genus Modestobacter; species Modestobacter sp. I12A-02662. The sequence goes on along the minus strand of NZ_JABGDE010000016.1, from coordinate 114,854 downwards.
CACCGGCGGCTCGCGGTGCTGGCCATGCCCCTGGGTTGCGACCGCCGGCAGGGCCGGGCCGACGCCGAGCGGCAGCGGACGGCGGAGTACGCCGTGATGCGCCGCCGGCTGGCCGGCGCCGCTGCGGCCGTCGCCGAGGCGGGCCTCGACTGGGCCGGCGTGCCGGTCGTGGAGGTCACCGCGAACGAGCCGGACGCGGCCGCCCGGGCGGCGCGGGAGCTGCTCGCCGGCCCGGACCGGCCGACCGGGGTGTTCGCCAGCACCGACCAGCTCGCGCTCGGGGTGGTGCGGGCCGCCCGCGCCCTCGGGCTGGCCGTGCCCGGCGACCTGTCGGTCGTGGGGTTCGACGACTCCCCGGCGGCCCGGTCCGCCGAACCGCCGCTCACCACGGTCGCCCAGCCGCTGCGCGACCGCGGGCAGCGGGTCGGCGTGCTGGTGCGCGCCGCGCTCCAGGGCGAGGAGGTCGGCGTGCCGCCGCCCGCCGTCGTCGGGCTCGTGGTCCGGGGCAGCACGGCGCCGCCGCCACGAGGCGGCTGAGGTGCGCGCCGTTTCAGCCGGCCAGCAGCCGGCGCACCTCGGCCACGCCGGCGAGGGCGACGTCCTGGTCCGCGGCGCGGGGGATGAGGTTGAAGCTGCGGCAGCCCGCCTCGACGTAGGGCTGCAGGAAGGCCGCCACGTCCGCCGGCCGGCCCGCCGGGCTGTAGCGGGCGAAGGAGCTGTACGGCAGGCCGTACATGGCCTCCATGGCGGCGGCGAGCGGTGCGGTGGCGGCCTCGACGCCGGCGCCGAACCCGCACCAGACCTGCAGCCCGTGCCGCCACGCGACGTCCGCCCGGCCGGCGGCGGCCGCCTGCTCGGCGATCTGGCCGGTCACCTCGGCGAACCGGCGCGGGGGGATCCAGATGCCCAGCCAGCCGTCGCCGTGCCGGGCTGCCCGGCGCACCGCGGCCGCCGACCGGCCGCCGATCACGATGGGCAGGCTCCCGGCCGCGGGCAGCACCCGCGCCTCGAGCACCGGGAAGCACGGACCGTCGCTGGTGACCGGCTCGCCGGTGAGCAGGCGGCGGACCAGGGGCAGCGCCTCGTCCGTCCGCCGTCCGCGGGTGGTCGGGTCGACCCCGCACACCTCGAACTCGTGCGGGTCCTCCCCGCCCACGCCGACCCCGAGCACCAGCCGCCCCGGCGCGAGCGCGGCCAGGTCGGCCAGCTGGCGGGCGACCGGGACCGGGTGCCGCAGGGCGAGCAGGTAGACCCCGACGTGGACCGGCAGCCGGTCGCTGAGCGCCAGCAGATGGGCGGCGTGCAGCAGCCCGTCCGAGCCGGACCCGCCGACGAAGCTGACGTGGTCGCCGACGGCGAGGTGGTCGACCCCGGCCGCCTCGAGCCCGGCAACCGTGGCCCGCCGGGCGGTCAGGCTGCCGGGAGCGAAGTCGGGCAGGAACGTGCCGACGCGAACGGTCACCGTGATCTCCTCCCGAGGGGGCCCGGGCAGGATGCTGCCGGACGACGCCGGCCCGCGGTGACCGGATGGGCCGCGCACCTACGCTCGGGGCGTGCCAGCCGTCCACGTGGGGACCTCCGGGTGGAGCTACGACCACTGGGACGGCGTCCTGTACCCGCCCGGCACCCGCCCGGCCGACCGGCTCGGCCTCTACGTGCAGCGGTTCGGCACCGTGGAGCTCAACGCCAGCTTCTACCGCTGGCCGCGCACCGCGACGTTCGCGAGCTGGCGCCGTCGGCTGCCCCCGGGGTTCCAGCTCTCGGTCAAGGCGCCGCGCGGGCTCACCCACGCCAAGAAGCTGTACGGGCCCGAGGTGTGGATCGAGCGCATGACCACCTGCTGGCACGAGCTGGGCGACAAGCGCGCCGTCCTGCTGGTGCAGATGCACCCCGGCCACGAGCGGGACGACGCCCGGCTGGACTGGTTCCTCGGCCGCCTGCCGGACTGGATGCGCGTCGCGGTCGAGTTCCGGCACCCGAGCTGGCACACCGACGAGGTGTTCGCGCTGCTCGAGCGGCACGGCGCGGCCTACTGCGTGATGAGCGGCGCGCACCTGCCGTGCGTGCTGCGGGCCACCGCGCCGTTCGTGTACGTCCGGCTGCACGGGCCCGACGACCAGTACCTCTACGGCGGCAGCTACTCCAGCAGCGACCTGCGCTGGTGGGCCGACCGGATGGGGGAGTGGCGGGACGGCGGCCGGGACGTCTACGCCTACTTCAACAACGACGGGTACGGCCACGCGGTGCGCAACGCCGAGGAGCTGCGCGGCCTGCTGGGCGCCTGACACCCCGGCCGCCGAAGTGGACGGCATGCCAAGGCGGGCGGGACGAGTACACCCCGGGCCGCTGGACCCGCCGGGGACGGCCTCCCGGTGGGACGCTCGGTGTCGAGGGGATGCCCCTCGCACGACCGGCCGAGGGGGATGGGCCGATGTCCCTGTCATGGATGGTGCCGGGACCCCGGCTGTCGACCGGGCTCCTGGCCGTGAGCCTGGCGGGGTGCCTGCTGGGCGGCTGCGCCGCCCCGGGCGGCGGTGCGGCCACCGACGAGTCTTCGGCGGCGGCGTCCGGCTGGCGTGATGCCAGCTACCGCGTGACGTGCGACGGGATCGTCCCGGACGGCATCCCGGCGACGCTCACCGGCGGGGCCGCCCGGGTGCTCGCCGACGGGAGCAGGCCCCCGTACTACGACCACTACCAGATCCGGTTGGAGGCCGAGGCCCGGGGCGACGTCGACGGGGACGGCGAGCCGGACACGATCGTGCTGCTGCAGTGCTCACCGCAGCCGTCCAACGGCATCGTCCAGGAGGTGCACGTGTTCGCCGCGTCCGGCGAACGGCTCGGCCTGCTGCCCAGCCCACTCACGCTGCGCGAGGCGACGATCCTGTCGCCGCTCTACGACCCGGCCGGACTGTCCGTGCAGGACGGCGACATCGTCGCCGCGATGAGGGCCTACGCGCCGGAGGACTCCCGCGCCGGCGGCCCGTCGATCCCCATCACCGTGCGCTGGCACTGGAACGGGCGGGAGTTCGTCCGCGTCTCCTGACCGGACGAGCCGCCCACGGGGCGGCCGTTCTGCGAGCTGCCCACTGCGGGACACGTGCAGACGACGGCGTTCCCGCGGGAACGTGTGCGAGCGTCTCGCTCGCGCAGCACCTCTGATCGGGGTTCCTCGTCCGCTGCCGCCCTCGTGGGCAGAGCACAGCCGTCCGGCTCGCCGGGCAGCCGTGGCTGGTGGTCAGTTCAGCCGGTGGGCCCCGTGGCGTCGGCGATGCCCGGGCGCTTGGCATCCGGCTGGTCCGGCGCGCGGTCGGGCACCTGGGTGACGTCCCCGGACATCGGCCCCTCCGCAGCACGGGGTTCCTCGGCGGAGTTCGCGCCGACGCTCTCGTGGGTGGGGCGCTCGCCGGGCAGCACGTCGTTGTCGTCGGGGCGCTCGTTCACGCCGCCGTAGGGGCGACCGGTCTCGGTCATGGCAGCCTCCTCCACGTCGGAACGATGGATGCTCCAGGTCTGCCCGTGCTACGTCGGGTGAAACGGCCCGCCCTGCCCGGATCCGCCGGAGAAGACGCTCCCGGGCTTCCTCGATGGGCCGTCCTGGGACACGCCCGACGCCCGCGTGAGGGGCAGGGCGGACGTTGCCGGCCGGGCCGCATCAGATGTGTTCTGGATGACCGAGGTCTTCTCACGTGGTGTCGCGGTCAGAGTGGCATCGTCGCTGGCGGGTGCGGGTTCGTGATGTAGAGCAGGCTCCTGGGGTCACGATCGTCTCGCCGGAGCCGACGTCGGTGCTCCGCGCTGGGCGCGGAGCACCCGGCCAGCGATCATCGGGGACAGCAGCGACTCCGGACGTGCCATCAGGTTCACCGTGCGCAGGAAGGCCTCAGCGACCTCCGCATCCCTGGTTGCGGCCCGGACGACCCGGCCGACCCAGGCGTTGAGCATCGTCGTGCGCAGTGGCCGGGCACCTGGCACGCCGGGGAACCGGAGGTCTGCGCCGGCGGCCATGTCCCACACCGCGGATGCCGCGCGGGCGGTGGACCGGGCGCTTCTGTCCGCCAAGCCGTCCAGCCCGTGGGCGAGGTCGGCCTGCAGCGCCAACGCCTCGAGGGCGGCCACGGTCATGCCGTGCCCGTAGATGGGATTGAAGCCGGCGTAGGCGTCGCCGAGGACGAGCAGGCCTTCGGGTCGGCGGGGTAGGCGCTCGTAGTGGCGCCGGGTGCTCGCGGGCACTCGGTGGACGACCGGCGCCGGTTCCAGCGGCTCGCGGCCGCGGATCAGGGCACCGATCCGTGGGCTGACCAGGTCCTCGAGGAACGCCTGGAAGCCAGGACGGTCGCGGGGAACGGAGGTGCCGTAGTAGGCCGAGGCAGTGACCAACCAGCGATCGCCCTCGATTGCGCTGGCCGATCCGCCGCGGGGCAGCTCCGGGTTGGCGGCGACGATGCACACCGCAGCGCCGTCCAGGTCGCCGGGGTCGCGGGGGAATGTCCAGGACGTGTAGGACAGGCCCAGTTGCAGTGACGACTCCGGTGGCCGCCCATACCCCTGCCCCTCCAGCCAGATCGGCAGGTGGGAGCCGCGTCCGGTGGCGTCGACCACGACGTCGGCCGGCACCTCGCGCTCCTGCCCGGCGCTCCGACGCACCCGGACGCCGACGACCCGGTCGCCGCGCAGCAGCGGTTCGGCGGAAGCAGGGGCCATCGGCGTCACTCCGGGCAGCTCGCTCACCCGGCGCCGCAGGACGGACTCCAGAAGTGGACGGCTCCCGGCCACCCCCACCATTCCGCTGGGCCGGTGCGCCATCAGACCGGCCTCGCTGAAGTAGCGCCCGTCGCCTTGGAAGTCCCACTCGTGACCGCCGGCGGCTACGACGTCCGCGGAGAACCCGGGGCAGAGGCGATCGAGCACCTCGCGTCCGCGGCCGAGCAGCAGGTGCGGCTGGCGGCCCTGCGGCACCCCGCGCCGATGGACGGGTGCATCAGACCAGGCGTCCCGCTCGACCAACATGACCTCGTCGACGGCTTCGGTGAGCACACGGGCGGCCAGGAGGCCGGCCACGCTGCCCCCGATGACCACCGCTCGCTCTGCGATCCGCTTCACGCCACCCCCTTCCGATACCAGCCGAAGAACCTCCTCATCAGTGTGGCTGCATCAGACCGGCGACGAATGGCGCACCGTCCGCGACGACCATGCCGGCACGGGTGATCCGCTAGAACGCTGGCGCTGCCTCACCGCTGCAGTGCGGGCTGCTTGAGCCCCACGGTCGGCAGAGGCCTACCCGGGGCGCCCGAGCCGACCAGCGTCGTCACAGAGACCGGACCTCAGCCCGGGCCCATGGGGTGCGAGAGGTCGTAGGCCTTGGAGACCCTTCTCGGGGACGACCGCCCGCCGAGCGTCGACGACGAGCTCGCGGGCTTCGGTCGGGTCCAATGCAGCGAGGTCAGCATGGACCCAGTTGAAGCGCATGTCCGACGCCACGGGCATCTGGAACTCGATCATCCAACTTCGACCGCGGGTCGAAGTCATCGGTTGTTGCACTCACACCGGTGTGGCGAGGCAGGTCCTGAGACCGTCCCACGGGCGAGCCGTCGCCGGTGTGTCCGAGCGGCCCACTCAGGGGCTCTTCTGATCTCCGGACACCGGGACTCGCTGCGCCAGTACGGTCCGCTCCATGACCGAACTCGCCCGCACCGCCCGCCTGGACATCCTCGTCGAGGGCTACGTCCGGCCGCCGAACGTCGCCGGCACCGTGAGCCTGATCAGGGACGCCGACCGAGTCGTGATCGTGGACCCGGGCATGGTGGCTGACCGCGAGTTGATCCTCCGCCCGCTGCGCGACCTCGGCGTCCGGCCAGAAGAGGTCACGGATGTCGTCGTCAGCCATCACCACCTCGACCACACCCTCAACATCGCGCTCTTCCCCGCGGTCCCGGTGCACGACTTCCAGTCCGTCATCGAGGGCGACGTGTTCACCCAGCGCGCCGCGGAGGGCACCCACATAACGCCGAGCATCCGGCTGCATGCAACTCCCGGACACACACCCCAGGACATCACGACGCTGGTGGGGACAGTCGAGGACACGATCGCCCTCACCCACCTGTGGTGGACCGAGGAGGGGCCAGCCGACGACCCCTACTCGTTGGATCGCGAGGAGTTGCGGCAGCAGCGGGAGCGGGTGTTGGACCTCGCGACCCTGATCGTCCCTGGTCACGGCGCGCCCTTCCGCGCGGGGTCTTCGACGCCCCGCTGATCCTCAGCGACTTCTGCCATGTCGGGCCATTTCCGGCGCTCGAAAGCCCTGAGACCGCAGGAGTCACCGCGCCACGCGTGTCCCTGAGGCCGCCTTGAGGGCGGACGTTGGCGGGTGCGGAACCAGCTCAGTCGGCCGGGAGCTCGGCGCCGCAGGCGGGGCAGTGCCGGGCCTGCGGGTCCTCGGTCAGCCGTCCGCACGCGGGGCACACCAGCCGGGCCCAGCACGCCGGGTCGCCGCCCTCGTCGTCGTCCCTCCGCGGTTCGGGGTCCACGTCTCGTCCGTGCCCAGCGGCCCGGCGCGGCACACTGCCGCCGTGGACCACGCGACCTCCCCGCTGACCGCCGCCGCCGACGCCTTGGAGGCCCTCGCCGCGCGCACCACCGGCGGCGCCTGGGAGCGGGCCGGCCTGCTCGCCAGCCGGCCCGAGGTGGTCGCCCGGTTCCCCGACGGGAGCACGGAGCACGTCGCCGAGGCCCGGGCGGCCACGGTCGACTGGATCACGGCCCTGTCACCCGGGCTCGCCACGCCGCTCGCGGACTGGCTGCGGGAGGCGGCGCGGTCCCCGGCCGGCCCCGCCGCGCTGGCCGTGGCCCGGGCCGTGCTCGCCGGCGTGGGCCCGGATCAGCGCTCGGGTCCGCTGCCGTAGTCGCCGAACGGCGCCAGCGCCGGGGGTGCGATCGGCGTCTCGGCCAGCTCCTCACCGGACGCGTCGAGGGTGCGCACCTCCCGCGCCTCCTCGGGCAGCTGGACGACGGCGCTCCCGCCGGTCAGCGGCAGGTCGGCCAGCACCTGCTCGTGCCGGTCGACGACCTCGGCGCTCGCCGCGGACGGCGGCGCGGTCAGCACCAGCCACCGCTCGTCGTCTGCCCCGCCGGCCGGCGAGGGCAGCGCGCACACCCGCGCCACGGTCAGACCGTCGACGTCGGCGGTGCCGGGCGGGGTCTGCGTGCCGCAGGCCACCGGCGCTCCGGCACCCCCGGCCCAGGTGGTGACCACCAGCGCGCCACCCGGGCTGCGCGCGACGACCACGGCCACCGAGCCCGGGCGCCCGCCGGCCGGCAGCGGCCCGGACCACAGCAGCTCCGGGTCGAGGGCCGCGGGCTCCACGCCGAGCGGCACGGCCACGCCGACGAGGGCCGCGGCGAGCACCGCGGGCGCCGGGGCCGCGCCGCCCGGCCGCAGCGCGGTGAGCACCGGAAGGTCGCCCCGCCGCCCAGCCCCGCTGCCGAGCCAGTCCACGCCGGACCGGTGCACGACGCGGTCCTCGCGGAGCACCCGCACGCTCACCGCGGTGCCGTGCTGCGTGGTCCGCACCGGCACCACGGCCACCCCGTCGACCGCCTCGGCCTCCGCGTAGCTGCGCGAGACGGTGCCGCGGGGGCCGGCGGCCAGCCGGGGGGAGACCTCGATCCGGTCGCCGCGCCCGGCCACCACCACGAGCGTCGCCGGTCCCGGACCGCCCAGCACCAGCGAGAGCGGCCGCGACCGTCCCAGCCCGGTGGGCAGGTGCACCTGCAGCTGGTCGGCGGCGGCGCCGACCGGGCCGGTGAGCCAGACGCCGCGGAAGTCGTCCTCGACGTGGCCCACGACCAGGGCCACCCGCCCGTGCGGGGTGTCGGTCGCCAGCACGACCTCGCGTTCGTCCGGCGGCGGGGCGTCCTGCGCGCCCCAGCCGACCCGGTGGACCGCGGCGAGGAAGGCCTCGTCGCCGGCCAGCGAGCCCCGGGTGGGCCCGACCAGGACGGGCAGCGACGGCACCGGTCCGCGGTCCGCATCCGTCGTCGCCGCCGGGCCCGGCAGCGCCGGCTCGGGCACCGCCCGGGCCAGCGGGACGGCGACGGCGACCACGGCCAGCGCGGTGACCACGCCGCCGGCCAACCGCCGCCGCTGGCGCCGGGACCGGGCGAGGACGTCGGCGACGGACTCCTCGGTCGACAGCCGCCACCGCCCCGCGGGCCGGGCGACCTCGTCGAGCGCCTCCCGCAGCCGGGCGTCGTCGCTCACCGCGGACCTCCGGCGGGGAGGACTGCCAACAGCGATTCCCGGCCGGTTGCCGCCTCGGCGCGCGCCGTCCCGACCGGGCACCCCAGGGCCCGCGCCGTCTCGTCCTCGGAGCACTCCGCGTACCAGCGGAGGACGGTCGCCGCGCGGGTGCGCGGCGGCAGCTCGCGCAGCGCCCGGGGCAGCGCGGGGGAGGGCCGGGACGACGGCGGCGCGAACGGGTCGGGCAGCTCCTCGACCACCTGCTCGCCGCGCAGGAGACGGGCCCGCCAGCCGGTGACCCCGCGGACCAGCTCGCGCCGCAGTACGGCCGCGGGATCGCCCTCGACCCGTCGCCACCGCCGCCACACCCGGGTCAGCGCCGCCTGGACCAGCTCCTCCGCGGAGCCGCGGTCGCCGGTCAGCAGCAGCGCCGTACGCAGCGACCCGGCGCGCTGCTCCGCGACGAACCGGCGGAAGGACGCCTCCTGGTCGCTCACCCGGCTCCCTCCTCCGTCCACCGCCGTCCACGGTCGCCCATGGCGGGTCGCCGCGCAGCGCGGACCGTCGGCCCGGTGTGGCACCGCCGCCACCGGGTACGCGGCCCGACGACATGGACCGCTCGGGCACCCCGGCCGGAGGCCTGCGCGACGGGGCAGGCTCCCACCCTTCCGCGCTGGTGCTCGACCGGCGGCGGTTCCTCGCCGCCGGCGCCTGGCTGGGGGCGGCCGCGCTGCTGCCGGGGTGCGACGTCCTGCCCGGACCCACCGACGCCGCCCGGCTCACCGCGCGCCCGGACGAGCTCCTGGCGGGGACGACGGCGGCCCCGGGCACCCGACCCCTGGGGCTGACCGGGACGCGCGACGTGCTGCTCCATGTGCCCCCGGGCCTGGCGACCGACCGAGCCGCGCCGCTCGTCGTGACCCTCCACGGTGCCGGTGGCGACGCCGAGGCCGGGCTCGCGCTGCTACGGGGACAGGCCGACGAACGGGGGCTGCTGCTGCTCGCCCCGGCGTCCCGGGGGTCGACCTGGGACGCGGTGGGCGGGCGCTTCGGTCCCGACGTCGTCCTCGTGGACCGCGCCCTCGCGACGGTCTTCGCCGCCGTCCGGGTCGACCCGGAGCGGATCGCGATCTCCGGCTTCTCCGACGGGGCCTCCTACGCGCTCGGCCTCGGGCTGGCCAACGGGACGCTGTTCCGCCGCGTCGTCGCCTTCTCCCCGGGGTTCGTCCCCGACGCGCCCGCCGACGGGCGGCCGGCGGTGTTCGTCGCCCACGGCGACGCCGACGAGGTCCTGCCCATCGACCGGACCAGCCGCCGGATCGTGCCGCGCCTGCGGGAGGACGGCTACGAGGTGACGTACCAGGAGTTCGCCGGTCCGCACACGGTGCCACCCGACGTGGCCCGGACGGCGGTGGACTGGCTGGACTGGGCCGCAGGATGAGGGACCCTGGTGGTGCGGGCCGGGGCGGACACTTGGCAGAGTCCTCCTCCGGAACGAGGACAGCAGACCGGCTCGACGGGAGCCGGGGGTCGTGGGAAGTCAGGTCGGAGAGCATGGCGCAGGGCACGGTCAAGTGGTTCAACGCGGAGAAGGGGTTCGGGTTCATCGAGCCCGACGACGGCGGCGAGGACGTCTTCGTGCACTTCTCCGCGATCGCCGACGAGGGCGGCTTCCGCACCCTCGACGAGGGGCAGCGGGTCGAGTACACCGCCGGTCCCGGGCAGCGCGGGCCGCAGGCGGAGGCGGTGTCCCCGCTCGGGGGCGCCCGGCGCCCGGCCCGGCCGGAGCGTCGGGACGACCGGCGGGACGACCGGCGTGACCAGCGGCCGGCGCGGGGCTCCGGCGGTGCGGAAGGCACCGTGCGCTGGTTCAACGCGGAGAAGGGGTTCGGGTTCATCGAGCCCGACGACGGCGGGGACGACGTGTTCGTGCACTTCTCCGCGATCGCCGACGACGGCGGCTACCGCAGCCTCGACGAGGGGCAGCGGGTGGAGTTCACCGCCAGCCAGGGCCAGCGGGGCCTCCAGGCCGACTCGGTGCAGCCGCTCGGCGGCGGCGGCCAGCGCGGCGGCCGGGACAGCGGCCGGGACAGCTGGCGCGACGACCGGCGCGACGATCGGCGCGACGACCGGCGCGACCGGCGCCCGGCCCGCGGGTCGGGCGGTGCGGAGGGCACCGTGCGCTGGTTCAACGCGGAGAAGGGCTTCGGGTTCATCGAGCCCGACGACGGCGGCGACGACGTGTTCGTGCACTTCTCCGCGATCGCCGACGACGGCGGCTACCGCAGCCTGGACGAGGGGCAGCGGGTGGAGTTCACCGCCAGCCAGGGCCAGCGGGGCCTCCAGGCCGACTCGGTCCAGCCCCTCGGTGGCGGCGGGCAGCGCGGCGGCAGGGAAAGCGGCAGGGACAGCGGCCGGGACAGCGGCCGGGACAGCTGGCGCGACGACCGGCGTGACGACCGGCGGCCCGCGCGTCCTCGGGGGAGCTCGGGCGGCACCGGGGGCACGGTGAAGTGGTTCAACGCCGAGAAGGGCTTCGGGTTCATCGAGCCCGACGACGGCGGGGACGACGTGTTCGTGCACTACTCCGCGATCGCCGATGACGGCGGCTACCGCAGCCTCGAGGAGGGCCAGCGGGTGGAGTTCACCGCCAGCCCCGGCGAGCGCGGCCGGCAGGCCGACGAGGTGCACCCGCTCTGAGCGGACGGCCCCGTCCGGTCCGCCGGGCGGGGCCGTTTGCTCCCGCGGAGCTGGTGGGTAGCCGCGCCTGAGGCGGCGCAGCCCGCCGCTCGGCAACCAGGGGGGCAGCATGGGCAACACGGACAACCACGTCGTCGCGCAGGCGGTGCACGACCTCGGGTCGGCCCTGTGGTTCGGCGGGACGGTCATGGGCGTCGCCGGGGTCAACAAGGCCGGCAGCGACCTGACCCAGGGGATCGACCGGATCCGCGTGGCGAGCGCCGCCTGGGGCCGGTTCGCCCCGGCCCAGTGGGCCGGCATCGGCGCCACGCTGCTCGCGGGGCTGCGGCTGACCCAGGTGGGCGGCCGGAGGATGGCCCTGCAGGAGGGCTTCGCGCGCGTCGGCGCGCTCAAGGCGGGGATCGTGGTCGCCGGCGCGGCCGCCACCGGCTACTCGGCGTACTCCGGCAGCCGGATCGGCAAGCTGGCCGAGCAGGCGTACGCGCACGGCGAGCCGATCGAGGTGAAGGACGCCACGATCCCCACCGACGGCACGCCGGAGCAGATCGCCACCTGGCAGCGGCGGCAGCGGGTGGCCCAGTTCGTCGTGCCGGTGCTGGCCGGCGCCAACATCGTCTGCGGCTCCTGGCTGGTCCAGTCCTACCGGGCCGGCGCGACCGTGAAGGGCGTCCTGGGCCGTCTGCTGCCCGGCTGAGCCGCAGGTCCGCAGGCTCCCGAGAGCGCGCCTCCCCACCTGGCTGCCCGGGGCGTCCACGTCTACCGTGCCCGGCGACGGCCCGGGGAACGGAGGCACGATGACCGAGCCCGCGAGCCGCCGGTCCCGGGTGGCCGCCCGGCTGCGCGCCTCCCGGTTGTGGACCCGTCCGGGGTCGGCGGACGACGATCTCGACCCGTTGCCCCCCGTGCTCCCGGACGCACCCGCCGCCGACCCGGCTGGGGGAACCGGCTGGCCCGGTGCCCTCCCGCCCTGGTTCCGGCGCGGGGTGTTCCTCGTCCTCTCCGCCATCGCGCTGTTCCAGGTGGTGGAGTGGGCCTTCTGGAACCTGCGCGGCTTCCTCGGCCTGGTGTTCCTCTCCTGGCTCTTCGCGATCAGCGTCGAGCCGCTGGTCGCGGCGCTGGCCCGGCGCGGGATGCGGCGGGGGGTGGCGACCGGGCTGGTGCTGCTGGGCCTGGTCGGGCTGGTGGTGGCCTTCGGCGTCCTGTTCGGCGCGCTGCTCGTCGACCAGCTGGGCGCCCTGATCAGCGGGCTGCCCGACGCCGTCCGCAACGGCGTCGGCTGGGTCAACGACACCTTCGACACCGACTTCAGCCCCGCTGACATCGTGGCGTCCCTGCAGCTCACCCCGGGCCGGGTGCAGTCCCTCCTCCAGCAGCTCACGCCGGGCGTCGTCGGCATCGTGACCGCCCTGATCGGGCTGCTGTTCCAGGGCTTCACGTTCCTGCTGTTCGCCTACTACATGTCCGCGCAGGGGCCGGCCCTCCGGCGCTCGGTCTCCCGGCGGTTCCCGCCCCGGCACCAGCTGGTCATCGCCACGGTCTGGGAGATCGCGGTCCGCAAGACCGGCGGCTACGTCGTCTCCCGGCTGCTGCTCGCGCTGATCAGCGGGGTCATCACCGGCGTCGTCCTGGTGCTCCTGGACGTGCCGTACTGGCTGCCGCTGGCGATCTGGACCGGGGCGGTGTCCCAGTTCATCCCGACCATCGGCACCTACCTGGCGATCGCCGTCCCGGCGCTGATCTCGCTGTCCGGGGACCCGTCCGACGCGCTGTGGGTCATCGTGTTCGGCGTCGTCTACCAGCAGGTGGAGAACTACCTGATCGCTCCGCGGATCACCGCCCGCACCGTGGACGTGCACCCGGCCGTGGCCCTCGGCGCGGTGATCGCCGGCGCGGCGCTGTTCGGCGCCATGGGCGCGCTGGTGTCCATCCCGGTGGTCGCCGCGGTCCAGGCGGTGCTCGAGACCTACTGGCACCGGTACGAGCTGGTCGCACCCGACCACCCCGTCGTCCCGGTGGTCCCGGCCGCCAACGGGCCGGCCCGGGCCGAGGCGGTCCGGCCGGAGACGCCCGAGCCGACGGCCGACGGGCTCCCGGACGCGCCCCGGCCTGCGCCGGTCACCGACGACGAGGACATGCCCGAGCGCGACGCCCGCGGGACGGGGTAGCGGTCAGTCCGTCGTGGCCAGCGCCCGGCTGCGCCGGTGCGCCGCCATCCGCACGGGGGCGTCCGCGGCGCCGTACCCGTCGTAGCCGCCCAGGCGCTGGACCACCACCAGGAACACCCGGTCGCCGAGGACCCGGGTGACCAGCTGCAGCCAGCGGCCGTGCTCGTCCTCGTCGTAGAGCAGCCCGAGCTCGCGGATCGCGGCCAGCAGCTCGGGCGCGAGGTCGTAGCGGGCGTCGAGGTCGTCGGCGTAGTTGCCCGGGATCGTCAGCAGGGGCGCCCCCGCGGCCCGCGCGGCCCGGGCCGTGGCGACGACGTCCGCGCTGGTGAAGGCGACGTACTGCGGGTCGGGCACGCCGGGCGCCCAGGTGCCCCGGCGCAGCGCGCTCACGCTGAGCGCCAGCCGGACGGCGCGGGCCGGGTCGCTCACCGCGCGGGTGCGCACCAGGCCGAACGGCGCGGCGAACTCGCCGACCGCCTGCGGCTCCAGGCCCAGCACCGCCCGGTAGAACAGCGCCGCCTCGTCGAAGGAGTCGAACGGCTGGGTCAGCCCCACGTGGTCCACGCCGGTGACCCCGGCACCGGCGCCGGCGGGGGAGCCGGTCGGGAGGAAGTCGGCGGGCCAGCCGTCGGGACCGGTGCGGGTGAAGAACACCTGCGTCCCGTCGGGGGCCGCGACCGCCGACAGGTCGGCCTCGGTGGCGCCGCGGGTGCGGGGCAGCACCGGCGCCTTGAGGCACTCGGCACGCTGCGCGGACCGCGGTGGGTCGGCGCTCTCCAGGCCCAGGGCGGCGACCGACGCCACCCCGGTGGCCGACGGCCGGACGACGGAGGCGTTGAGCAGCACCCGCGCCCGCCCCTGCTCCCACAGCTGCACCGGCTTGGATCGGTGCTGTCCCGTGTGGGTGAAGCCCATCCCGGCGAGCGCCGCCGCGACCTCGGGCCCGGACACCCCGTCCACGGCGAGCTCGGTGAACGACCAGCCGGTCAGCGCCGGGGCGGGCGGCGCGACCGCGAGCTCCGGGTCCCCGCGGCGGGCGGCGAGCTGCTCCTGCAGCCACAGCAGCGACCGCATCGCGTCCACGGCCGTGCGGGCCGGGTCGGACTGCCGGTAGACGTCGTTGAAGACCTCCAGCGACAGCGGGCCGGTGTAGCCGGCGGCGAGCACCGAGTCCAGGAAGGCGGCCAGGTCGAAGGCGCCCTGCCCGGGGAACAACCGGTGGTGCCGGCTCCACTGCAGCACGTCCATCTGCAGCTGCGGCGCGTCGGCGAGCTGGAGGAAGAACAGCTTGTCGGCGGGGACGGCGGCGAACCCGGCCGGGTCCCCGCCGCGGGAGAGCACGTGGAAGCTGTCCAGGCACAGCCCGAGCGCGGGGGAGTCCGCGCGCCGGACGGCGTCCCACGACCGGTCCCAGGTGGAGACGTGCGTACCCCAGGCCAGCGCCTCGTAGGCGATCCGCAGCCCCCGCTCGCCCGCGCGCTGAGCGACCGCGGCCAGCTGCCCGGCGAGCTGGTCGGGGTCGGCGACCGCGTCCGCGGCCACCGAGGAGCAGACCAGCACCGTCGTCGTCCCCAGCTGCTCCATCACGTCGAACTTCCGCTCGGCCCGGCGCAGATTGCGGGCGAACCGCGCCGGGTCGGTGGAGTCCAGGTCCCGGAAGGGCTGGTACAGGTCGATCGACAGCCCGAGGTCGGCGCAGCGGGCCGCCAGCTCGGCCGGTGACCACGGCGCGGCGACGAGGTCGGGCTCGAAGACCTCGATGCCGTCGAACCCGGCGGCCGCCGCGGCGCCCAGCTTGTCCTCCAGCGTGCCGGACAGGCAGACGGTGGCGACCGCGCGGCGGAACGGCCGGTCAGACACGCGCGTCCACCCCCGGCTCGGCGACCAGCGTGGAGAAGTGGGCCCGCATCCGCTCGGCGTCCGGCTCCAGGCCGGTGAACAGGCGGAAGGCGTCGACCGCCTGGTAGACGGCCATGCCGCCGCCGTCCAGCACCCGGCAGCCCAGCGCGCGGGCGGTGCGCACCAGCTCGGTCTCCAGCGGCCGGTAGACCACGTCGGCGACCCACAGGGCCGGGCGCAGCAGCGCCGTGGGCACGGGGAGGCCGGGGTGCGCGACCATCCCGGTGGGAGTGGCGTGCACGAGGCCGTCGGCGGCGCTCACCGCGGCGTCCAGGCCGGTCAGGTCCCCGCCGCGCGCCCGGTCGGCGCCGAACCGGTCGGCGAGCGCCCCGGCCAGCGCGCCGGCGCGCTGCCCGTCGACGTCCAGGACGGTGAGCCGGCCGGTGCCCAGGGTCAGCAGCGCGTGCGCCACGGCCGCCCCCGCCCCGCCCGCGCCGAGCAGCACCACCTGGTCGGTGGGGACGTCGGCGAGCCCCCGGTCGAAGGACCGGGCGAAGCCGGACCAGTCGGTGTTGTGGCCGACCGCGCGGCCGCCGGTGAGGACGACGGTGTTCACCGCACCCAGGGCCGCCGCGTCCGGGGAGAGCTCGTCGAGGTGCTCCAGTACGAGCTGCTTGCACGGGTGGGTGACGTTCAGGCCGTCGAAGCCGAGCAGCCGCGCGGCGGTGAGCAGCTCCCCGACGGCGGTCGCCGGGAGCCCCAGCACGTCGAGGTCGAGGCGGCGGTACAGGTAGCGGACGCCGAGCTCGTCGGCCTCCTGCTCGTGCAGGGCCGGGGTCAGCGAGGGGCCGATGCCGCTGCCGATCAGACCGACCAGGAAGCCGGGGGAGCTGAGGGACACGAGCGGACCTCCGCGTCTGTACCAGTTGGTGAGTTGTGTCTCAGGGGACCACAGGATCCGGGCGGGCGCCAGCCCCCGTCCCGGACCATGCCCGGGGCGTCGAGCTCCGTCGCCCGTAGGCTCAGGGGCGACGCCGACCGTGGAGGAAGCCCGTGACCGCCCAGCCGACCGACGCCGCGCCGCCCGACGAGGCGGCGCTGCCCGGCGAGCGGATCCGCGACGCCGAGCGGACGAAGGCCGACATCCTCACCGTCGCGACCCGGGAGTTCGCCGACCGCGGCTACGCCGGTGCGCGGATCAACGAGATCGCCGACAAGACCAGCACCACCAAGCGGATGATCTACTACTACTTCGGCGGCAAGGAGCAGCTCTACATCGCCGTCCTGGAGCAGGCCTACAGCCGGATCCGCAGCCTGGAGCAGCAGCTCGACGTCGAGCACCTCGACCCGGTCGAGGCGATCCGCGAGCTGGCCGGGCTCACCTTCGACCACCACGAGTCGCACCCGGACTTCATCCGGCTGGTCAGCATCGAGAACATCCACCGCGCCGAGCACATCGCCCGCTCGGAGGTCCTCTCCGGCCTGGCGAACCCCGCGCTGGACGTGCTGGAGGCGATCCTGCGGCGGGGCTGGGCGGCCGGCGTCTTCCGTGAGGACGTCGACGCGCTGGACGTGCACCAGGTGATCAGCGGCTTCTGCGTCTTCCGGACGGCGAACCGGCACACCTTCGGCGCGATCTTCGGCCGCGACATGCTGGACCCGGCCCGCCGGGAGCACCAGCGGCGGCTGCTCGGCGACCTCGTCGTCGCCTACCTCACCGCCCGCTGAGGACGGCGGCGACCGGAACGGGTCCTGCTGACCGGTAGGGCCGAGCGGCCGAGCGGCGATGGCCCGTCCCCGGCGCCGACCGGGCGCCGGTGTCCACCCCGGGACCGAGTCGTCAGGGCCGGTCGGTGAGGACCTCGGCACCGTGGAGCGCTGCGAGCGCGATGATCCGGTCCGGATCGGGCGCGACGGTGCCGATCGTCAGCAGCTCCCCGAGGGACCGGTACGCCGGAGCCTGGTCGAGGCGAACGGTGAACGGCTGTGGGGCCATGATCGCCTCCTGTAGCGCGGGACCGCTGCTGGCAGCGTCCCGCAGGTCCTCCAGGTCGTCGAGTCCCCGCGTGGGCCCGTCGGGTCGGTCGCCGCTTCGTGCACGTGCAGGAGGAGTCGGCAGGGCGCCACACCCGTCCGGCGTCTGCGCGCTCCGTCCCCGGCCGTCGTTGCGACCCGGCCCTGACCTCCGACTCCGGGCCACCGTCGACAGCAGTCCGCGGGGGCACTTGACACGGTGACCCGGGTCACCTCACCATCTGGTACGTAACCAGTTGGTACATAGCCGCTGGACGAGCTCCTGCCCGAGAGGGCGGGCGTGTGGCAGCCGGGACCCCGGCGGCCGCGCGAACAGCCCTGCACCGCCGCACCGCTGTCCGACCGGGCCCGTCCCGGTCGCCCACCCGGCAGCCTTGCCCGCTGCCGCCGGCACCCCAGGAGACCTGACATGAACCCGACCCCCGCGCCGCCCGGCGGGACCGTGCCGGAGCGCACACCGCGCAAGGCCGCCCTCGCCAGCTTCGTCGGCAGCATGCTCGAGTACTACGACTTCTTCATCTACGGCGCCGCCGCGGGCCTGGTGTTCCCGCAGGTGTTCTTCCCGGAGAACGACCCGGCCACCGGCACGCTGCTCTCGCTGGCCACCTTCGGCGTCGCCTACGTGGCCCGCCCGCTCGGCGCCGTGGTCATCGGGCACTTCGGTGACGTGCTCGGCCGCAAGAAGATGCTGGTGCTGACGCTGCTGCTGATGGGCGTCTCGACGTTCGCGATCGGTCTGATCCCGTCCTACGCCGTCATCGGCGTGGCTGCCCCCATCCTGCTCGTGCTGATGCGCGTCCTGCAGGGGCTGTCCGCTGCCGGCGAGCAGAGCGGCGCCAACTCGATGACGCTGGAGCACGCACCCGAGGGTCGCCGCGGCTTCTTCACCAGCTTCACCCTCCAGGGCACCCAGGCCGGCCTGATCCTGGCCAACCTGGTCTTCCTTCCGATCGCGCTGCTGCCGGAGGACCAGCTGCTGAGCTGGGGCTGGCGGATCCCGTTCTTCCTGTCGGCCGTCGTCGTCGCGGTCGGCTACTGGGTGCGCCGCTCGCTGCCCGAGACCCCGGAGTTCGAGCGGGTCGAGCAGGAGCACACCGTCGCCAAGCTGCCCGTCGCCGTCCTGTTCCGCGACCACTGGGCCGCGGTGCTGCGGGTCGTGCTGTGTGCGCTCGTCTCCGTGGTGAGCACGATCGTCGGCACCTGGTCGCTGGCGCACGGCACCAACGTCGTGGGCATGGAGCGCTCGACCCTGCTGTGGATGGTCATCGCGGCCAACGTGGTCGCGATCGGCACCCTGCCGCTGTGGGCGATCCTGTCCGACCGGATCGGCCGCCGTCCGGTGTTCGCCTTCGGGGCGCTGGGCTCCGCCGTGGCGGTCTTCCCGTTCCTGTGGGCGCTGCAGCAGGGCAACGTCGGGCTGGTCTTCCTCTTCGGCATCCTGCTCTCCGGCGTCACGTACTCCGCGGCCAACGGCATCTGGCCTTCCCTGTACGGCGAGATGTTCGACACCCGGGTCCGGTACTCCGGCATGGCGATCGGCACCCAGATCGGCTTCGCGCTCGGCGGCTTCTCCCCGGCGATCGCGGCCGGCATCGTCGGCGAGGGGCCCAACGGCTGGCTGCCGGTGGCCTACCTGACCGCCGGGGCGGCCGTCATCGCCGGGCTGTGCGCTCTCACCGCCCGCGAGACTGCGCACATCCCGCTGGAGCAGCTCGGCCGGCCGGACGCCACCCCGCGCGACCGTCACCTCACCCACGCCTGAGACCGACCGACGGGGCCCCGGCCGACGGCCGGGGCCCCGTCCCGTGCACGGTGGAGGAACCCATGTCCCACGTCGTCCGCCTCTCCTCCGGGGAGGTCGCCGGCCGCCTCGACGGCGGGGTCGGCAGCTGGCGCGGCATCCCCTACGCGACGGCGGCGCGGTTCGCGCCGGCCGGTCCGGTGGTGCCGTGGTCCGGTGTCCGGGACGCCACCGGACCCGGCCCCGTCGGGCTGCAGTGGGCCGTCGGCGGCGGGCTGGTCGGTACCGAGGCCTGCCTGACCCTCGACGTGTACGCACCCGCGGAGGCGACCGTGCCGCTGCCCGTGCTGTTCTGGGTGCACGGTGGTGCCTTCGTGACCGGCGCGGCCGCCGACTACGACGGCTCCGTGCTGGCCGCCGCGGGTCCGTGCGTGGTCGTGGCGGTCAGCTACCGGCTGGGCCCGTTCGGCTTCCTGCAGCTCGGCACACCCGAGGACCCCGAGCCGAGCCCGGTGATGACCGACCTGCTCGCCGCGCTGGACTGGGTCCAGCGCGAGGTCGGCCGCTTCGGCGGCGACCCGGGGCGGCTGACCCTGGCCGGCCAGTCGGCCGGTGCCAGCTTGGTCTGCGCGCTGCTCGCCACGGACGCCGGCCGCCGCACCCGGGCCGCGGTCGCGTTGTCGGTCGGGGGGCCGCCGCTGGAGGCGGCCGAGGCGGTCGACGTCGCCGGCCGGGTCCTCGCCGAGCTGGGCCTGGCGCGGGAGGACCGCACCGCCCTGCGCGACGTGCCCGCCGCTGCGGTGATGGACGCGGCCCGCCGGGTGGCGCGCGCCAGCGACCGGGTGGGCGGAGCGGTCTTCGCCCCGGTGGTCGACGGCACGGTCCTGCCCGCGCGGCCGGCCGACGTGGTGGCGTCGGGCGCCCTCCGGGACGTCTCCGTGTGGTTCGGCTCCTGCCGGGACGAGATGACGTCGCTGCTGACCGCCGGCACCGACGGCGCCACCGCGGTGGCCCGCCGCCGGGTCGGCGCGGCGCGGTTCGACCGGCTGCTGGAGGTCTACGCGCGCACCGCGCGGCCGGGGGAGGACCCGCTGCGGTCGCTGCTGACCGACGAGATGTGGCTGGAGCCGGTCCGGGAGCTGGCCCTCGCGCAGGCCGCCGCCGGCGGCCGGGCCTGGCTGAGCCGGTGGGACCACGCGCCGTCGCTGCCGCCGTTCGACGCGCTCGGCCCCACGCACGGCGCGGACAACGCCTGCCTCTGGGCGGCTCCGCCGCGGTTCGTGGAGCGGCCGCTGCTCACCCGGCCGGGCGGGCCGATGAGCCCGGCCGACCGCACGGTGACCGAGGCCCTCCACGAGGCGGTGCTGGGCACGGTCCGCTCCGGGTCACCGGCCGCCGGGCTGCTGGCGGACTGGCCGACCTACCGGCCGGACGCCCACTGCACCGCGGTGTTCGACGCGGTACCACGCGTGGTGGCCGACCCCGCCGCGCAGCGCCGCCGGGCGTGGGCCGACCTCAGCGGCTGACGACCGACCGGCGCAGCACCCGGCCCAGCACCAGCGCGCCCAGCCCGGCCAGGACGACGGTCGACAGGGCGACCCGCAGCGAGCTCGCGTCGGCGACCGCGCCGATCAGCGGCGGGGAGACCAGGAAGCCGATCCGCAGCAGCCAGTTGGAGACCGCCAGGCCCAGGCCGGGCGGCAGGCCGGGCAGCTCGTCGGCGGCGTGGAAGACCGCGGGGACGAGGGTGGCCACGCCCAGTCCGGCCAGCGCGAAGCCGACCAGCGTGGTGGCCACCGAGGGGACGGCGAGGGCCAGGCCCATGCCCGCCGCGGTCAGCGCGCCGCCGACCCGCACCACCCGGCGCTGCCCGAACCGGTCGACGACCCGGTCCCCGGTGAGCCGGCCGACGGTCATCGCCACCGACATCGCGACGAAGCCCAGCCCAGCGGTGGCGGCGCCGGCGGCCAGCTCGGTGCGCAGGTACAACGCGCTCCACGAGGCGCCGGCGTCCTCGACGAACGCGCCGCAGGCGGCGAGCACGCCGAGGGCCGCCAGCGCCCACACCGCCGTCCGCCGGGGTGCGCGGTCGGCGGGTGCCTGGCCGGCGGCCGCGGCCGGGTGCTCGTCGTCGTCCCGGCCGGGGAGCATCCCTCGGCCGCTGAGCAGCGCCAGCACGCTGAAGGCGACCGCGGCGACGGCCAGGTGCACCGCCAGCGGCACGCCGAGCCCGGCGGCCGCCGACCCGAGCAGCCCGCCGGCCACCGCGCCGACGCTCCAGAGGCCGTGCAGGCCGTTGAGGATCGACCTCCCGTACAGCCGCTGGACACGGAGGCCCTGCGCGTTCTGCGCGACGTCCACGACCGCGTCCAGCGCGCCGGCGACGAACAGCGCGACTGCCAGCAGGCCCCAGTTCGGGGCGACCGCGACCGCCCAGAGCGCGACGGCGAGCAGCACCAGCCCGGCCGACGCGACCCGCCCGGACCCGAGCCGGCGGATCAGCGCCGCGGACGCCAGCCCGGCCAGCAGCGCACCGAGGGGGAAGGCGGCGATCGCCGCGCCGAGGGCGGAGTTGCTCAGCCCCAGCTGCTCCTTGACCTCCGGGAACCGCGGGACGAGGTTCGCGTAGAGGACGGCGTTGGTGAAGAAGCAGGCCGCGACGGCGAGCCGGGCCCGGCGCAGCCGGGTCGCGGGCAGGGTGACGGCGGTGCCCGCGGCGGTGGTCTCGGCGCTGCTCACGCGGACGTTCCCCGGGAGTCGGCCGGCCGCACCGCGCGGGCGACGATCTCGCGGGTCTGCGCCCGCGGAACCGGCCGGGTGGACAGGATCTTGTGCATCACCAGGCCCTCCACGAGGGCGTCCAGCCCGCGGGAGGTCGTGGGGTCGACGAACCGTTCGAGCACCGCGCGGCTGCGGCGCATCCACGACTCGGTCACCTCGCGCAGCGCCGGGTCGCGCAGCGCGGCCAGGTACAGCTCGTAGGCGATCGCCCAGTCGCGGTCGTCGGCACCGGCGTCGCCGTGCACCAGGTCGGTGACCGCCTCGACGAGGTCCTCGAGGCCGTGCACGTCGCGGAAGTGCGCCTCGTAGGTGACCGCCATCCGCTCCGCGTGCCGGCGGAACGCCTGGGCGCGCAGGTCCGCCAGGCTGCGGAAGTGGTAGGTCATCGAGCCGAGCGGGACGTCGGCGGCCGCGGCCACCAGCCGGTGGGTGGTGGCCGCGACCCCGTGCTCGGCGATGACGTCCAGCGCTGCTTCGAGGATCCGCTCGGCCCGCCGGGGGTCGTGGCGGCGGGCCGGCCGGGAAGCTCCGGCCACCTGGTCGACGTCCGTCATGCGTACGAGTGTACGCACTAGGCGTACAGCCGTACACAACTACCCGGCCCGCGGTTCAGGGGCCGCTGACGGGGCACCAGCACGGGCGTCCACGACCCCACGAGGAGGACCTGATGACCGAGCAGCCGAACCAGCCGGACAGCGTCGCCGAGGAGGAGGGGTCGCACGCGAGCACCGGCGCGGACGTCGACCAGCCCGGCGGTGGGGTCACCGAGGGCGAGACCACGGTCGACGAGGCGATCGGGAGCGGGGACGACGCCACCCGGTGACCGGGCACGACGCGACGGCCGGTCCCCGGCCTCCGGACGACGGACCGGCCGCGCGCCGGCTGCAGGAACTGCGGACCGGCGCCCCCGACGCGGCGACGGTGCTCGCCTGGTTCGACGAGCTGCCCGCCGTCGGCCTGGCGGACCTCACCGGCCGGTGGCGGGGGAGCGAGCTGCCCAGCGGCCACCCGCTCGACGGGCTGCTGACGGCGTACGGCTGGTACGGCAAGGAGGTGGTGGACCCGGAGACCGTGCACCCGCTGCTGTGGCAGCGGGCCGGCGGGCCGCCCGGCCCCATCTCGCTCGACCTCGTCCCGGTCCCCCTGCTCCGGGACTACGCACACCTGGCGCGGAACCCGCTCGCGCGGGCGGCCTTCGCCGCCCTCCGCCCGCTGCTCGGAACCGGCAGCCCGCGGGCGCGGGCCCGCCTGGTCGAGCACCGGGGAGTGCTGACCGCGGCCCTGGTCTACGACCGGCTGCCGGTCATCGATGTGTTCCGCCGGGTCACCGCGGACACGCTGCTGGGTGAGATGGACCTGCGCGGTCAGCCCGCGCCCTACTTCTTCACGCTCCACCGAGCGCCGGCGGCCGGTTGAGCTCAGCCGGGTGGCGCCTGGGTGGAGGCCACGATGGCGGCCGCGACGTCGCGCACCTTGCGGTTGGCGCGCTGGGACGCCGCCCGCAGGATCTCGAACGCCTCGTCCGGGCCGACGTGCCGCTGGGCCATCAGCACGCCCTTGGCCTGCTCGATCACGGCACGGGAGTGCATCGCGACGCTGAGGTTGTGCGCCTGGTGGTCGAGCTGGGCGTGCGAGTCGGCGTTGAGCACCGCGACCGCCAGGGCCTCGGCCACCTCGGTGCCGATCCGCACGGCGTCGGGCGAGGAGAACGCCGCGGGCGCCGCGGAGTACGCGGTGAGCGCGCCGATGCTCGACCCCTGGTAGGGCAGCGGCACGGCCAGGCAGCTGCGGACACCGAGTCCGGCCGCGCGGGGACCGACCGCGCCGAACCGGACGTCCGCGCGCAGGTCGTCGACCCGGACGACGACGCCACCCCGCGACGCGTCCAGGCAGGGCCCGCAGCCGAGCTCGTACTGCAGCTCGTCGACCTGCAGCGCCACATCCCCGTGATGGGCCGCCGTCAGCGCCCCGTCGTCGCGGACCAGCGTGAGCGAGGTGGCCTCGGCCTCGGGGATGGTGCGGGTGGCCAGGCGGAGCACCTCGAGGAGGACGTCGTCCAGCGACCGGTCGGGCAGCACGATCCGGCTCAAGTCGCGCAGCAGTTGTTGCACAGATCACATCTTGACGCGACCGGGGCCGGTGCGGCGGGGGCAGGGCCGGCCGACCCGGCGGGTTCAGCGGGGCGCGGGCGGGGACGCCGGCTGCTCCGCGGGCGCCTCCTCCGGGAGCAGGTGGCCGTCCAGCCGCAGGGCGGTCAGCGCCCGGCGCAGCCAGGCCCCCGGCTCGCGGACGGTCAACCGGGCGCCGTGCCGCAAGGCCCGGCGGTAGACGGTGGTGATCGCCCGCAGTCCGGCGATGTCGCAGAAGTGCAGGTCACGGGCGTCGAGCACCCATTCGCGGTGGTCGCCGGCGGTGAGCGCGGTCGCCGCGTCGAGCAGGTGGTGGGCGGTCTGGCGGTCCAGCGACCCGTTCAGCGCGATCCGGCCGGCGACCAGGTCGACGCGCACGGTCAGCTGGGCGGGCGACGCGCCCTCGGCGAAGGAGACGGGCAGCGGACGGGGGTGGGACGGGTGGAGGAGCACCCGGACGACCTCCTGATGGGGGTCGGGGTGGCGCGCTCCGCGACGAAGGCCGCGGACCACGCGCCAGGTCGGGCCGATCGGCCCCGGGCTGTGGGTTTCAACCCTGTCCGGAGAGGATATGGGGTGCGGTTCCGTACAGCAATGGCCTCGTCCCGGGCATGTGGGATTCGGCTGGCCGGGACGCGGGCGCGGGGGCAGAGTCGACCTGCCGGGGCCGAGGTGGGAGCCGGCGGGCAGGACGGCCGCCGACCGGTGGCCCGGCCCCGTAGCCAGGAGGTCCCGTGCGGGCGATGGTGTACCGCGGCCCCTACAAGATCCGGGTCGAGGAGAAGGACGTCCCCGCGATCGAGCACCCGAACGACGCGATCGTCCGGGTCGCGCTGGCCGCGATCTGCGGCTCGGACCTGCACCTCTACCACGGCATGATGCCGGACACCCGGATCGGGCACACGTTCGGTCACGAGTTCATCGGCGTGGTCGAGCAGGTCGGCTCGTCGGTGCAGCACCTGCAGGTCGGCGACCGGGTGATGGTGCCGTTCAACATCTTCTGCGGCAGCTGCTGGTTCTGCTCCCGCGGGCTGTTCTCCAACTGCCACAACGTGAACCCCAACGCCACCGCGGTCGGCGGCATCTACGGCTACTCGCACACCACCGGCGGCTACGACGGCGGGCAGGCCCAGTACGTGCGGGTCCCCTTCGCCGACGTCGGCCCGGTCAAGATCCCGGACTGGATGCACGACGAGGACGCCGTGCTGCTCACCGACGCCGCCGCCACCGGCTACTTCGGCGCCCAGCTCGGTGGGATCGCCGAGGGGGACACGGTCGTCGTCCTCGGTGCCGGCCCGGTCGGTCTCGTCGCCGCCCAGTCCGCGTGGCTGATGGGCGCCGGCCGGGTGATCGTCATCGACCACCTGCCGGAGCGGTTGGAGAAGGCCCGCACCATGGCCCATGCCGAGACGCTGGACTACGACGAGCACGACGACATCGTCGTGGAGATGAAGAAGCAGACCGACTTCCTCGGCGCGGACGTCGTCATCGAGGCGGTGGGGGCCGAGGCCGACGGCAACTTCCTCCAGCACGTGGCCGGCACGAAGCTGAAGTTGCAGGGCGGCTCGCCGGTCGCGCTGAACTGGGCGATCGACGGCGTGCGCAAGGGCGGCACCGTCTCGGTGGTCGGCGCCTACGGGCCGATCCCCAACGCGGTGAAGTTCGGCGACGCGCTGAACAAGGGGCTCACCCTGCGGATGAACCAGACCCCGGTCAAGCGGCAGTGGCCGCGGATGTTCGAGCACGTGCGCAACGGGCACCTGACGCCGCGGGAGATGGTCACCCACCGGTTCCCGCTGGAGGACATCGCCGAGGCCTACCACGTGTTCTCGGCCAAGCTCGACGGCTGCATCAAGCCGCTGATCCTGCCCAGCGCGGACTGAGGGAGCCACCACCGTGACCGAGCCCGACATCCCCAGCGCCTACGTCCGCGACAAGCGCACGCCGCCGCCGAGCCGGGAGGAGCTGCGGGCCCGCATCCCCGGCTGGGGTGCCGACCTCGACCCGGCCGACCGGCCGTCGCACCCCAAGCTGCAGTACCCCGCCGACACCGGCGCGCACTGGGACTTCCCGGAGCGGCAGCCCGGGGCCGAGGGGCGCGAGCGCTCGATCGAGCACGCGTTCGTCACCCCGGTCTTCGGCACCGCGCAACCGCTGCACGGGCTGTCCGGGGCGATCCGGCGGGTGGCCTACCGGCGGTTCAGCGAGGGCCGGCTGGCGCACTGGATGCTGCTCATCGTCGGTGACCGGGTCGACGCCTGGGAGAACCACCTCCGCTCGTTCGCCTCCGGGCGGCCGGACGTGCCGGCCACCGGGCTGCGCGGGGAGCTCACCGGGAACGGGCTCCGCTCCCGCGCGGGGCGCTCGGACAAGCGGCACCAGGCGCTGGACCCGGTCGTCGTCGCCGGGCCGTGGCTGGCCGCCGCGGGCGTCACCGCGCTGGGCGCACGGGCGGTCGTCCGGGCGCTGCGCCGCTGATCCGGGGCAGGGGGCCGGTGTGAGCGCCGGCCGGCTGCGCTTCGACGGCTGGATCATCGGCGTCGGCACCACCTCCGGCACCCGGATCGTGGTGGGGCACTGGCCCCGTTCGCCGCTGGGGCCGCTGTCGGACGTGATGGTGCAGCGGCCCGACGACCACCGGGTGCTGTTCGCGCCGCACCGGGAGGCCGCCGACTTCATCGCGTCCACCTACACCTTCGACGAGGTGCGGCTGGTCGACGTCGTCGTCACCCGGCCGGACGAGGCCACCTGGACCGTGGCCGCCGGCCCGCTGGCCCTGCGCGTGCGCACCGCCGGCCGGCCGCTGCTGGGCCGGCTGCTGCGCGCGGTGCCGGCGCCGCTGGCCCGCACCCCGGCGTGGACCGGCCTGCTGGACCGGCCGGCCCGGCTGCTCACCGGGCTGCGGACCACCGGCTCGGCCGGCAACGGGCGCACCGAGTGGTACGGCGTGCAGGACCTGCACACCGTCACCGACCTGGCGGCCAGCTGGGACGGCGTCCCGCTCGGCACCCTGGCGCCGGTCCGCCCACCGGTGACCTTCGGCTTCGGGTCGGTGCCGCCCGACCCCGGGGTGGTCCGGGTGACCACCACCGTGCGGGTGCCCTGAGCGGCAGACTGGACCCGTGGGGGAAGGCCGGGGCAAGCCGCTGCGGGACGTCGTGGGTCCCGGCCTCGACGTGCTGTTCTGCGGCATCAACCCGTCGCTGGTGTCCGCCGAGAAGGGGCACCACTTCGCCCGGCCGGGGAACCGGTTCTGGCCCGCGCTGCACCTGGCCGGGCTCACCCCGCGGCGGTTCCGGCCCGAGGAGGACGCCGAGCTGCTGCGCCACGGGCTCGGGGTGACCAACGTCGTCGACCGCCCCACCCGGACCGCCGCCGAGCTGGACCCGGCGGAGCTGCGCGCGGGCGCGCGAGCACTGGCCGAGCTGGTCGAGCAGCACCGGCCGCGCGTGCTGGCCGTGCTGGGCGTGACCGCGTGGCGGGTCGCCCTCGACCGTCCGCGGGCCGGGCTGGGCCGCCAGCCCGAGCGGATCGGGGGAGCGGAGACCTGGGTGGCGCCCAACCCCAGCGGGCTCAACGCCCACCACCAGCTGCCCGACCTGGCCCGGCTCTACGCACAGCTGCGGCCGGCCGGCCGCTGAGCAGCGACGGCCGGCCGCACCGGCCGCCTCAGGTGGTCGCGGTCGACCCGGTGCCCGCCGGCACACCGGTCCGCGGCTGCTCGTCGCCGACGTCGGCTGCGGTCTCGTTGGAGTGGAAGGACGCCTGGGCGCCGCGCAGCTGGCGCGGCACCCGCGCCCCGCTGGGCGGCTCGGGGAGCGCCGCCGGGTGCGCGCGCCCCCACTCGGTCTCCACGTCGGCGAGCAGCGCCTCCAGGTAGGAGCGGAGCTGGGTGCGGCAGGCCTGGCCGAAGGCCCGCAGGTAGGCCACCTGCTCCTCCAGGTCCTCGGTGGCGGGCTGGGCGGAGACCTCGGGGGTGCTGCGCCCGGAGGAGATGCGCACCCCGGCCTCCTGAGCGGCCTGGATGATCGCGCCCGCCTTCTCCCGCGCCTGGCTGAGCTGCTCCTCGTAGTGCAGGCGTGCCTCGCTGGTCATCTGCCGGCTGAACGCCTCGGCCTCGGCGACGTACTGGTCCGCGGTGAGCTGCGCCGTGGCCAGGATCCCGACCGCCTGGTCGCTCGGGGAGGGCCGGTCGGCCGCGGCCGCGAGCTGCTGCTCGAGCCGCTGGAGCTGCTCGCGCAGCTGCGTGTTCTCGGCGGTGAGGCGGTCCAGCTCGGACGACACCCGGTCGACGAACGCGTCGACCTCGGTGTCGGTGTAGCCGGGGTGCAGCATCGTCCCGTGCGTGAAGCGCACGTCACGGACGACGTCCGGCGTGAGGCGCTCCCCGTCCCCGGCTGTGGGTGTGCTGGTGGTCATTCGGTCACCTTCCCGTCGACCGTCGGGCTCGGTCGGCTCGCTGCGAACACCTCGGTGCGGATGCGGCCCATGGGCAGGCCGTGTGAGTGGAGCCGGGTCACGGTGTCCTCGACCGTGGCCGGGTTGCCGGCGACGTAGGCGTCGCGGTTGGCCCAGGGGCCGTGCCGCAGGACGACGTCACCGATGTCCCCGTGCTCCAGGGACGAGGTCTTGTCCTCCGAGACGGCCAGCGTGACGGTCAGCCAGGGCAGTTCCTGCGCCAGCCGGCGCAGGTCCGCCCGGTCGTAGAACGCGTCCTCGTTCCGGGCTCCGACGAACAGGTCGACCCGGCGCGGTGGGCCCTGGCGGGCCACCTGGTCGATGATCGCCTTCACCGGTGCCAGTCCCGTGCCGCCGGCGACCAGCAGGAGGTCGCGCTCGGACCCGGTGTCCAGAGCCAGGTGCCCCACCGGCGGACCCAGGCGGACGGCGTCCCCCTTCTGGACCTGCCGGACCAGGGCGGTGCTGACCGGGCCGCCGTCCCGGGCCTCGACGTGCAGCTCGAGCATCCCGTCGGGCCGCGGCGCGTTGGCCGGGGAGTACCAGCGCCACAGCCGGGGCCGCAGTTCCGTCTCGACCGACAGCGCCTGCCCGGGGAGGTAGTCCACCGGCGTCCGGGGCGCGAGCTTCAGCACGGCGATGTCCAGGGTCCGGCGGTCGTGGTCGACGACCTCCGCGTCCCACCACGGGGGCTGGTCGGTCGACTCGTCGGCCGCCTTGACCATGACCTGGGCGATGAGCTCGTAGGCCTCGGTCCAGCTGGCGGCGAGGGCGTCGTCCCACTCGTCGTCGAAGTGCTCGAGGGTGGCGAGCAGGCTGGCGCCCACGGCGGGGTAGTGCGCCGCGACGGTGCCGAACTTGCGGTGGTCCCGGCCGAGCTGCTGGAGGATCGGCACCAGCGTGTCCAGGTCGTCGACGCGCGCCACCACCTGGCCCAGGGCGGCGAAGAGCCGGTCCCGCTGGTGGGCCATCGACACCGGGAACAGCTCCCGGGTCTCGGGGTGGGACAGGAACAGGTGCGAGTAGAACCAGAGCGGGGCATGGTCGCCGTGGGCCGCGGCCTTGGCGAAGTTGGCCCGCATGGCGGGGATGTCCACGGAGCTTCTCCTGGTGCTGCGGCGTCAGCTCGCCGCGAGCGGTTCGGGAACGGTCTCGTCCCGGTGGGCGGTGAGCGCGGCGCCGATGTCCTCCTGGGTCACGTCGAGCGGGATCAGCGGGCCGGCGAGGTGGTGGAGCACCCGCGTGGAGAACTCCTCACCCGGTCGTGCGGACACCGTGCGCGGCCGGGTCGTCCTCGGACGGGGGCGGGGGCCGTGCAGCCCGGGACGGTCACCGCTGGTAGCGAGAGCGCCACAGACATGATCGCAGTCTGTCGGGTGGGCTCGCGCTATGCCAGTCAGGACGACGACCGCCCGGCGCCGGAGGGCGCCGGGCGGTCGGGGGCGGTCGGGGTGGTGCGGTCGGGGTCCTGCGGTCAGGCCCGGCGCGGCCGGCTCAGGAGGCGTCCGGGCGGGGCTTGACCGCGAGCACCGGGCGGTCGGCGTCGAGCAGGATCCGCTGGGCGCTGCTGCCCAGCAGCAGCTTGCCGACCGGGGAGCGCCGGCGCAGCCCGATGACGATGACCGAGGCGTCGTGCTCCTCGGCCGCGCGCAGGACCGTGTCGGCGAGGTCGCCCGAGTGCGGGCTCTGCTCCACCCGCAGGCCGACGCCGGCGGTCTGCGCCTCGCCGGACAGCCGGTCCACCAGCTCGGGCGGGGCGACGTCGGCGCTGACCGGGGCGCCGCCGCGCGGGGAGTTGAGGACCAGCAGGTCCTCGCCGCGCAGCCGGGCCTCGGTCAGGCCGGCGGCGAAGGCCGCCTCGCCCTCGGGGGTGGGGACGAAACCGACGAGGACGGTCACACGAGCTCCTTGGTGTCGGAGTGGGCGGCGGCGCGGCGGCGGGCCCGCGCCCCCTGGACGGCGGGCAGGGCCGCCACCAGGACGAAGACGACGAGCAGCACCCCGGAGATGGGACGGGTGAAGAAGCCGGTCACGTCACCGTCGAAGATCAGCAGCGAGCGGCGCAGCGAGTCCTCCAGCAGCGAGCCCAGGACGAACGCGAGGACCAGCGGGCCGGGGTCGAAGCCCAGCTTCTTCATCAGGTAGCCGAGGGCGCCGAAGACGATGACCAGCACGATGTCGAAGACGTCGTTGTTCACCGTGTAGACCCCGACCAGGGTGATCAGGACGGTGATCGGCGCCAGGACCGTGGCGCGCACCCGCAGGATCCGCACGAACAGGCCGACCAGCGGGATGCTCATGATCAGCAACAGGATGTTGCCGATGTACATGGAGTTGACCACGCCCCAGAACAGCTCCGGCTCCTGGGACACCAGCTGCGGGCCGGGGCTCACGCCCTGGATGAGCAGCGCGCCGAAGATGACCGCCATCGTGGCGTTGGCCGGGATGCCCAGGGTCAGCAGCGGGATGAACGACGACGTCGCCGCCGCGTTGTTCGCCGTCTCCGGGGCCGCGACGCCCTCGACGGCGCCCTGACCGAACCGCTCGGGGTGCTTGGACCGGCGCTTCTCCAGGGCGTAGGCGGCCAGGGAGGACAGCGTGGCCCCGCCGCCGGGGAGGATGCCGAGGACGAAGCCGAGCACCGAGCCGCGGCCGATGGCACCCGCGGACTGCCGCAGGTCGGTCCGTGAGGGCCACACGTTGGCCACCGTCGCGGGCGCGTGCACCGCCCGGTGCCGTTCCTCCAGGTTGTAGAGGATCTCGCCGAGGCCGAAGAGCCCCATCGCGATCGGCACGAAGTCCAGGCCGTCGGCGAGGGAGAGGTTGCTGAAGGTGAACCGCTCGGCGCCGGTGAAGCCGTCCCGCCCGACGGTGGCCAGCAGCAGGCCGATGCACGCGGCGATGACGGCCTTGAGCCGGTCACCACTGCTGACGGTCGAGACGAGCAGGATGCCCAGCAGCGCCAGTGCGGTGTACTCCGGCGGGCCGAAGTCCAGCGCGAAGCTCGCCACGATGGGCGCCAGCAGGGACAACGCGATGATCGAGACGGTGCCGCCGATGAACGACCCGATGGCGGCGATGCCCAGCGCGGTGCCCGCCTTGCCCTGCCGGGCGAGGGCGTGGCCGTCGAAGACGGTGACCACCGAGGAGGCCTCGCCGGGCAGGCGCAGCAGCACCGAGGTGATCGTGCCGCCGTACTGGGCGCCGTAGAAGATGCCGGCCAGCATGATGATCGCGGTGACCGGCTCGATGCCGAAGGTGAGCGGAAGCAGGATCGCGATGGTGGCCGCCGGACCGAGGCCCGGCAGCACCCCGATCAGCATGCCGATGACGACACCGATCAGGCAGTAGAGCAGGTTGGTCGGTTCCAGGACGACGCCGAAGCCGTCGATGACCGGGGCCAGGTCCACGGGGGCTCCTAGAACAGGTGGGGGATGGGCACGGACAGCGCGGCGACGAAGATGACGTAGAAGGCGGCGACCACGCCGAGGCTGACCAGGACCGAGGTGCGCCAGCCCTCACCGCCGAGGAAGCGCAGCCAGACGAAGGCGAGCAGCGCCGCGGGGATCTCGAAGCCGATGACCTCGATGACCAGCACGAACACGACCATGGTCGCCAGACCGGCGAGCACCAGCCAGCTCGCGCGGGTGAACCGCTCGGCGTCCGAGGTCCGCCGGGCGACGGCGACCAGCCCGATCCCCAGGACCACGACCAGGATGCTGACCAGCAGCGGCCAGGTGCCCGAGTCGGGGACCCGGGCGGAGCCGAGGCCGAGCCGGCCGGACCCGACGACGGCGACGATCCCGAGCACGACCACGGCGGCCGCGATGACGAGGTTGGCCACCGGTCCGGCGGCCGGCGGCCGGCCCTCGTGCTCGGCCGCCTCCACCGCGTGCACGGCCTCCTCGAGGTCGTGGATCGTCGCGGGCACGCTGTCCGCCGCCGCGGGGGGCGCCCCGCCGGCCGGGCGGCCGGCGGGGCTCCCCTCGTGCTGCGGTCCGCTGGGCGGGGTGGTCACTCGGCGCCCAGTTCGATGCCGTACTCCTCGACCACGCTGCGGTAGGAGTCGAGGGCGGACGTCCACTGCTCGCGCAGCTCGTCGCCGGACACCTCGTTCGGGGTCAGCTGGTTGTCCTCGTTGAACTGCTGGTACTCGGGGGAGTCGAACGCGGTCTGGAAGGCCGCCTGCAGCCGGTCGAGGACCTCCTGGGGCGTGCCCGAGGGGGCGAAGACCGCGCGGGACTGCTGGACCGGGACGTCGTAGCCCGCCTCCACCGCGGTGGGGGTGTCGGGCAGGTAGGAGGGCCGCTCCTCGGCGAAGGTGACGATCGGGGTCAGCTCACCGGCCTCGATCTGCTCGATGGCCTCGCCGAGCTGGATGGAGCCGACGTCCACCTGGCCGCCGAGCACGGCGGTCAGGGTGGGGGAGCCGCCGTCGAACGGGACGGCGGTCGCGTCGATGCCGGCCTGCGCGAAGAGCAGCTCCTGCGACAGCTGGCTGCCGGTGCCGACGCCCGTGGTGCCGAAGGTGATCGGCCGGCCGGCGTTCGCCAGGTCGTCGACGGTCGCGAAGCCGGAGGACGGCGCGGTCACCAGCACGTAGTCGTCCTGGGAGACCCCGGTGACGATCTCGTAGTCGGCGATGTCGATCGCCTCGTCCTCGGGCACGGCGAGCGGGGTGATGTAGCCCAGGCTGCCGTTGAAGACCATCAGGGTGTGGCCGTCGGGCTCCTGCCCGGCCAGCTCCTGCGCGGCCAGCGCACCGTTGGCACCCGGCTTGTTCTCCACGGTCACCGGGACGCCCAGGTCCTCGGAGGCCGAGTCGGCGAGCGCGCGGGCGATCAGGTCGGTGCTGCCACCGGGGTCCTGGCCGACGTAGATGGTGACCGGGTCGCCGCCGGGGAAGTCCTCGGCCGCGGCGTCCGAGCCGCCGCCGCCCACGTTGCCGCCGCAGGCCGCCGTCGAGAGGGCGAGGGTGATCCCGAGGCCGGTCAGCACCCAACGGCGCGTGCCGGAGTTCCTGGTCATGTCGTTTCTCTCCTTCGAGAAGCCGGCCGCCCGGCGAGTTCGGTTGTGAATGGCGTCACGCCAGGCGTGGACCGGCCGAGCGTAAGAAGACAGAGTCATGCCTGTCCAAATCCGTTGTGGCATGGGTTGATACCTTGAGGGCATGAGCTTCACGCTGGAGCAGCTGCGGGGCTTCGTGGCCGTCGCCGACGAGCTGCACTTCGGCCGCGCCGCCGCCCGGCTGAAGATGACCCAACCCCCGCTGAGCCGCCAGATCCAGAAGCTGGAGCGCGCCGTGGGCGCCCAGCTGCTGGAGCGGGACAACCGGCGGGTGGCGCTCACCGCGGCCGGCCAGGTCTTCCTCGCCGAGGCCCGGCGGCTGCTGGCCCTGGCGGAGGCGGCTCCGGACCAGGCCCGCCGGGTGTCGGCCGGCTCCAGCGGCGTGGTGCGGATCGGGTTCACCGCCGCCTCGACGTACGGCATCCTCGGCCGGCTGCTCAACGAGCTCGCCCGCGAGCTGCCCGACGTGTCCGTCGACCTCGCCGAGATGGTGACCCGCGAGCAGGTCGTCGGGCTGGCCAACGAGGAGATCGACCTCGGGCTGGCCCGGCCGCCCTTCGACCGGGAGACGTTCGGCTCGCGCCTGCTCCACCGCGAGTCGCTGCTCGTGGCGGCGCCCGGAGAGCACCCGCTCCTCGCCCTCGGCCGCGACGTGACCGCCGCCGACCTCACCGGCGAGCCGGTCGTCATGCACTCACCCACCCGGGCGCGGTACTTCTACGACCTGGTGGCCGGGGCCGTGCCCATCGCGCACCAGAACACCGTCCACACGGTGAGCCAGGTGCTGACGATGCTCTGGCTGGTGGCCGCCGGGCGCGGCATCGCCTTCGTGCCCGCGTCCGCCGCGCGGCTGCCGATCGAGGGGGTCGGCTTCGTCCGGCTGGCGACGCCGGTGCCCGAGCCGGTCGAGCTCCACCTGCTGTGGGCGCGGGACTCGCCCAACCCGGCGCTGTGGCGGGTGCTCCAGGTGCTGGAGGGCGTCGAGCTCGACAGCTGATGCCCGCCGGGCATCGAGCCATGCGCAAACGAACCTGGACAGGCATCGTCGGCTGTTCCTACGGTGACGACGACCACCCCGTCCCGCGTACCCCCTCCGCGGCGCGGACCCGTCGAACCAAGGACATGCCGCCGTGACGCTGCTCCCCCCGGACGAACTCGCCGACCGCCTCAAGTCCGGTCTGCTCTCCTTCCCGGTGACCCACTTCGATGCCGACCTCCAGTTCGACGAGCCGCGCTACCGCGAGCACCTGGCCTGGCAGTCGGGCTTCGACGTCGCCGGCCTGTTCGCCGCCGGTGGCACCGGTGAGGGCTTCTCGCTGACCCCCGCGGAGATCGACCGGGTCGTGCGGGTCGCCGTCGACGAGGTGGCCGGGAAGGTGCCCGTGCTGGCCCCGGCCACCGGCGGCACGGCGGTCTCGGTCGAGCAGGCCAAGGCCGCCCAGGACGCCGGGGCCACCGGCCTCCTGCTGTTCCCGCCCTACCTCACCGAGGCCAGCCAGCAGGGCCTCGTCGAGCACATCAGCGCGGTCTGCCGGGCCACCGACCTCGGCGTCATCGTCTACAGCCGGGCCAACGCCGTCCTCACCGACGTCACCGTCGCCGAGGTCGCCGAGCGCAACCCCAACCTGATCGGCCTCAAGGACGGCATCGGGGACATCGAGCAGATGACCCGCACCTACGCCCGGGTCGGCGACCGGCTCATCTACGTCGGCGGCCTGCCGACGGCGGAGACCTTCGCCCTGCCCCTGCTGCAGCTGGGCGTGAGCACCTACTCCTCGGCGCTGTACAACTTCCTGCCCGAGTTCGCGCTGCGCTTCTACGCCGCGGTCCGCGCCCAGGACCGCACCGCGGTCTACGGCATGCTCAACGACTTCGTGCTCCCGTACCTGGACATCCGGGACCGGCAGCGCGGCTACGCGGTCTCCATCGTCAAGGCCGGGCTCACCGCCGTGGGCCGCGACGGCGGGCGGGTGCGCCCGCCGCTCACCGACCTGGACGACGCCGAGCTCGCCGAGCTGACGGCCCTGGTCCAGAAGACCGCCTGACCGGCCCACGACGAAGCGGAGGACGGCGATGAGCAGCCGCACACCCACCGTGGCCCGCGTGGAGGCGGTCCCCGTGGCCGGGCACGACAGCATGCTGCTGAACCTCAGCGGTGCGCACGCGCCGTTCTTCACCCGCAACATCGCGATCGTGACCGACAGCGAGGGGCGGGTCGGCGTCGGCGAGGTGCCCGGCGGTGAGGCGATCCGGCGCACGATCGAGGACGCCGGCGCGCTGCTGACGGGCCGGCCGATCGCCGCCTACGCCCGGCTGCTGCGGTCGGTGACGACGACGTTCGCCGACCGCGACGCCGGCGGGCGGGGGCTGCAGACCTTCGACCTGCGGACGACGATCCACGCGGTCACCGCGTTGGAGTCGGCGCTGCTGGACCTGCTCGGCCAGCACCTGGGCGTGCCGGTCGCCGAGCTGCTCGGGGACGGGCAGCAGCGCGACGCCGTCCCGATGCTCGGCTACCTCTTCTACGTGGGGGACCGCCGGGCGACCGACCTGCCCTACGTCGCCGAGGAGCGGCCGGCCGACGACTGGGAGCGGCTGCGCCGCGAGCCGGCCCTCACGCCGGAGGCGGTGGTCGCCCTCGCCGAGGCGGCGCGGGCGCGGTACGGGTTCTCGGACTTCAAGCTCAAGGGCGGCGTGCTGCCCGGGAGTGAGGAGGTGGCCGCGGTGCGGGCGCTGGCGGAGCGGTTCCCCGACGCCCGGATCACGCTGGACCCCAACGGCGGCTGGCTGCTCGCCGACGCGGTGGAGCTGTGCCGCGACCTGCACGGCGTGCTGGCCTACGCCGAGGACCCGGTCGGCGCGGAGGGCGTGTTCTCCGGGCGCGAGACCATGGCGGAGTTCCGGCGGGCCACGGGGCTGCCGACGGCGACGAACATGATCGCGACCGACTGGCGGCAGATGGCCCACGCCGTCCGCTCCGGCGCGGTGGACATCCCGCTGGCCGACCCGCACTTCTGGACCATGCGCGGCTCGGTCCGGGTCGCCCAGCTGTGCGCGGACTTCGGCCTCACCTGGGGCTCGCACTCGAACAACCACTTCGACGTGTCCCTGGCCATGTTCACCCACGTGGGCGCCGCCGCGCCGGGGCAGATCACCGCGCTGGACACGCACTGGATCTGGCAGGACGGGCAGGCGCTGACCCGCGAGCCGCTGCAGATCCGCAACGGCGAGATCGCCGTCCCGACCGCTCCCGGGCTGGGCGTCGAGGTGGACCGGGACGCGGTGGCCGCGGCCCATGAGCTGTACCTCGAGCACGGCCTCGGTGCCCGCGACGACGCGATCGCCATGCAGTACCTGGTCCCCGGCTGGACCTTCGACCCCAAGCGCCCCTGCCTCGTCCGTTGACCTCCCCTGGAGCGACCATGACCACGACGTCCCCCGCCGCCCCCGTGACGGCCGCCCCGGCGGTGCTCGACCGGATCGAGTCGGTGACGCTCTCCTCGGTGACGCTGCCGCTGCCCAACCCGATCAGCGACGCAAAGGTCTTCACCGGCCGCCAGCGCCCGATGACCGAGGTCGCGTTCCTGTTCGCCGAGGTCCGCACCGAGGGCGGGTTCGAGGGCTTCGGTTTCGGCTACTCCAAGCGGGCCGGCGGGCCGGCCCAGTTCGCCCACGCCCGGGAGATCGCCGGCGACCTCATCGGCGAGGACCCGAACGACATCGCCCGGCTGTGGACCAAGCTCGTCTGGGCGGGTGCGTCGGTCGGCCGCAGCGGCGCCTCCACCCAGGCAATCGCCGCGATCGACGTGGCGCTGTGGGACCTCAAGGCCAAGCGTGCCGGCCTGCCGCTGGCCAAGCTGCTGGGCGCCCACCGCGACTCGGTGCGCTGCTACAACACCTCCGGCGGGTTCCTGCACGAGTCGATCGAGCAGGTCAAGGACAACGCCACCCGCACGCTGGAGAGCGGCGTCGGCGGCATCAAGATCAAGGTGGGTCTGCCGGACTCGGCCGAGGACCTCCGCCGGGTGCGTGCCGTGCGCGAGCACCTCGGCGACGGCGTGCCGTTCATGGTCGACGCCAACCAGCAGTGGGACCGGCCCACGGCCATGCGGGTCAGCCGCCGGCTGGAGGAGTTCGACCTGGTCTGGATCGAGGAGCCGCTGGACGCCTACGACGCGGAGGGGCACGCGCAGCTGGCCCGCTCGCTGGACACCGCCGTGGCCACCGGCGAGATGCTCACCAGCGTCGCCGAGCACTACGAGCTAATCCGGCAGGGGTCGGTGGACATCATCCAGCCCGACGCCCCGCGGATCGGCGGCATCACCCAGTTCCTCAAGCTGGCGGCGCTGGCCGACCACGCGAACCTGCAGCTGGCGCCGCACTTCGCGATGGAGATCCACGTGCACCTGGCCGCGGCTTACCCGCACGAGCCCTGGGTCGAGCACTTCGACTGGCTGTACCCGCTGTTCAATGAGCGGCTGGAGACGCGCGACGGCCGGATGCACCTCTCCGACCGCCCCGGCCTCGGCGTCACCCCCAGCGACCAGCTGCGGGCCTGGACCGTCGACCGGGTCACCATCGGCGCGTCCCGCTGAGCGTCCCGATCCCCGTACGCACCCCTGGAGGAGCACACATGGCGAGCACCCACCCCGGCGAGATCGTGAGCATGGACCCGCGTACCGGCGAGGTCGCCGAGGTCGTCGCCCCGGAGACGACCACCGAGGAGGTCGCCCGCCTCTGCGAGGCCGCGCTCGCCGCCGCCCCCGCGCTGGACGGCATGGGCCGCCAGGGCCGGGCCGCGCTGCTGCGCGCGCTCGCCGACGCGCTGGAGGCCCGCCGGGAGGACGTCGTCGCGGTGGCCGACCGGGAGACGGCGCTGGGCACCACCCGGCTCAACGGTGAGCTGAACCGGACCAGCTACCAGCTGCGGCTCTTCGCCGAGGTGCTGGAGGAGGGCAGCTACCTCGAGGCGACGATCGACCACCCCGGGGACACCCCGATGGGACCGCGCCCGGACCTGCGCCGGATGCTCGTGCCGCTGGGCCCGGTGGCCGTCTTCGGGTCCAGCAACTTCCCCCTGGCGTTCTCGGTGCCGGGCGGGGACACCGCCTCCGCGCTGGCCGCCGGCTGCCCGGTGGTGCTGAAGGCGCACAGCTCGCACCCGGCCACCTCGCGGCTGGTCTTCGACGTGCTGGTCGAGGCGGCGCGGGAGGCCGGTGCGCCCGAGGGCACGCTCGGCATCGTCTTCGGCCAGCGGGCCGGTGGCGCGCTGGTCGCCCACCCGGCGATCCGTGCGGCCGGGTTCACCGGGTCGGTGGGGGGCGGGCGCGCGCTGCTGCAGATCATCGAGCAGCGGCCGGACCCCATCCCGTTCTTCGGCGAGCTGAGCAGCCTCAACCCGGTCGTGGTGACCCCGTCCGCGGCCGCCGAGCGCGGTGAGCAGATCGGCCGCGAGCTGGTCGGCTCCTTCACCCTCGGCGCCGGGCAGTTCTGCACCAAGCCCGGCCTGGTCTTCGTGCCGACCGGCACCGAGGGCGACGCCGTCGTCGACGCGATGGCCGAGGCGGTGCGGGGCAGCAGCGCGCAGGTGCTGCTCAACGAGGGCATCGCCGCGTCCTACGGCCGCATCTCCGGTGGGCTCGCCGACGCTCCGGGCGTCGAGGTCGTCGCCCGGGGTGAGGACGCCGACGGCCCCGGGTTCACCGCGGTGCCGCAGCTGCTGTCCACCACGGCCGCCGAGCTGCCGGCCGAGGTGACCGAGGAGTGCTTCGGCCCGGTCAGCGTGGTGGCCCGCTACGACGGCGAGCGCGAGCTGTTCGGTGCGCTGGACGCCATGCCCTCGTCGCTCACCGCCACGGTGCTCCGCGGCGCGGAGGAGACCGACATGCCGCTGGCCGTGTCCCAGCAGCTGCGGACCCGGGCCGGCCGGCTGGTCTACGACGCCTACCCGACCGGTGTCGCGGTCTCCTGGGCCCAGCACCACGGCGGCCCCTGGCCCTCCACGAATTCCCAGCACACCTCCGTGGGCACCAGCGCGATCCGCCGCTTCCTGCGGCCGGTGACCTGGCAGGGCGCTCCGCAGGACGTGCTGCCCGAGGAGCTCACCGACGGCTACACCGGCATCCCGCGGCGCATCGACGGCGTGCTCCAGCTGCCCCGGTGAGTCCCCGGGTCGCCCTGGTCAGCTCCGAGCGGGGACTCCGCCTCGACCCGGACCTGCCGATCGCAGCCCCGGCGCTGCGGCAGGCCGGGCTCGCCGTCGACGTCGTCCGATGGGACGACGCGGCGGTGGACTGGGCGGACCACGACCTCGCCGTGGTGCGGTCGTGCTGGGACTACTCCTGGCGGCTGCCGGAGTTCCTCGGCTGGGCGGCGTCGGTGCCCCGGCTGCGCAACGCGGTGGAGCTGCTCCGCTGGAACACCGACAAGACGCACCTGCGCGACCTGGCCCGGGCCGGGCTGCCGGTGGTGCCGACGGTCTGGGACCCGACCGAGGCCGGGCAGCTGCCCGACGCGCCGGAGTGGGTGGTCAAGCCGTCGGTGTCCGCCGGCTCCCGGGACACCGCGCGGTGGGACGACCCCGCGGCGGCCCTCGCCCACGTCGCGGAGCTGACCGCGGCGGGCCGGACGGCGATGCTGCAGCCCTACCTCGCCGGGGTCGACACCGCGGGCGAGACGGCGATGCTCTTCCTGGGTGGCCGCTTCTCGCACGCCGTCCGCAAGGGGCCGCTGCTCCGGCGCGGGGAGGGCGTGCGGCAGGACCGGAACAGCCGCGGCGACCTGCGGGCGGTCGAGCCGACGGCCGCGCAGCGCGAGCTGGCGGAGGCGGCGCTCGACGCCGTCCCGGCCCTGGTGCCCGGTGCGGCCCCACCGCTGTACGCCCGGATCGACCTGGTGCCCGGCCCGGCGGGCCGGCCGGTGCTGCTGGAGCTGGAGCTCGCCGAGCCGAGCCTCTTCCTGCCGCAGGCCCCGGCGGGTGCGGTGGCCCGGCTGGTCCGGTCGGTGGAGGACGCGATCGCCGCGTGAACGCGGTGCTGGGTGGCTTCGTCACCCTGGTCGCGGTCATCGTCGTCGGCTGGGCCTTCGGCCGCGCCGGCGTCCTGGGCGGCGAGGCGGCGACGGTGCTGTCCCGGCTGTCGTTCTACGTCGCCACCCCGGCGCTGCTGCTGCTCACCCTCGCCGACGCGGACCCGGCGGTGATCTTCTCGGCGGGGCTGCTCGGCACGGCGGGCAGCGCGGTGCTGTGCGCGCTGCTGTTCGCCGGCCTCGCGCGCTGGCGCTGGCGGCTGGGCCCGGCCGACCTCACCACCGGGGCGCTGGCCTCCTCCTACGTCAACGCCGGCAACCTGGGCGTGCCGATCGCGGTGTACGTGCTCGGCGACGCGTCCTACGTCGCGCCGGTGCTGCTCTTCCAGGTGCTGGTGATGGCGCCGGTCGGGCTGGCCGTGCTCGCCGGGTCCCACCACCAGGGCGCGGGATCCCGCTGGAGGCTGCTCAGCCAGCCGGTGCGGACGCCGGTGGTGATCGGCTGCGCGATCGGGCTGCTGCTGGCGGCGGCCGGGTGGCAGCTGCCCGCGCTGGTGCGGCAGCCGGTCGAGCTCATCGCGGACGTCGCGGTGCCCGCGGCGCTGCTCGCCTACGGCGTCAGCCTGCACGGCGCGCCGCGGCCCGCGTCCGGGGAGGGCGCCGGGCAGGTCTGGCTCGCCGTCGTCCTCAAGACCGCGGTCCAGCCGGGCCTGGCGTACGCGCTCGGCCGGTGGGGGGCCGGGCTGGACGGGGTGGCGCTGCTCGCGGTCACCGTCACCTCGGCGCTGCCGACGGCGCAGAACGTCTTCGTCTACGCCACCTCCTACGGTCGCCGCACCGAGGTGGTCCGCGACGTCGTGCTGCTCAGCACGGTGCTGTCGGTGCCGGCGCTGGCCGGGATCGCCGTGCTGATGGGGTGATCCGGCAGGTCCGCCCGTGCATCACGTCATGCCGCAGCGGTCTTGGACACGCATCGTCCGGCGTCCCTAGCCTGACCGGGTCCCGAGCGCACGAGGAGGTGCCCGAGTGTCGGACGCCGACGTGCAGGACGTCGTCCTGGTCGGAGCGGGCGTCATGAGCGCCACCCTCGGCGTCCTCCTCGGCCGGCTGCAGCCGGACTGGCGGATCACCGTCGTCGAGCGGCTCGGCGAGGCGGGGTCGGAGAGCTCGGGGGCCTGGAACAACGCCGGCACCGGCCATGCCGGGCTGTGCGAGTTCAACTACACGCCCCGCCGGCCGGACGGCTCCGTCGACGTCTCCAGCGCGGTGCAGATCGGCGAGCAGTTCCTCACCTCGCTGTGGTTCTGGGCGCGGCTGGTCGAGCAGGAGCTCATCGGCGCGCCGGCGGACTTCATCCGCTCGGTGCCGCACATGGGCCTCGGCCGCGGGGCGGACGGCGTGGCGTACCTCCGCGCCCGGTACGAGGGGTTGCGCGACCACCCGCTCTTCGCCGACCTGGAGTACAGCGACGACCGGGCGGTGCTGGCCCGCTGGCTGCCCCTGGTGTTCGAGGGGCGGGACGCCGGGGAGCCGATCGCGGCCACCCGCTCGGCGGCCGGCACCGATGTCGACTTCGGCGTGCTGACCCGGGCGTTGCTGGGCGCGATGCGGCAGCAGGGCGCCGCCGTGCACCTCCGGCACGAGGTGCGCTCGCTGCGCCGGCGCGACGGGCTCTGGCAGGTCGACGCCCGCGACCGGGACACCGGCCGGCCGCGCCCGCTGCGGGCCCGGTTCGTCTTCGTGGGCGCCGGCGGCGGGACGCTGCCGCTGCTGCAGTCCGCCCGGGTGCCGGAGATCCGCAGCTCGGCCGTCTTCCCGATCAGCGGGCAGTTCCTGCGCACCTCCCGGCCCGACCTGGTCGGCGGCCACCGCGCGAAGCTCTACGGCCACGCCGCCCCGGGGGCGCCGCCGATCTCCGTGCCGCACCTGGACCGGCGGGTGGTGGCGGGGGAGGAGCACCTGCTGTTCGGCCCGTTCGCCGCGTTCTCCCCGCGGTTCCTCACCCAGGGCCGGCTCACCGACCTGGCCCGGTCGGTCCGCCCGGGCAACCTGCCGACCCTGCTGGCCACCGCCCGGGACAACCGGTCGCTGGTGGCCTACCTGGTCCGGCAGGTCACCCAGTCCGACGCCGCCCGGCTCGCCGAGCTCCGCCGGTTCGTGCCCACCGCCCGCGCCGAGGACTGGGAGCTGGTGAGCGCGGGCCAGCGCGTCCAGCTGCTGAAGACCGCCGACGGCCGCGGCACCATGGTCGGCTTCGGCACGGAGGTCCTGGTCTCCGCCGGCGGCTCGCTGGCCGCGCTGCTGGGTGCCTCACCCGGGGCGTCGACCGCGGCCGCGGTGATGCTGGACGTGCTCGCTGCCTGCTTCCCCGACCGGGGTGCCGACTGGGCGCCGCGGCTGGCGGAACTCGCCCCGCCGGCCGCCGTGCTGCGGGCGCTGGGACCCGCCGGCCTGGCGGCCGCCGTCGCGCGCGCCCGGGGGACGCTGGGCCTGACGCCGGCCGTGCCCGGCCGGGAGGGGAACCGATGAGCGCCGATCCAGTGGCCGGGCTGCGGGAGGTGGTCGGGCCCGCGGGCCTGGTCACCGACGCCGACCAGATGGCCGGGTACCTCACCGACTGGCGGGGCGCGTACCGCGGCGCCGCGGCCGCCGTCGTCCGTCCGGGCAGCACCGAGGAGGTCGCCGAGG
The DNA here is from genome assembly GCF_041028325.1 of Modestobacter sp. I12A-02662. Lineage (NCBI taxonomy): Bacteria > Bacillati > Actinomycetota > Actinomycetes > Geodermatophilales > Geodermatophilaceae > Modestobacter > Modestobacter sp. I12A-02662. Next base: position 71,987 of record NZ_JABGDE010000016.1, on the reverse strand, counting down.
TCGTCCGGCGGTGCGCGGCCGCGGGGGTCGCGGTGGTCCCGCAGGGCGGCAACACCGGGCTGTGCGGCGGGTCGGTCCCCGACGCGTCCGGGCGGCAGGTGGTCCTGTCGCTGACCCGCCTGCGCCGGGTCCGGGACCTCGACCCGGCCGACCAGACCATCACCGTCGAGGCCGGCGTCGTGCTCCGCGCCGTGCAGGAGGCCGCCGCGGCGGAGGGCCTGCTGTTCCCCCTGTCGCTGGGCTCGGAGGGCAGCTGCACGATCGGCGGGAACCTGGCCACCAACGCCGGCGGCACCGCCGTCCTCCGCTACGGCACGATGCGCGACCTCACCCTGGGCCTGGAGGTGGTGCTGCCGGACGGCCGGACCTGGTCCGGGCTGCGCGGGTTGCGCAAGGACAACACCGGCTACGACCTCAAGCAGCTGTTCCTGGGCTCGGAGGGCACCCTCGGGATCATCACCGCCGCCGTCCTGAAGCTGTTCCCGGCGGTGCGCACCCGGGCCACCGCGTGGGTGGGGCTGCCCGGTCCGCAGGCCGCCGTCGACCTCATCGGCGTGGTGCGCGAGCTGGCCGGTGACCGGCTCACCGCGTTCGAGGTGATGTCCCGGCAGAGCCTGGAGCTGGTCCTGGCGCACACGTCCGGGGTCCGGGACCCGCTGGGCGGGCCGCACCCCTGGTACGCGCTGGTCGAGCTCTCCGACACCCTGCCGAAGGCGCCGCTGGACGAGGTGCTGGAGGCGGCGCTCGGTGCCGCGTTCGACCGGGAGCTGGTGACCGACGCCGTCGTCGGGTCCGGGTCGGGGCAGGTGGCCGCCCTGTGGGCGCTGCGGGAGGGCATCTCGGAGGCGCAGCAGCCCGAGGGCCCCAGCCTCAAGCACGACGTCACGGTGCCGATCAGCAGCATCCCGGCCTTCGTGGCGCAGACCGACCGGGCGCTGCAGGTAGCCCTGCCGGGGGTGCGGATCGTCTCCTACGGGCACGTCGGTGACGGCAACCTGCACTACAACCTCAGCAAGCCGGTGGGCGCCGACGACGACGTGTTCCGGGCCCGCGGCGCGGAGCTGAGCCGGGTCGTCCACGACTCCACCGCGTCCTTCGGCGGCAGCATCAGCGCCGAGCACGGCCTCGGCCGGGCCAAGGCCGGCCTGATCGCCGACTACAAGGACCCGCTGGACATCGAGCTGATGCGCGGGCTCAAGCAGCTGCTCGACCCGGCCGGCCTGATGAACCCGGGCGCGGTGCTCCCCGCGGCCCGCTGAGCGCCGGTCGCGGGCTCAGCGGTCGGCGGGCTCGGCGGTCCGCCCCTCGGTCGTCCCGGCGGTCCTCCCGGCTGGGGAGAGCCGGCGCCAGATCCAGCTGGAGGGCACCCGGCGGCCGGTGACGACGTACTCCCGGACGGCGTCCACCTCCAGCACGATCTCCAGGGCCCGGCGGGCCGCGCCCCAGCCGGCCAGCAGCAGCTCGTCGCCGACCGCGAGCACGAAGTCGGGCTCCGGGGCGACGGTGGCCTCGTGGCCGCGCAGCACCAGCAGCACCACCGCGTGCAGCGGCTGCTCCCGGTCCTCCGGGTTGCGCATCAGGTCCCCGAGGGTCGCCCGGCCGGAGGCGAGCCAGCCCGGGAGGGCCGGTGCGTCCTCCGGGGAGAGCCGGACCTTCCACAGCGCCTCCAGGCGTTCGCCGCAGAGGGCGGTCAGCCGGTCGATCACCTCGGCGGCCCAGGCGTCGCCCCGGGCCGGCATCTCGCGCAGGAACCGCCACAGCAGCGGGGTGGCCAGCTGCGCGTACACCTCGTGCGCGATCACCTCGGACGGCACGAGCAGGGCGTCGACCTCCATGGCGGCGAACAGCGGCGCGTTGGCGGCCTGGTTCTGCCGGGCGCCGATGAACAGCGACGGGTTGCCCCGCCGCGCCGCGGCGACCAGTGAGAGGTTGGTGGTGTCGTTGTCGGTGCCGGCCACGAAGCCGACGGACCGGACCAGGTCGACCTGCCGCAGCACGTCCGGCTCCGCGGGGTCGCCCACGACGAGGTCGTCGTCCTCGTCGCCGGCGGCCCGCGGCTCGACGACGGTCACCTCCAGCCCCTCGGCGCGGAGGTCGGCGGTCAGCTCCCGCCCCAGCCGCCCGTACCCGCAGACGATCCAGTGCCCGGTCCGCGGGGGCGAGCCGCGCGCCGGGAGCTCGGCTCCGGGCCCGCTCTCCAGCCAGGTCAGCAGCTGGTAGGAGGCCGGGGCCCGCAACGCCAGCCCCAGGTGGTCGCCGAAGCGGTCGAACGGGTTCACCGTGCTCGGGCCGCCGAACGCCCGCATCCGCTCCTCCAGCGCGCGGGACGTGACCCGGGCGATGACCGGCAGCTCGGGGCGCAGCAGCGCGGCGGCCATGACCACCGCGAGGTTGGCCTCCTCGTCGTTGGTGAGCGCGACGACCGCCTCGCACGCCGGGTGGTCCAGCCCGGCTACGGCGAGGTGCCCGGGGTCCCGGGCGTCCGCGGGCAGGCCGGGCACGTCGGCGTGGTACGAGTCCAGCTCGAGGGCGTCGATCCGCTCCGGGTCCCGGTCCAGGACGACGAACTGGCGGCCCAGCGCGTCGAGCGAGTGCCCGAGCAGCTCCCCGGTCCGGCCGTAGCCGGCGATGAGCACGAACGGCTCCCGCAGCCGGGCGACCTTGCGGGTGAAGTGCTGCAGGGCCAGCGCCTGGCGGAACGCCCGGTCCTGGAGCAGGGACAGCAGCGAGCCGATCGCGTAGGCCCAGCCGACCACGGTCAGGTAGATCGAGATCGTCACCCACATCCGCTGGTTGTAGGTGAACGGGTGGGGGATCTCCCCGAAGCCGATCGTGGAGGCGGTGTAGCTCATGATGTAGAAGGCGTCGAAGAACCCCATCCGCCACGGCCGGCCCTCGCCGTCCTGCCCCGGGATGAGCGTCAGCCCCAGGACGCTGATCGCGAAGATCCCGATCAGCACGATCAGCGGCGCGCGCATGCGCCGCATCACCAGGAAGATCGCCGCTGACGCCTGGGCGGCGGAGCTGGCCGCGACCCGGCGGGCCGCCCGGCGGTGCCAGCGGTCGTCCCGCCCGGCCTGACCGACGGCGACCGCAGGTGGGGTCCTCACAGGTGGCTCACCTCCGGTGGAAGGACACCGTCTCCACGACCAGCAGCACGACCGAGACCAGGTTGGCCAGCAGCGCGCCCCCGGAGAGGGAGACGACGCTCGCCGTCCAGCCCGCGGTCATGCCGGCGGAGGAGACGTACACGGCGTAGCCGTACATCAGCGCCGCGCCGATCAGCTGCAGGTCCGCGACCAGGCTGGTGGCCAGGTGCACCGCGCCGATCTGCGTGCGGTCGCCGAACTTGAGCACGGTGGCGATCAGGTTGACGACGACCGCGGCGAACAGCTCGTACGGGTTGTGCAGCACCGGGTCGTCGATGTCCCCGATGAAGAAGCCGAAGTTCAGCGTGGCTGCGAGCAGGACGAAGAACCCGAAGACCACCTTCTCCAGGTTCATCCGGCCCTCCCCGTCCGCCCGTCCTCCGCGGTGCCCGCATCGTCCTGGTCCCGGCCCCCCACCGCCACCCGCTCCCGCGCCACGGGGGCGCGGTGGCGGGCGGCGAACCGGCCCGGCGTCATCGCGGTGACCCGGGAGAAGTCCCGGACGAAGTGCGCCTGGTCGGCGTAGCCGAGCACCGCGGCGGTCTCCGCGAGCGCGGCCCCGTCGGTGCGCAGCCGCTCCGCTGCCTCCTGCAGCCGGCGGCGCTGGATCAGCCACTTGGGGGTGAGGCCCAGCCGGCGGTGCACCAGCCGCTGCAGGGCGCGCTCGGAGAGCCCGAAGGCGTCGCAGACCTGCCCGACCCGGGTCACCTCGGAGTCCTCCTCGACGAAGGCCACCACCCGGTCGACGAGCTCGCCCTCGGGGTCGACCGGGAGGAAGGGGCGCAGGGCCGCGTCGAAGGCGGCCATCGCCGCCTCGTGCGCGCCCGGGGCGTGCGGGTCGCCGGCCATCGCCGTCCGCACCCGGCCCACCAGCACGTCGGCGGCGTCGCCGAGCACCTCGGCGAGGTTGACGTGCCGGTCGGTGTAGCGCGCCACCGGGGCGCCGGCCAGCAGGGCGCCGGCGGCCGGCGTGCACATCACCCCGACCGCCCAGCCGTCGCCGGTCAGCGTGGTCGTCGACAGCCCGGTCTGGACGCCGTAGAAACGGGCGTAGCCGGAGGCCACCACCGGCAGGCAGACGGGGTACTGGAGCACCCGCTGCACGGACTCCTGCCCGGGCGGCACCGACCACACCGGGATCCAGAACCGGCGCACCAGCCCGGCCAGGTCGGGCGTCGGCTCGTACCGGTACATCGCGTGCGAGGCGTCCCCGGGCTCCTTGAGGTGGGCGCGCTCGACCGGGTCCAGTCGCTGCCGCGGCTCGCTGTCGGGTTTCATCAAGACGCAGCGTGCCGCATCCGGCCAGGCTGCGGGCATGTCGAACCCCACTGCCACCTCCTACGAGGCAGCCTCCCGGCCCCTGTCCGCCGTCCTCGACGCCGTTCCCGCCGATGCCTGGTCCCGGCCGTCGCCGTGCGAGGGGTGGACGGCGCGGGACGTCGTCCGGCACCTGGTCGACAGCCAGCGCGACCTGCTCACCGGGCACGGCCTGGACCTCGGTCCCGCGCCGGACCTCGACGCCGACCCCGCCGGTGCCTGGCGGCAGCACGCCCAGCGGGTGGCCGCGGTGATCGCCGACGACGAGGTCGCCGGGCGCGGCTACGAGGGCTTCTTCGGCCCGACCACGATCGGCGCCACCCTGGAGCAGTTCTACGTCTGGGACATGGTCGTGCACCGGTGGGACGTCGCCCGCGCCACCGGCCAGGACGCCGTCCTCACCGACGCCGAGCTCGACCGGGTCGCGGCCGGGGCGGACAGCTTCGGCGAGGGGCTGTACATGGACGGCATCTGCCGCCCGGGGGCCACCCCGCCGCCCGGGGCGGACCGGGCCACCCAGGTGCTCGCCCGGCTCGGCCGGGCGGCCTGACCGGCCGGGACGCCACCGCGCCGGCCGCCCTGCGGTCAGCCGGTGGCGTCCCGCCAGGAGTACGCGGGCTCGTACCCGAGCAGCCGGCGGGCCTTGTCGATCGACAGCAGCGTCTCGTGCTCGCCGACCTCCCGGGTGACGGGGACGCCCGGGAACACCTCGACCGCCAGCTCCCGGCTCGGGCGGGACATCACCGTGTCGGCGTTGGCGATGATGAAGACGTCCGCGCCGACGGCATGCCGCTCGAGGGCGCGGCGCACGGCCTGCGCGCCGTCCCGGGCGTCGATGTAGCTCCACAGGTTCCACTTCCGCAGCTGCGGGTCGGCGTCGAAGCCGGGGAACGCGGCGTACTCCTCGGGCAGCATCACGTTGCTGAACCGCAGCCCGGTCATCGACAGGTCCGGGTGCCAGCGGCACAGCTGCCGGGCCAGCTCCTCCTCCAGGGTCTTGACCAGCGAGTAGGTGCTGTTCGGCCGGGGCGGGTACTCCTCGTCGACCGGCAGGTAGGGCGGCGGCTCGTCGAAGGGCAGCCCCAGCACCGTCTCGCTCGACGCCCAGACGATCGTCCGGACCCCGGCCCGCAACGCCGCCGAGTACACGTTGTACGAGGCGGTCACGTTGTTGGCGAACGTCGCGGCGTTCGGGACCAGGCCCGGGGCCGGCACCGCGGCCAGGTGCACCAGCGCGTCCACCCCGTCGTGCCGGTCGTCGATGCCGCTCAGCGCCTCGACCGCCTGCCCGAAGTCGGTGAGGTCGACGACGGTGGACACCACGTCGCGCCGCGGCGAGGGCACCCGGTCCAGGGCGACGACGTCCCATCCGGACTCGAGCAGGTGGTCGACCACCACCCGGCCGAGCTTGCCGCTGCTGCCGGTCACCGCCACGCGCGCCATGCGCCCTCCGAACTCCATCGGGACCCGTCGGGCCACCCTCTCCCGGCCCGGCCCGCACCGCAGGTCGGCCAGCCGCATCCCCCGGCGGGCCCGGTCGTCGATGGTCAGGTCGGTGACGTCCTCGACCGCGCCGCGTCCCTCCTCGGCGTCCTCGCTCTGCTGCCGGGGCACCCGTAGCCGCTCCAGCCGCGGCTCCAGCACCTCGGTGATCAGCAGCCCGCGGACGACGGAGAGCACCAGCGAGCCGGCGATGTGGAAGAACCAGTTGGAGGCGCCCGGTCGGTGCGGGTGGGCGCGGGCGCCTCGGTCATCCCAGGACCTCCTCCAGGTCGAGCACACCGCCCTCCGCGTCGAACTCCGCGCGCACGGCGGCGAGCAGCTCGGGGTCGGCGAGCACGTCGAGCGCGGTCAGCGCCAGGCCCACCGCGCCGTCCAGCACCGCCCGGTCACCGGCCGGCGACACGGCGGCCGTGGCGAAGCCGGTGGTGTGCATCGACGTGTCCGGGTCGGCGATGGCGATCATGGGGTGGATCGACGGCACGCGCACGCTGACGTTGCCCAGGTCGGTGGAGCCGGCCAGCGACGCCGGGGTGACGCCGGGGGGCAGCGCGCTGCGGCCGCGTCGCGCCTGGTGCCGGGTCCAGCGGGCGGCGAGCTCGAGGTTGGCCCGGATCGGCAGGTAGGCGGGCATCTCGTCCCAGTGCAGCTCGTAGCCGCAGCCGGTCATCGCGGCGGCGGCCACCGCGATCGCCTCCATCCGGCGGGACAGGTCGGCCAGCGTCTCCGGCGTCGCGGAGCGCACGTAGTAGAGGGCCTCGGCGGTCTCGGGCACCACGTTGGGACGCTGCCCGCCGTCGGTGATGATCCCGTGCACGCGGTCGGTGTCGGGGACGTGCTGGCGCAGCATCGCGACCCCCGAGTAGCAGGCGACCACCGCGTCGAGGGCGTTGCGGCCCATGAACGGCTGGGCCGAGGCGTGCGCGGCGATCCCGGTGTAGGTGATCCGCAGCTGGCGGCGGCCCAGGAACGGCTGCACCGCGGCGTCGTAGCTGAACGGGTGCAGCATCACCACCGCGTCCACGCCGTCGAAGGCGCCGTCCCGGGCCATCAGCTCCTTGCCGCCGCCGCCCTCCTCGGCGGGCGTGCCGAGCAGCACCGCAGTCCCCCCGACGTCCCCGGCGGAGAGGACGGCGGCCAGGCCGAGGAAGGCGCCCACCGCCGAGGAGCAGATGATGTTGTGCCCGCAGCCGTGGCCGATGCCCGGCAGTGCGTCGTACTCCGCGAGCAACGCCACGGTGGGGCCGTCGCCGGAGCCGGTCGTGGCGCGCAGCGCCGTCTCCAGGCCGTGCGCCCCCACCTGCGCCTCGATGCCGTGCCGGGCCAGCAGGTCGGCGACCGCGCGGGCCGACCGGTGCTCCTCGTAGCCCTCCTCGGGGTGGGCGTGCAGGTCGTGGCTCAGCCCCCGCAGGTCCTCCGCGGACGCCTCCACGGCCTGCTCCACCCGGGCGAGCAGCTCCTCCGGGGCGCCGGCGTGCGACGAGGTCAGCGGCTCGGCGGTGGCGGCGGCCCGGTCGGTGGCCGCCCGCAGCTGCTGGAGGTGCGCGGTGTCGGCGGGCTGCGGTCGGCGGGGGTCGGGAGCGGCGTCGGACATGGTCCGTGTCTACCGGTTGCGGACGCTGCTGTCCGCAAGTGGTGCGGGCCGCGGCCGCGAGGGCCAGGATGGTGACCTGCACCACCGAGGAGGACAGGATGACCTCGTCGTCGCCCACCGGGTCCGGCTCCTGATGTCCGTGCTGGGGCTGCGGCGGGCAGCACGCAGCGCGCTCGGCGCGACCGCGTCCCTGGCGGCGACGGGCACCGCGCTGGCGGCCGCCCCGGTGCTCGGGGCGGCCGGCCTGCTGGGCGTGCCGCCGGGCGGGTCGTCCCGGGTCGGCGCGGCGGCGGCCGACCTGACCGGCGCCGTCCTCGGCGGCACCCTCGGCCTGGCCCGGGTCGCCACCGTCGCCGGGGTGCGCAGCGTCGGCACCCTGGTCACCGGGGCCGACCCGGTGCCCAGCGGGCACCTCCGCGACCTGGCCGCGGCGGTGCACGGGCTCGTCGAGCCGCCGGCCGACCGGCGCACGCACCGGGTGTGGGCCGACCGCGACCGGATCCAGGTCGAGCTGGCCACCGAGCCGACGCCGGGCGCGCGGCGCAACCTGCGCCGGCAGCTCGAGCGGCTCGAGGGGGTGGAGTGGGCCGCGGTCAACGACGTCGTCGGCCGGGTGATGGTGGCCTTCGACGAGCGCCGGGTGCGCCCGGCGGACCTCGTCGGCGTGGTCACCGCGGTGGAGCGGGTCCGCGGCGGCCCGGCGCACGGCCCGCGCAGCGACCACCCGGCGGACCTCGAGCCGATGATCGCGGCCCTCGCCGAGGCGGCGGTCGACACCGTGGCCATGGGGGTCGCCGTCGCGGCGAAGTTCCTCCCGGTGCCGGCGCTGTCCCGGCACGCCACGGTGGCCGTCGTCCTGCTCGACTCCCAGACGTGGCTCAAGGACCGGATGTCCCGGCGGATCGGCCCGCTGGGCACCGAGCTCGCCCTGGACGCCACCGGGGCGCTGCTGCACGCGCTGACCCAGAGCCCGACGGTGCCCGCGATCAACGCGGCCGCGTCGCTGCAGCAGGCGCTCGCGGTGCGGGCGCGGCGGCAGGTGTGGGGCCGCCGGGAACGGGAGCTGTGCGGTCCGGCGGCGGCCGAGGACGAGCAGCCGCTGGAGCCGCCCGGCCCCCGCCCCGGGTCGTTGCCGCCGGGGCCGGTGGACCGGTACCGCAACCGGCTGGGTCCCACCACGCTCGCCGGGTCCCTCGCCGTCCTCGCGCTGACCCGGCGGCCGGGCCGCTCGGCGGACTTCATCAAGGGGCTGTCCCCGAAGGCCGCGCTGAACGGACGCAGCTCCTTCGCCGCCGTCCTGGACCTGCTGATGTGCCGCCGCGGGGTGCTGCCGCTGGACGGGTCGGCATACCGGCGGCTGGACCGGCTGGACGCCGTCGTGGTCGACAGCGCCGCGCTGTGCACCGGCCCGCCGGTGGTGATCGAGGCCGAGGCGTCGGCGGGGGCCGACGGCTGGGACGACGCCCGGGTGTGGACGGCAGCCACCGGGCTGCTGGGCGACGACGCTCCCGCGGCGGACGACGGGTCCGTCCGGCTGGAGCCGCCCGGCGAGCACCCCGACGTCCCGGGCGGCCAGGTCCGGGCGCTCTGCGAGGGGGAGCGGCAGGTCGGCACGGTGACCGTCGCCGCCGAGCTCGACCCGCACGCCGAGGCGCTGCTCGCCGCCGTCACGGAGGCCGGTCACCGGCTGGTCCTGACCGCGCACGTGGGCACCCGGGAGATCGCCTCGGCCGCTGAACAGGTCGATCCCGGGCAGGAGCCGCTGGCCGCGGTGGTCCGCCGGCTGCAGGCCGAGGGGCGCGGCGTGCTCGTCGTGTCCGCCGCGGACGACGCCGCCCTGCTGGCCGCTGACGTGGGGATCGCCCCGGCCCGACCGGGCGTCCGGCCGGCCTGGGGAGCGGACCTGCTCACCGGCCCGGGGCTGGTCGACGCCTGCCACCTGGTGCAGGCCACCGCGGCGGCCCGCACGGTCAGCCGGCGGTCGGTGGAGACGGGCCTGACCGGCAACGTCCTCGGTGGGCTGCTCGCCGCGGTCGGCGGCGCGCGGGGCGGCCAGCGGAAGGCCACGACGCCGGGCAAGTCGGCCACGGTGCTCACCATGCTGGGCGGGTCCTGGGCGGCGGTCCGGGTGGCCCGCCGCCCGGCACCGCCGCCGTCGGTGCACACGCCGTGGCACGCGCTCGACCCCGACGACGTGCTGCGGCGGGTCGCCGGCCTGCGCACCGACGACCCCGTGCCGGCCGGTCCGCTGGCCGCCGCCCGCCGGCGGGCCGGGGCGCTGCCCGCCGTCCGCGGCCCGGTCCGGTTCGCCCGGACCGTCGCCGCCGAGCTGTCCGACCCGCTCACCCCTGTCCTCGGGGCGGGCGCCGCGGCGACCGCAGTGCTCGGGGAGTCCACCGACGCGATCCTCGTCGGCAGCGTCACCGCGGGGAACGCGCTGCTCAGCGGCCTGCAGCGGATGCGCGCGGAGACGGCGCTGGAGTCGCTGCTGCTCGAGCAGGACGTCCCGGTCCGCCGGGAGACCGACGACGGCACCGAGGAGGTGCCCTCCAGCGCGCTGCGGGTGGGGGACGTGGTCGCCGTCCAGTCCGGGGACGTGCTGACCGCGGACGCCCGGCTGCTGGCCGCCGACGACCTGGAGGTCGACGAGTCCAGCCTCACCGGGGAGTCGCTGGCGGTGGTCAAGTCGGTGGCGGCCACGCCCGGGGCCGACGTCGCCGACCGCACCTGCATGCTGTTCGACGGGACGACGGTGGTGGCCGGCACCGGCCGCGCGGTCGTCGTCGCCGTCGGCGGGGCCACCCAGGCCGGGCGCGCCGCGCGGGCGGCTGGTGCCGCGGCGCCGCCGGCCGGTGTCCAGGCCCGGCTGGCCGAGCTGACCCGGTCGGTGCTGCCGGTGACCCTGTCCGGCGGCGCGGCGGTGACGGTGCTCAGCCTGCTGTGGGGCCGCCCGCTGCGGGAGGCGGTCCGCTCCGGGGTGGCCGTGGCGGTCGCCGCCGTCCCCGAGGGCCTGCCGCTGGTCGCCACCGTCGCCCAGCAGGCCGCCGCCCGGCGGCTGTCCCGGCGGGGCGCGGTGGTGCGCAGCGCCCGGGTGCTGGAGGCCCTCGGCCGGGTGGACACCGTGTGCTTCGACAAGACCGGGACGCTGACGGAGAACCGGCTGCGGGTCGTCCGGCTCGTGCCGCTGGACGGGGAGCTGACGGACGAGGAGCTGCTGCGGCTCGCCGCGGCCGGCGCCGGCAACGGTGACGACCAGGCGCACGAGACCGACCGGGCGGTGCTCGAGGCGGCGGCCGACCGGGAGGTGGTGCCCGACTCCCCGCCGGACGCGGCGCTGCCGTTCGCCGCCGGCCGCGGGCTGTCCGCGGCGCTGCGGGACGGCCGGCTCGTGATCAAGGGAGCGCCCGAGGTCGTGCTGCGCCGGTGCGGCGACACGGGGGACGCCAGCGGGCGGGTGAAGCAGCTCGCGGGGGAGGGGCTGCGGGTGCTCGCGGTCGCCGACCGGCCCATGGAGGGCCGCCCCGACGACCTGGACGACGCCGCGACCGACCTCACCCTGCGCGGGCTGGTCGCGCTGGCCGACACGGTGCGGTCGTCGTCGATGACCGCGATCGAGCAGCTGGGGGCGGCCGGCGTGCGGGTCCTGGTCGCGACCGGCGACCACCCGCAGACCGCCGCCGCCATCGCCGCCGAGGCGGGCGTCCCGAACGCCGACCGGGTGGTGACCGGCAGCCAGCTGGCCCGCGCGTCCGAGGCCGAGCGGGCCCGGATGGTGGCCGAGACGGCGGTCTTCGCCCGGCTCTCCCCGGAGCAGAAGGTGCTCCTGGTCGGGGCGCTGCGGCGCGGCGGGGCGACGCTGGCGATGACCGGGGACGGGGTCAACGACGCCGCGGCGATCCGGCTGGCCGACGTCGGGGTGGGGGTCGCGGGGGCCGAGTCACCGGCCGCACGCACGGCCGCCGACCTGGTGATCACCGACCTGGACCTCACCCGGCTGGTGGACGCGATCGCCGAGGGTCGGGCCATGTGGTCGCGGGTCCTGGACGCCGTCGCCGTCCTGGTCGGCGGCAACGCCGGCGAGGTCGCGTTCACCGTGCTGGGCACCGCGCTCGGCGGGCGGGCGCCGCTGGGCACCCGGCAGCTGCTGCTGGTCAACCTGCTCACCGACATGTTCCCCGCGCTCGCCGTCGCGGTGGCGGCCCCTCGCACCACGACGGCGGACGGCGGCGACGGGCCGCTGGCCGGCCACCCGCTGGAGGACGTGCTGCGGGCCGGGCCGCACCGCGGTTTCCAGGCGGCGGTGCGCCGGCTGGTGCTGGTCCGCGGTGCCGCCACCACCGCCGGCGCGACCGGTGCCTGGGCGACCGGACGGCTGACCGGCACCCGCAGCCGGGCCTCCACCATGGGCCTGGCGGCGCTGATCACCACCCAGCTGGGCCAGACCGCCTGGGCGGGCCGGCGCAGCCCGATGGTGCTGGCCACCGCCGCCGGGTCGCTGGCCGTGCTGGCGGCGATCGTGCAGGTGCCCGGGCTCAGCCAGTTCTTCGGCTGCCGTCCGCTGGACCCGTTGTCCTGGCTCGCCGTGCTGGGCTGGGCGGCCACCGGCACCGCCGGAGCCGAGCTGGTCCCCCCGCTGGTGCAGCGGTGGCAGAACCGCTCCGGTGGCTCCGGTGGCTCCGGGGACCCGTCGCCGGCGGGCCCGGCCGACGGGGCGGCGCGGCACCGGTCGGGTACGTCCGGTGACACACCTCCGCAGGGGGCGGAGCCGGTCCCCGGACCCCTCCACGCGGAGGCGCCCAGTTCCTAGCCTGCGGGAGGACCGATCCCCGACAGGAGGCGTGCGATGTACGTCGAGGTCGTGCAGGGCAGGACGTCGGACCCGGCCGCGGTGCGGGCGGGGCTCGACCGGTGGGCCCAGGAGGTGGCGCCGGGTGCGACGGGGTGGCTGGGGACCACCGCCGGGGTCACCGAAGACGGTCGCGTCCTGGCGGTGGTCCGCTTCGAGTCCGAGGAGGCGGCCCAGAAGGCCGCCGACCGCCCGGAGCACCGGCGGTGGTGGAGCGAGGCGGAGCAGTCCCTGGAGGCGGTGACCACCGTCCGGTCCAGCACCGACGTCACGGTGGACCTGCAGGGCGACCCCGACCGTGCCGGCTTCGTGCAGGTGATGCAGGGGCGGACCAGCGACCCGGTCCGGGCCGCGGAGCTGATGAGCCAGGACCCGGACGTGTGGGCGGAGTTCCGGCCGGACGTGCTCGGCAGCGTGACGATCGGCCACGAGGACGGCGGCCACACCGTCGTCCTGTACTTCACCACCGAGGCCGACGCGCGCGAGGGCGAGCGCAAGGAGGTCCCGCCGCAGCTGCGGGCCGCGATGGAGGAGATGGAGCAGCTGGCCGTCGGGCCGACGGACTTCTTCGACCTGCGGGATCCCTGGCTCCGGTCCCCGGCCTGAGACCGGCCCGGCCACCCGAACCTGACCACGCCGATCGCGCTGTGGGACCACACGGCGGCGACCGTCCCTGAGGGCGGCCTGAGGGACATCGATACGGGGACGTGAGGCGTTCTCTGGGGCGCCGCTTCGGTGAACCGTTCCAGCTCGAGTTCCCCTTCCCGAACCGCGCCAACGTGACCCGCCACGGCGCCCCGGTGCGGTACCGACTCCATGCTTCTGCAGCGAGCCGGTGATCCGTCCACGGCCGCGACCGCTCGGTCACCGTCGGCATCAGCGGTTCCAGGAGGGACCACATCGGCACAGACCTCCTGCCGCGTCACCGTTCAAGACTCACCTGGCCCCAACGAGAGCTCCCTGTGAGCACGGCCCAACGTGAGCGCGCGGCCGGTACTTGACGTCGCACTTGCATTTTGCAAGTGTCGCCGCATGAGCCTGTTCATCACCTGCCCGGTCGAGAGCGTCGAGCGCGCAACCGCCTTCTACGCCGCCCTCGGCTGGACCCTCAACGCAGAGATGTCCGATCACAACGTGTCGTGCTTCGCGATCGCGCCCGAGCAGTACGTCATGCTCGGTAGCCGCGAGATGTACGCGAGCGTCGGCGGCGTCGAGGAGCTGGTCGGCGGATCCCACACGCCCTCGAAGGTCACCGTCTCGTTCGACCTGGGCAGCCGCGAGGCGGTCGACGAGCTCACCGAGCGCGCCGGCGCCGCCGGCGGGCGGATCGGTGACACCGACGACTACCCCTTCATGTACCAGCGCCAGTTCGACGACCTCGACGGCTATCACTACTCGCCGTTCTGGATGAAGCCGGACGACGATCCGACCGCGTGAGCGACCTCGCCGCGGCCCTCGACATCGTCGGGGCCCGGTGGGCCCTACTGGTCGTGGAGCGGCTGCTCGACGGGCCGCAGCGCTACGGCGATCTGCAGCGCGACCTCGGAGTGCCCACGAACATGCTGGCGACCCGCCTTCGCGAGCTCGAAGCGGCCGGCGTACTGACCCGTCTGCCGCTCCGGCACAACACCCGGGCCTACGCGCTCACCGATCGCGGGCTTGCATTACGCACGGCGATCGTCGCGCTCGCACGCTGGGGCGCCGAGCAGGCTTAGGGGTGGCGCGGGATCGCGATGCGCTACAGGGGCTCAGCCGTGGCGGGGCCTGTCTCATGGTGGGCCGCTGTGGGACACCGGCGAGCTGGCAGGGTGCTGGTCACCGCGATCTCGACTTCGAGGACAGTGAGCACGCCGCCGGCGGTGGCTACGCGCAGCGGTCACCGCTGTGGCTGACCGCGAAGGCAGTTCAGGGACGCCGGTGTCGGCAGACCCCGGCCAGGCAGGCGGACATCCCGCGAGGGCGTCCGCCGCGATCGGCCGAGCGGCCAGACGCGACGGCCGCCGTCCCCTTGTCGCCCCCGTCCCGAGCTGGCGCACCGCACGACCCCACAAGTGGTGCGGCTGGGCGAGGATGGCGGCGTCTCACCGCACGCGGCGTCGGCACGGGAACCGGATGAGTCCATGGAAGCGCAGCACACCGTCGTCGAACCGCTCACGCGCGACCGGGCCGAGGCACTGCTCGAGGGCAGCGACGCCTTCACGCGGGGATTCGGCTACCGGGTGGCCGACGGCTACCTGGAGTTCCCCGAGGCCCTCCCCGCGGTCGTCCAGGGGCTCCGGGACGGGATGGACCCCGACTGGTCCAGTTACCTGGTCATCGACCCCACGACGACCACGGTCGTCGGTCTCGGCGGCTTCAAGGGTCCACCCACCGACGGATCCGTGGAGATCGGCTACAGCATCGCTCCGTCCCACCGCGGACGGGGCCACGCCACCGAGGCCGCCCGCCGCTGGCTGGACATCGCGACCGCCCGGGGGGTGACGCTGGTGTGTGCCCACACCCTGGCCGAGGAGAACGCCTCGGCGGCGGTCCTCCGGCGACTGGGCTTCCGGCGCACCGCCGAGCTCACGGACCCCGACGTCGGCGCCGTCTGGCGCTGGGAGCTGACGACCGGCACGAGGCACCCGTAGCGCCGCTGAGCGGCGGGTGCCGCCTCACGGCGGCCAGCCGCTGAAGGTGGCCGCTCAGGGAGCTGGGCGCCCACCGACGTCCGGGCCCCCGACCTCCTCCCGGATCGCCGCGAGCATGAGTTGGTTCTCCACGCGCCGCGCCTCGAGCAGTCGACGCAGGTCGTCCTCGGCCGCGACGTGGTCCCGGAAGGCATCGAGGACGTCGGTCGTGGTGATCGCGGCCATGTCGTGTGCGCCCATCGGCAGGTCGACCGCCGAGGCCATCTCCGCGGCAGCGGCCTGCAGCTCGGCGGCGGCCCTGCGCAGCCGGTGCGCCACGCGCTGGTAGACACCCTGTTCCTCGGCCGCGGCGGCCTCGCCGGGGTCGAGAGCGCGCACGTGGACCTCGAGGTTCTGCGCCAGGCCGGCAGCGGCCGCGGCGAGAGCGGCCGGCACCGCCGCGTTCTGGGCCAGGCCGCGGCCGCAGGTCTGCTGCTCCTCCACCGTCCGCTCCTCTCGTCCGGCGCCGTGGTCCACGCGCCGGCAGCGTGTCCGCCGGCGCCCCGACGGCATCATCGTCGCGCCGGCCGGAGAACTCCGCTGAGGCCGAGCGGTGACGTTCCCACGGGATCACCGACCCACCGGCCCTGCTGAGGCCCACGGCGGCTCAGCCGGTCGGGCGGGCCTGAGGCATCCGGCCGGCCAGCCATTCCGCGGCCATCTGCCGCGCACGGTCCACGGGGCTCCCGTTGTCCAGCCCGGGGGAGACCGCCTGCCGCGCCATGCGCGCCAGCGCCCCGTCGTAGAACGAGAGGAGGCCGTCCGCGACCTCGGCGGGGTCCTCGACACCGGCCTCGTCGGCCAGCTGGCGGAGGCGTTCGGCCAGCAGGTCGGAGTCGGCGGCCAGCCACTGCTGACCGGGATGGTCCGGCGGCAGCTCGGTGGCCGCGGCGAGGAACGCGCAGCCGCGCCGGTTGCCCTCGACCTCGCGGTACCGGACGACGGCGTCGAAGACCGACAGCAGCCGGTCCAGGGGGTCGGTCCGCTCGGCGAGCACCTCGTCCCAGACCTCCCGCCAGTGCCGGAAGCGGCGCTCCAGGTACGCCGCCACCAGGCCGTCCTTGCCGGCGAAGTGGGCGTACAGGGTCGCGGGTGACACCCGGGCGCGGGTCAGGACGGCGTCCACCCCGGTCGCGGCGATCCCGGACTCGTAGAACAGCTCGCCGGCGGCATCGAGCAGGCGCTCCCGGGCCGGTCGACTCGCGCGGTCAACACCCATGCGCCTAGCATAACGATCGTTATGCTGAAACGATCGTTTCACTCCGAGCCGGCAGACGACACCGCGCACCGGCGGACACCGCGCACCCTGGTGGCCAGCGGGCTGCTGGTCATCGCGGTGACCTACGGGCTGACCCGGTACGGGTTCGGCCTCTACCTGCCCCAGTTCCGGGCGGACCTCGGGCTCTCCTCCGGCGTCGCCGGCGGCATCGCCGCGAGCAGCTACCTCGCCTACTGCGTCGCGGCGGTCGTGGGGCTGCGGCTGGTCGACCGTGGGCGGGCGCGGGCGGCGCTGTGGGTGGCCGGCCTCAGCGCCGCGGCGGGCTCGCTGGTGGTCGCCGGTGCCTGGGCGACGCCCGTGCTGGCGATCGGTGCGCTCGTCGCCGGCAGCGGCGCAGGTGCCGCGAGCCCGGCCCTGGTGGCCGCGGTGGCCGGCACCGTGCCGCCGTCCACCGAGCCGCGCTCCCAAGCGGTGGTGAACAGCGGCACCGGAGCAGGGGTCCTGCTCGGCGGCCTGGTGGTGCTCGCCTGGCCGGCGGAGTGGCGGTCGGCGTGGCTCGGCTTCGCCGGCAGCGCCCTGCTCCTGACCTGGTGGGCCGACCGGTCCACGAGCTGGGGCTCGTCTCCGGACGACGGGGACCGGCCGGGCACCGGGTTCCGGCCGCGGCGCCTCGCCCCGGCGCTGGCCGCCGCGCTGCTCGCCGGAGCCGGGGCCGCCGGGGTGTGGACGTTCGGCCGGGACGTGATGACCGCCAGCGGGCTGCCCGCCCAGGTCACCGCCCTGCTGTGGTGCCTGTTCGGGGGTGCCGCGCTGCTCGGCGGCCTGAGCGGCAGCCTGGTGCGCACCGCCGGCCTCCCCGTCGCCTGGGTGGCCTCGGTCGGGGTCACCGCCGCGGGCACCGCCCTGCTGGCCTGGCGGCCCGGGAGCGCCGTCGTCGCCGCGGCCGCGCTGGCGCTGTTCGGCAGCGGTTTCGTGGCCGTCAGCGGCGTGCTCATCGCCTGGGGCAGCCGGCTGGCGCCGGAGGCGGGAGCGCAGGCCACGGCCGTGCTGTTCGTCGCGCTGACCATCGGCCAGGCCGCCGGCGCGGTGCTCCTGGGCGTCCTCACCGGTGCCGTGGGCACCTCGGCCGCGTTCGTCACGGCCGCGTGCCTGGTGTCGGCAGCCGCGATCGCCGCGCCCCGCCGGGGGAGGCCCCCGGCGCAGGCAAGGCCGTTGGGCGCGCGCAGCCCCGCCCAGCAGTCCCTGCCCGGGCGGTAGCCGGCGTCCCGAGCGCGGCACGCGCCTGCTCAGCCGGCGAGGTAGCCCGTCTCCGGATCGATGTCGGACAAGAAGTCCGCGATGGCGGCACGCATCTCCGGCTCCGTCATGGCCGACCCGTCCGAGCGGGCCGTGCTGAACCCGTACTGCGGGTCGTGGGGATGGCTGACCCAGGTGAAGTCGTGGACGCCCGGCTCGTCGGGCCGCGATCGGACGACGAAGTCCTGCCCCCCGACATGCAGTCGGCGATCGGCCATGCTCCATGGTGACGAGTTGCCCGGGCGCCGTCCAGCACGGCGCCGCGTCCGACGGCACGGCCGCCACCCCACACCGGAGGCCCGTCCCGGTCGCCGTCGCGCTGCTGGGCCGCCGAGCCCGTCGGCGGGGCATCGGCGGGTCGGTGCTGGCGCCGCTGGAGGAGATCTGGGACCCGGTGGCGAACCGCACCAACATCGAGATCCAGGTGCAGGCCGAACGCGCGGCGCCGGCCCCGGCGCCCGGCGACCGCCCGGTCTGAGGAACGCCCGGCACGACGTCCTCCGGTGGGAGCATGCCGGGATGGCCGACTTGCATGCGCTCCTCGCCGACGCGGCGGCCCGGGCCGCTGACCACCGGGCTTCGGTCGCCGACCGGCCCGTGGTGCCCGCCCCGACGGCGGCCGACGCCGTCCGGGCCGCGCTCGGCTCCCTGCGCGACGAGCCCACCGAGCCGGTCGCCGTGGTCGAGGAGCTGTGCCGGGCCGTGGAGCCAGGACTCGTGGCGACCACCGGACCGCGCTACTTCGGCTTCGTCGTCGGCGGGGCGCTGGACGCGGCGACGGCGGCCGACATGCTCGCCGTCGGCTGGGACCAGCCGGCGTTCAACCCGGTGACCTCACCGGCAGCGGCGGTCGTCGAGGACGTCGCCGGCGGCTGGCTCGCCGAGCTGCTGGGCCTGCCGGCCACCGTGTCGGTCGGGTTCGGGACCGGGGCGCAGGGTGCCAACACCGTGTGCCTGGCCGCCGCCCGGCACCGGGTGCTCGCCGACGCCGGCTGGGACGTCGAACGCGACGGGCTCGCCGGCGCACCCAGGATCCGCGTGGTCGCCGGCGAGGAGCGGCACGTGACCATCGACCGCTCGCTGCGGCTGCTCGGGCTCGGTGCCGCCGCCGTGCAGCCGGTCCCCGCCGACGCCCAGGGCCGGATCGACCCGGACGCCCTGGCCGGGACGCTCGCCGCGCTGCCACCCGGCCCGACGGTGGTCTGCCTGCAGGCCGGGAACGTCAACACCGGTGCCTGCGACGACCTCGCGACCGCGGTCGAGCTGGCCCACCGGCGCGGCGCGTGGGTGCACGTCGACGGCGCCTTCGGGCTGTGGGCGGCGGCCAGCCCCCGCACCCGGCACCTGGTCGCCGGCGTCGAGGGCGCGGACTCCTGGACCACCGACGGGCACAAGTGGCTGAACGTGCCCTACGACAGCGGCTACGCCTTCTGCGCCCACCCGCAGGACCACCGCGCGGCCATGGCGTTCACCGCCGCCTACCTCACCGGGCACGGCGAGGAGGGCCTGCGCGCGCCGTCCGACTTCGTCCCCGAGTCCTCCCGCCGGGCGCGCGGCTTCGCGACCTGGGCGGCGCTGCGCGAGCTCGGCCGCACCGGCGTCACCGACCTGGTCGACCGGTGCTGCGCCCTCGCCCGGCGGTTCGCCGACCGCGCGACGGAGCTGGACGGGGTGACCGTCGCGAACGACGTCGTCCTCAACCAGGTCCTGCTCCGCTTCGGGGACGACGACGCGGCCACCGACGCGGTGGTCGCGGCGGTGCAGCGGTCCGGCGAGTGCTGGATGGGCGGCACCACCTGGCACGGGCAGCGGCTGATGCGGGTGTCGGTGTCGAACTGGTCGACGACCGCGGACGACGTCGACCGGTCCGTCGCGGCGGTGACGGCCGCCTGGACCGCGCTGCGCTGATCCCCTGGCGTGGCGTGCGCGGGGGTCTTGTGATCTCCCGCGCCGCGGGGACACGGTGGACGTGCCCGTCCCCTGACCGGACTTCCCCCGCAGGAGCGACCATGGCCGGAACACCGTCCTCGACCGGGCGCGCCGTGGTGATCGGCGCCAGCGTCGCCGGGCTGCTGGCCGCCCGGGTCCTCGCCGACCACGTCGAGCAGGTCGTCGTCGTGGAGCGCGACGTCCTGCCGGCCGGTGCGGAGCACCGCCGCGGTGTGCCGCAGGACCGGCTGCTCCACGTGCTGCTGGCGCGCGGCCGCGCCGTCGCCGACGACCTCCTCCCGGGCTTCAGCGCCGAACTGGAAGCCGCCGGCGGCGTGCCGGTGCGGGTCCCGCGGGACCAGCTGCTGCTCGGCTCGGCCGGCTGGATGGACCGGAGGCCGGTGGCCTGGGAGGTGGTGTCGTCCACCCGGCCGCTGATGGAGGCCGTGCTGCGCCGCCGGGTGCTCGAGCTCCCCGGGGTGACCGTCCTGCAGGGCTCCGAGGCCGCGGCGCTGACCAC
The DNA here is from genome assembly GCF_041028325.1 of Modestobacter sp. I12A-02662. Taxonomy (NCBI): domain Bacteria; kingdom Bacillati; phylum Actinomycetota; class Actinomycetes; order Geodermatophilales; family Geodermatophilaceae; genus Modestobacter; species Modestobacter sp. I12A-02662. Next base: position 51,948 of record NZ_JABGDE010000016.1, on the reverse strand, counting down.
CTCGCCGGACGCCCGGTCGGTGACCGGGGTGACCGTGCGCCGGGTCGACGACGGCGGCACGACGGACCTGGCAGCCGACCTGGTGGTCGACGCCGCGGGCCGGGGGTCGCGCGCCCCGGCTTGGCTGGCCGAGCTGGGGTACCCGGCGCCGGTCCTCGAGCAGGTCGACCCGAAGGTCGCCTACGCCGCCCGGCTGTTCCGCATCCCGGACGGCTTCGACGCGGACTGGACGGCGGTGATGCTGACCGCCGGCCCGCCCACCAACCCGCGCACCGGCTACCTGTTCCCGGTCGAGGACGGGCAGTGGATCGTCTCGCTGATGGGCGCCGCCGGCGAGCACCCGCCGACGGACGAGGAGGGCTGGTGGGCGTTCGTCCGCCGCCTACGCTCCCCGGTGATCGCCGAGGCGGTCACCGGCGCCGAGCCGACGTCCCCCATCCGGGGGCACCGCGGCACGGCCAACCGGCGGTGGCGCTTCGACCGGATGCCGCGCTGGCCCGAGGGGTTCGTCGTGGTCGGCGACGCGGTCGCCGCCTTCAACCCGGTCTACGGGCAGGGCATGAGCGTGGCCGGGATGGCCGCGGAGGCGCTCGACGCCTGCCTCCGGGCCCACCGGGCGACGCACCACCCCGGGGACCTGGGCGACGGGCTGGCGGCCCGGTTCCAGCGGGCGCAGGCCCGTGCCGACGCCGCCGCCTGGATGATCTCGACCGGGGAGGACCTGCGCTTCCCGACGACGACCGGGATGCCGGTGACCCGGGTGCTGCGGGCGCAGCACCGCTACCTGGACCGCGTGGCCGCCGCCGCCACCACCGATCCCACCGTCACCACGGCGTACGCCCGGGTGCTCGGCATGCTCGACCCGCCGACCGCGCTGTTCCGGCCGCGCGTGCTGGCCGCCGTGCTCCGCGCCGGCGGCGGCGCCGGGGTGGACGCCCCGCCGCCGCCGCGTCCACCCGAGCAGACCCCGGTCGGGGCAGGAGTCGGAAGGGGAGTGCAGTGACCTCCGGCATCGGGACCGACCGGCTGGCCCCGGTGGGCCGGTCGGCGGTGGACGTCGACGGCGTCCGCACGTCGTACCTGCAGGCGGGGCCACCCGAGGCCGAGGAGGCGGTGGTGCTCGTCCACGGCAACCCCGGCCCGGCGGAGGACTGGCGCAGGCTGGTGTCCCGGGTGGGCGCGTTCGCCCGGGCCGTCGCCCCGGACATGCCCGGCTACGGCGAGTCGGACAAGCCCGACCGGTTCGTGTACACCGTGGACGGCTACGCGCGGCACCTCGACGCCCTGCTGGACCGGCTCGCCGTCCGGCGCGCGCACCTGGTGCTGCACGACTTCGGTGGCCCCTGGGGCCTGACCTGGGCCGCCGACCACCCGGACCGCGTCGCGAGCGTGGTGCTCGTGAACGTGGGGGTGCTTCGGGACTACCCCTGGCACTCGCTGGCCCGGATCTGGCGCACCAGCGGCCTGGGCGAGGTGTCCCTGCGCACGACCACGCTCCGCGGCCTGCGGCTGGCCATGCGCCAGGGGAGCCCGCGGGGGCTGCCGCTGGAGGCGCTGGAACGGATGCACCGGGCCTCGCGCGACCCCGCGGCCCGGCGCGCCGTCCTCCGGCTGTACCGGGCCACGGACATGGCCGCGGTCGCCGACGACCTGCACCGCCGGCTGCCGGGGGACCGCTGGCCGGTGCTGGTGGTCTGGGGGGCGCGGGACCCCTACGTCCCGGTGCGCTGGGCGGACCGGCAGCGGGAGACCTTCCCGCGGGCCGAGGTCCGGGTGCTCGCGGACAGCGGGCACTGGCCGATGCTGGACTCGCCGGTGGCGCTCGAGCTGCCGGTGCTGGCCTTCCTGCGGGCGTCGATCGGGGCGGCGTCCGGGACGGCCGTCCCCGGGCCGCGGGACCCGGTGGCCGGGCCGGTCCGGACGACGCCGCGCTGACCCGGCGCCGGGCGGCGCCGGGTCAACGTGCGGCGGTCACGCCTCGGTGTAGCTGACGCTGCCGTCGGCCGCCACGTCGGCGGTCACGTCCAGCGTGTCGGCGGGGTCGTCGACGTTGGTCACCGTGCACGGCACCGAGGTGGGCATGTCCTGGACCAGCACCCGGTGCTCGCCGTTGTCGCAGACCGTGGACACGGTCAGGCCGTAGTCGGCGGCCACCAGCTCGGCGACGGCCTGCTCCACCTTCCCCACGAGCACGATCTCGTCGTCCAGCTCGAACTGCACGGTGCCCTCGTCGTCGGTCTGCCGGACGCTGTAGGTGACCGGCTGGCCGTCGATCCGGGCGGTGCAGGAGAACCCGGTGCCGGTTGCGATCTCGACGTCGTCGGGACAGCTCACGTCGGTGGCCGGGACGCCGATCTGGGTCTGGGTGTCCGCCGCGATCCGGTCGGCCACCTCAGCGGTGTCCAGCATCGGCGTGCCGAACAGCACGAGCGCGCCGCCGGCCAGGCCGAGGGTGGCCAGGCCGCCGGTGACCGCGGCGATCAGGCCGGTGCGGCGCCGGCGGCCGGGCGGCGGGGCCGGCGCGAAGGCGGCCGGCGCGGGGTGGGTCGGCGCGGGGTGGGTCGGCGCGGGGTAGGCCGGCGGGGCGTAGGTCGGGGGCAGCTGCTGGGTCATGGTGGGCTCCTCGGGTCGGGGTGTCACCGACACGGTGGACGGGAGCGCTTGAAGTCCACTGAGAGCCGACTTGAGCCCGGGTTGAGCCCGGGCCGGGCTCAGTCCTCCGCGAGCCAGATCGCGGTGTCCGCGGGCAGTGCCACGCTGCCGGCCGACCGCCGCACGCCGGTCGTCGACGCCAGCAGCACCGTGCCGCGGGTGCGCACCAGCGCCGTCCCCGAGCCCATGTTGACCACGCACCGGACGGCGGACCCGTCCGCCGCGGTGCACCGCACGGTGAGCACGTCGCCGCGCCGGCTCACGGTCGCGTCGCCGGACCCGAGGGCCGGGTGGGCGTCGCGCAGGGCCAGCGCCCGCCGGTACAGGGTGAGCACCGAGCCGCCGTCCCGCGCCTGGCGGGAGACCGCGTACCGGTCCCAGTCGGCGGGGATCGGCAGCCACGGGCTCGCCGCGTCGTCGGGGGAGAAGCCCACCCCCCGGTCGGCGTTCCACGGCATCGGCACCCGGCAGCCGTCCCGGCCGGAGCGGGCGCCGCCGCTGCGGAAGAAGATCGGGTCGAGCTTCGCCTCGTCCGGCACCTCCGCCTGCGGCAGGCCGAGCTCGTCGCCGGCGTACAGGTAGGCCGAGCCGGGCAGGGCCAGGACGAGCAGCGCGGCCGCGCGGGACCGGGCGGTGCCGACCGCGCCCCCGCCGAACCGGGTGACCTGCCGGTCCTTGTCGTGGTTGCCCAGCACCCAGGAGACGGGCGCGCCGACCGCGCCGAACGCGTCCAGCGCCGTCCGCACGCCGTCGGCGAACGCCTCCGCCGACCACGGCGACTTCAGCAGCCGGAACGAGAACGACTGGTGCATCTCGTCCGGGCGCGAGTACAGCGCCACCTGCTCCAGGTCGGCCAGGCAGACCTCGCCGACCAGCATGGTGCCGGGGTACTCGTCGCAGATCGACCGCCAGCGGCGCCAGACGTCGTGCACCTCGGGCTGGTTCCAGGTCATCGCCTGCTCCGGCCCGTGGCCGAACAGGGTGGGGGCGTAGGCGCCCGGGTTGTCCCGCAGCCCGGCGTCCTTGAACAGGCCGTAGGCCACGTCCACCCGGAAGCCGCTCACCCCGCGGTCCAGCCAGAAGCGCAGCGTCCGCTCGAAGTCGGCGGCGACGGCGGGGTCCCGCCAGTTCAGGTCGGGCTGCTCGGGGGCGAACAGGTGCAGGTACCAGCGGCCGTCCGGGGCCCGGGACCACGCCGGGCCGCCGAACAGCGACTGCCAGTTGTTCGGCGGCTCCTCCGACGGCGGGGCGAAGTGGTAGCGGGCGGCCTCGGGGGAGCCGGGATCGGCCAGCGCGGCCTGGAACCAGGGGTGGCGGTCGGAGGTGTGGTTGGGGACGACGTCCAGCACGACCCGCAGCCCCAGCCGGCGGGCGTCGTCCACCAGCGCCTCGAGGTCGGCGACGTCGCCGTAGTCCGGGTCGACCGCCCGGTAGTCGGTGATGTCGTAGCCGCCGTCCGCGCCGCCGGACGGGTAGTGCGGGTTGATCCACAGCGCGTCGACGCCCAGCCAGGACAGGTACGGCAGCCGGGAGCGCAGGCCGGCCAGGTCCCCGATGCCGTCGCCGTTGCCGTCGGCGAAGGAGCGCAGGTAGACCTGGTAGACCACGGCACTGCGCCACCAGGGGGCGTCGTCGGTGACCTGCGGGTCCGGAGAGGTCCGCACCGTTGCGAGCCGGGTTGCCATGCGGAGTAGATCGGCAGTCGGCGTCCCTGGTCGTGTGCCGTGGATCACGAACCGCGGCTCGCGTGTTCGGCGACAGTCGCCAACCTGACACGGGTCGATCGCCTCCCGCACGACGACGGCCGGACCCCGGTGGGGTCCGGCCGTCGGAGCCTGCGGTCAGACGGAGACGGAGACGGTGCGGTCGGCGGCCGGGGCCGGGACGGCGGTGGCCGAGAAGCCCTTGACCACCAGCCAGACGCCGAGGGAGAGCTCCCAGGTCGCGATCGGCAGGGCCAGGCCCATCGCCAGGGGCGACACCTGCTCCCAGAGGCCGAACACCGTCGCCGTCGAGGAGGCCAGCAGCAGCGGCGCACCGACCAGCCCGATCAGCGGGAGGACCCGGGGCACCAGGCCGGACCGGTACAGCACCGAGCCCAGCAGCAGCGCGTTGAAGGCCGGCATGAAGCCCGGGCCGAACACGAACGTCCAGTCGTGGACGGCGACGAGCGACTGCCCGGCGACCACCAGCGCCGCGGCGTCCGCGCCGGCCGCCTCCTGCCGCAGAGTCACGACCGCGCACAGGGCGATCACGCCGACCATGATCGTCGCCCCCTCGATGACCCGGGTGGTGACGAACCCCAGCGCCGCGCCCTCGCTGTACCGCCGCAACACCCGGTACAGCACCACGGCGGTGGCGATGCCGGTCAGGGCGGTGACCACGTCGAGGAGCCCGGACATCAGCACCGCGGTGACCGGCCCCGAGCCCAGGACCCACTCCGGGTCGGACAGCACCGGGCTCCTGAGCACGAGGGCGGGGATGGAGGCGGCGAAGGTGAGCAGGTAGAACACGCCCGCCCAGAACGCGGTCCTCCGCATCGGGTCGATCGGCGCCCTGGTCGTTCCTGCGGTGCTGGTCATGTCGGTCTCCTCTGGACGGGTCGCGTCGGGGCGGGGGATCAGGGGTCGGCTGCGGGTGACCGGGAGGACCGAGACCAGCGGCAGGCCGAGGTCGCGCACCCGTCGCAGCAGGCCGTGCAGCGCGGCCTGGTCGGTCACCGGGCCGGTGAGGACGGTCGTGCCGTCGCTCTCGGTGGTGAGGCTCATCCCGTCGAACCAGGCGGCCCAGCGGTGGTCGAGGTGCCCGGTGAGGCGGATCTCGTACTGCTCGCTCATCGGTGCTCCTCCGCCGTCGGCCGCCGCGGCGGTCGTTCTCCGGTACGCCCGAAAGCTAGGAGCGGAGGTGGTGAGCGGGGATCACCACGTCTGGTGATCCGGGTGGTGAACCGGGCCGCGCCCGGGGCGGCTACCGGTCGCGGACGGCGGAGGGCGGAGAGCGGTGGCCGGGGTCGCGCGCGGTCAGGCCGAGCTCCGCGGCCCGCCGGACGGCCGCCCGGCGGTTGTTCACGCCGAGCTTGGCGTAGACGGCCTTGGTGTGCGTCCGCACGGTGTTGAGGGACACGAACAGCTCGCGGGCGATGCCGGGGCCGTCCAGGTCCGAGGCGAGCAGGCGCAGCACGTCCAGCTCCCGGCTGCTCAGCGGGTCGACCAGGCCGGGCCGGGCGGGCCGGACGGACCCGGTGCCGTCGAGGGCGGCCAGGACCCGGCGGGCGTGCGCGCGGACGTCGCCCCGGTCGGCGACCGACCTCAGCAGCGCGGCCAGGGGGCGGCCCTCGTCGGCGAACAGCCGGACGAAGCCCTCCGGCTCGGCCAGGGACAGCGCGCGGCGCAGCGGGGCCGGCGCGGCGGGGGAGGCGCCGCGCGCCTGCGCGAGGAGCGTCTGCAGCACCAGCACCTCGATCACGCTGCCCGTCCGCTGCCCCTCCTCGGCCGCGCGCAGGAGGCGGTCCAGCAGCCGGGCCACCCCCGCGAGGTCGCGTTCCGCGTCGGGCCGGGCCAACAGCACCCGGACGAGCGTGAGGTGCTCGAACTCGCGCAGGTAGCCGGGGTCGTCGTCGACGGACAGCCCCCGCTGCCGCGCCCAGCCCAGCGCCCACCCCAGGTTCCCCCGGGCCACCTCCACCCGGGCCCGGACCGCCGCGACCGGCCGCACGTCGGGGAAGAAGTCGCCGGCGTAGCAGCGTTCCGCCTCCTCCAGCAGCTCGACGGCGCCCGCGAGGTCCCCGTCGGCCTGCCGGAGCCGGGCCGCCGCGACCCGCGACCGGTACCGGTGCTGCGGCAGGCCGACGTGCTCGCCCAGCTCGGCGCTGGTCTCCAGGTGCCGCCGCGCGGCGGCCCGGTCGTCGCGCTCGCGGAGCACCTCGCTCAGCCCGACGTGCATGTCCGCCGCTCCGCGCAGCGCCGGCCCGCCCGCGCTCGTCGACAGCCGCAGGCCGTGCTCGTAGGTGTCCACCGCGTCGGAGAGCCGGCCCTGCGCGAGCCGGATGTCGGCCAGGGCGATCGCGCAGCCGAGCACGTCGGAGAGGTGCCCCGCACGCTCCAGCTCCGCCGCTCCCGCGGCGTACCAGCGGTGCGCCGCATCGAGGTCCCCGGTCCGCCAGTACGCCAGGGCCAGCAGCGCGGACGCCGCTCCCCGCCCGACCGCGTCGTCCTCCCCGGCGAGCTCGAGCGCCCGCCGGGCATGGGCCATGGTGCCCGCCACGTCCTCGCGCACGAGGGCCTGACCGGCGCGGTACACGGCGATCGCGCTCGGCAGGGCGCGGAACGCCGCCTCGTCCACGACGACCATCTCTGGGTCCCCGCCGGCCGCCAGCCAGCGCTCGGCGTCCCGCAGGCGGGCCTCCACCCCGGCGACCTCGCCCCGCACCATCAGCGCGCTGGCGTACCCGACGCTCAGCACCGGCCGGGCCCGGACCACCTCGTCGGGCAGGGCCGCCAGCCAGCGGGACAGCGTGACCTCCTGCCGGCTGCGGCGCAGCGCGGGGAGCGCGAGCTCCACGAGGTCCGCCGCCCGCGCGACGTCCCCCGCCGCCAGCGCGTGGGAGACCGCCTCGGCCCGGTCGCCGGCCCGCTCGAACCAGTCGGCGGCGCGCCGGTGCAGCGCGGGGACGGCGTCGGGCTGCTCGTCGCGCAGGTGCGCCTGCAGGACGTCGGCGAACAGGTGGTGGTAGCGGTACCACCGGCGGCGGTCGTCGAGCGGGACCAGGAACAGGTTGCCGCGGTCCAGCGCCTCCAGCGTGGCCCGGCCGCCGTCCTGGCCGGTGACGGCGTCGCAGAGCGGGCCGGTGAGCCGGCCCAGCACCGAGGTCCGCAGCAGGAACTCCCGGACGGGCGCGGGCTGGCGCTGCAGCACCTCCTCGGCCAGGTAGTCCAGGACGTAGCGGTCGTCCCCGGCGAAGCCCGCGATGAAGCCGGCGACGTCGTCCCGGCCCTGCAGCGACAGCGCCGCCAGCTGCAGCGCGGCGATCCACCCCTCGGTCCGCTCCTCCAGCGCGGCGACGTCGGCGGCCGTCAGCACCGGTCCCAGCACCTCGCCGAGGTAGGCCGCGGCCTCCTCGGGGGTGAACCGCAGGTCGGCGGCGCGGAGCTCGACGAGCTCGCCGCGGACCCGCCACCGCGCCAGCGGCAGCGCCGGGTCGGCGCGGGTGGCGATGACCAGGTGCAGCCGCGGCGGCAGGTGCTCGAGCAGGAAGGTCATGCCCTCCTCGATCGGGGCGGCCTCGATGACGTGGAAGTCGTCGAGCACGAGGACGACGTCGTCCGGAACGGCGCCGAGGTCGTTGAGCACCGTGGCGAGGACCGCCTCGACCGGCGGCTCCGCCGACTGCAGGAGCGCGAGCGCGCGTGCGCCGACCCCGGGCACGGCGGCGTCCAGCGCGGTGACGAGGTAGGTCCAGAACAGCACGGGGTCGTCGTCCCGGGCGTCCAGCGACAGCCACGCCGTGGACCGCCCCCCGGGGGCGGTGGCCAGCCAGTCGGTGAGCAGGGTCGTCTTGCCGAACCCGGCCGGGGCCGAGAGCAGGGTCAGGGCCGCGTCCCGGCTGCGGCCCAGGCGCTCGACCAGCCGCCGGCGCGCCACCCAGCCGGGCCGGCGGCGGGGGACGTGCAGCTTGGTCGCGAGCAGCGGGCCAGCCATGGAGGACCTCCGCTCAGCAGGAGGAGCCCGGCTCGCCGGTCCCGGGGCCGGGGTGCTCCGACGGTAGAGGGCGGCCGCTGCCGGCGGCGGGTTCCCCGTCGCCGGCGGCGGACGCGTCCGCAGGACGGAGGGGCGTCGCCAGGAGGAACAGCGCCCCGATCCCCACGAGCAGCCAGAGGCTGGCCAGCCGGTAGACCACCGCGGCGGGCACCGCCGAGCTGGCGGGCAGGCCTGCGGCCACCAGCGCGGAGGCCAGCGCCGCCTCGACCACGCCGATCCCGGCGGGGCTGACCCGGCTGGCCGACGCCAGCGCCCCGGCCGCCCACACCAGCAGCAGCGCCTGCCAGGGGACGGCGGCGCCCACCGCCGTGATCGCCAGCGCCAGGGTCGCCGCGTCCAGCAGCCAGTTGAGCAGCGACCACCCGCCGGCCCCGGCCGCGCCCGCCACGCCGAGCCGGAAGGAGCCCAGCGACACCAGCAGCCCGTCGACCCGGCTGCGCACCTCCGCCCCGCGCAGGGCGGGCACCCACCGGGCGAGCACCCGGACCGTCGTGTGCAGCAGGCGGAGCAGCAGGTCGCGGGTCCGCCCGTGCCGGAGGGCGAGCACCAGCACCACGACCGGCACCACCGCGGCCGCGGTGGCCACGAAGGCGCCGACCGCCCCGGCCACCGAGCCGGTGACCGCCGAGCCGACGGCGAGCACCGCGGCCAGGCTCACCGTGGACGCCACCCCGGAGACGGTCAGCACCCAGCCGACCAGGGCCCGGCCGTTGCCGAGGTCGCGCAGCCGCCGGTAGGTGTAGGCAGCGCCGGCGGCCGCGCCGGCCACCGGCACCCCGACCGACAGCGCGTTGCCGACGTAGGCGGCCGAGGTGAGGGCCGGCAGCGGGGCGCGGCCCCCGCCCACCCGCAACAGCACCTGCTGCTGCAGCACCAGGCACTGCATGGACGCGAGCTGGACGACGGCGGCCAGCGCCAGCCACCGCCAGCGGACCCCGAGGAGGGTGTCCCACCACTCTGCGAGCCGGTGCCGGGCGAGGACCGCGGCGACGAGGAGGGCGCCGGCGGCGACGGCTGCGACCAGCGGGCGGACCCAGCGCCGTCGCTGACCCGGCGAGGAGACCTCTGGTGCCGTCTCCCGGATGGTCCTGGCGCGCCGCACCCGACCATCGTCCCCGAGACGCGGGAGCGGCTGCGGCGGGAGGATGGCCGGCATGGACGTCGAGTCAGGCCTCGAGCCGAACCTGGACCAGTTCCTGCTCGCCCGGATCGCCGAGGACAAGCGGATCGCCACCGACGCGGCGGGCGCGATCGGGCGCGGGGACTGGACCCCCGCGGACGTGCCCGAGGAGAGCGGACTGGCCGGCGCCGCCGAGCTCGTCGCCCGGTACGACCCCGCCCGGGTGCTCGCCGAGTGCGCGGCGAAGCGGAAGCTCGTGATGGCCTGCCGGGACGCCCGGCCCGACCTGGCCTTCCTCGGCACCCGGCCCCGCGGCATGGCCGACTTCCCGCTGTCACCCAGCGGACCGCACCAGCTGGCCGCCTTCACCCTGGCCGTCCTGGCGATGCCCTACGCCGGCCACCCGGACTACCGCGACGAGTGGCGCCCCTGACGGTGCGGCGCCGCCCGCCCCTCGTTGCAGCTCCCGGGCGACCCCGTTGAGATCACGTGACGGTCCCGCGACCAGCGCGGTGTCGACCGTGCAGCGGGGCGCCCCGACCGGCACCCTCCGGCCATCGAGTGGTGGGGGCGGGCCCCCGCCGGACCCTGGAGGTCTCCGTGGCCGATGTCCTGCTCCGCCCGGCAGCCCGGTCGGCCAGCGCGCTCGCGAGGATGGCGCAGTGCCCCTCCTGTGCGGCACGGCAGGTCGACGACCGCCCCGGCGAGTTCGACCCCCGTGACTGGTGGGCGGCGCTGGTCTGCCGGGTCTGCGGTCACCAGTGGTCGGTCTGCTGCTGAGCCGTTCCAGGACCGGGCCCGACCCGACTCCGGGGAGTCAACCGGTGGCCGCGGCGAGCGCCTCGCGGACCTCCTCGTCCGTCGTGGCCCGGAAGTCGTCGTACGCCTGGCCCACCGCGACGAGGTCCGGCGGCGCCCACAGGCAGACGACGTCGTCCACCTCGGCGGCGATCCGCGCGCACACGGTCGGCGCGGCCACGGGCACGGCCACGGTGAGCCGCGCCGGTGCCTGCCGGCGGACGGCAGCGAGCGCGGCGCGCATGGTGGACCCGGTGGCCAGGCCGTCGTCGACCACGACGACCGGACGCCCGGCCAGGCGGGTGGGCGGCCGGCCCTGCCGGTACGCCGCCTCCCGGCGGTGCAGCTCGGCGGTCTCCCGCGCCCGCGCCCGGTCGAAGGCGTCCTCGCCGAGCTGCAGGCGCCCGAGGACGTGCTCGTCGCGGACCGTCTCGATCTCCTCGTCGACCGCGGCGATGGCACCCATCGCGAGCTCCGGCTGCCAGGGCACGCCGACCTTGCGGACGACGACGACGTCCAGCGTCCCGGCCAGGGCCCGGGCCACCTCCGCGGCGACCACCACCCCGCCCCGCGGGAGCCCGAGGACGACGAGCTCCGGGGCGGCGTGCCCGGCGAGCGCTGCCGCCAGGGCGCGGCCTGCCTCGGTCCGGTCGGCGAACGGCGCGGTGCTCGCGGACATCGGGACCTCCTGGCGGCGGCTGCCCCCGTGCGGACCCCCGGCTCCTACCCGGTCCGGGGCTGACCGACCGCCCGCCGGGGTACGGACCGGGCAGCCTGGAGGTGATCCGCGATGCCGGCCGACCACCGCACCGTCCGGCTCCCCGCCGGAACGGTGGAGCTCACCGGTGACCTCACCGTGCCGCGGCAGGCCGCGGGCACGGTGCTCTTCGCGCACGGCAGCGGCAGCAGCCGGCACAGCCCGCGCAACCAGCGGGTCGCCGCGGCCCTGCAGCAGGCCGGGTTCGGAACGCTCCTGCTGGACCTGCTGACCGCCGACGAGGAACGGATCGACGAGCGCACCCGGGAGCTCCGCTTCGACATCCCGCTGCTGGCCGGGCGGCTGACCGCCGCCGCCGACTGGCTCGGTGCCGAGGAGGCGGCCGGGCTGCCGCTGGCCGCCTTCGGCGCCAGCACCGGTGCCGCCGCCGCCCTCATCACCGCCGCCGACCGGCCGGACGTCGTCCGCGCGGTCGTCTCCCGCGGCGGCCGGCCGGACCTCGCCGGGGAGGCGCTGGCCCGGGTGCGGGCGCCGGCCCTGCTGCTCGTGGGCGGCGCCGACGAGCAGGTGCTCGCCCTCAACCGGGCTTCGGCCGCCCGGCTGCCCGGCGTGTCCGAGGTGAGCGTGGTGCCCGGCGCCACCCATCTCTTCCCGGAGCCCGGCGCGCTCGAGCAGGTGGTCGAGCAGACGATCGCCTGGCTGCGCCGCTGGCTGCCGCCGCCGGCCGGCTGACCCGGTGGTTGCGACCGGCCGGCGCGGGGAACCCGGCGGCTCGTGATCACCCGCATCGGACTGGTCGGCGCCGGGTTCATCGGCGGTCGGCACCTGGACTCGCTGACCGCCCAGGACGGCGTCGCCGTCGTCGGGATCGCCGATCCGCAGGTGGAGCGGGCGCGCCGGCTCGCCGACCGGGCCGGCGCCCGGGCGTACGCCGGCTGGGAGGAGCTGCTGGACGGCGAGGAGCTCGACGCGCTCTACGTCTGCGTCCCGCCGCACCGGCACGGCGCGGTGGAGGAGGCCGCGATCGACCGTGGGCTGCCGCTGTTCGTGGAGAAGCCGCTGTCGGCCGACCTGGCCACCGCCGAGCGGCTCGCGATGCGGATCGAACGGACGGGGCTGCTGACCGCCGTGGGCTACCACTGGCGCTACCTCGACACCCTCGAGCAGGCCCGCGACCTGCTGGCCGGCACCCCGGCGCGGCTCCTGCGCGCGGCCTGGCTGGACAAGGCCCCCCGGGTCGACTGGTGGGCCCGCCAGGAGCAGTCGGGCGGGCAGACCGTCGAGCAGGCGACCCACCTGTTCGACGTGGCCCGGGTGCTGGTCGGCGAGCCGACCGGCGGGTCCGCGGTCGGATCCCGGTCCCCGGACGGCCCCGGCGACATCCACGACGTCAGCACCGCCACGCTGCGGTTCGCCTCCGGCGCGGTCGGGACGTTCTCCGTCAGCTGCCTGCTGCCGCGCAGCTACCGGATCGGGGTGGAGCTGGTCGCGCCCGGGCTGGGGCTCTGGCTCACCGAGCACGAGCTGGTCGTCTCCGACCGGGACGGCGAGCGCACCGTCCACCGGCGGGTCGACCCGATCGAGGCGGAGGACCGGGCGTTCGTGGCCGCCGTCCGCGGCGAGGGGGACGACGTCCGCGCCCCCTACGCCGAGGCGCTGCGCACCCACCGGCTGGTCACCGCGGTGGCGGCGGCCGCCGGGGGCAACGGGGTCGTCGACGTCCCGGCTCCGGCGGTGGCCCGATGAGCGACCGCGCGGTGCGCACGATCGGGGTCGCCGGTCCCGGGCGTCCGGCGATGCTCGACGACGTCGAGCCGGAGCCGGGACCGGGCCAGGCGTGGGTGCACACCCTCTGGAGCGGCGTCAGCGCCGGCACCGAGGTGGCCCTGGTCCGGGGCACGGACCCGCACCACCGGATCGGCTGGGACGCCGAGCGGCGCTCCTTCGACGCGGGCGGTCCGCCGGCCGGCTACCCGGTGCTCGGGCTGGGCTACATGGAGGTCGGGCGGGTCACCGAGAGCCGGACCGACCAGCTGGCCGGGGGTCAGCTGGTCGCCATGGCCTACGGGCACCGCACCGGCCGGTGCGCCGACCCGGCGCAGCGCCCGGTCATCCCGGTCCCCGACGACCTCGACCCGCTGCTGGGCGTCTACCTGGCCCAGATGGGCCCCATCTGCGTCAACGGGCTGCTGCACGCGGCGGCCACGCTCGCCGGACCGGGCGCGCCGCTGGACGCCGGGGTGCGCGGCCGGCGGGTGCTGGTGACCGGTGCCGGGGTCATCGGGCTGCTCACCGCGCTTCTGGCGGTCCGGCACGGCGCGGCCGAGGTGCTGGTGGCAGAGCCGTCCGCCGAGCGCCGGGCGGTCGCCGGGGCGCTGGGCCTGGACACGGTGGACGACGCCGGCGAGGCCTGGCGCACGGTCAAGGAGCGCTGGCGCAACGGGCCGGGGGACCACGGCGCCGACGTCGTCCTCCAGTGCCGCGGGCACGACGCCGCCCTGGCCACCGCGCTCAAGGCGCTGCGCCCGCAGGGCGTCGTCGTCGACCTGGGCTTCTACCAGGCCGGCGCCGAGCAGGTCCGGCTCGGCGAGGAGTTCCACCACAACGGGCTCAGCGTCGTGTGCGCGCAGATCTCCCGGGTGCCGCGGGGCATGGCCGACGCCTGGCCGCGGACGGCGCTGGCCGCGGTCACCCTGGACCTGCTGCGGGAGCGGGGGGACGACGTCCGCCGGCACCTGGTCACCGACGTCCTGCCGTTCGAGGACGGGCCGGCGCTGCTGGCCGACCTGGCCGGCCGCCGGCTGCCCAGCCCGCCGCTGCAGGCGGTGCTCCGCTTCGACGGGCCCCGCTGACGTGCGCGTCCTGCTGGTCGGCAACCACTGGACCGACGGGCCGGGCGGCGCGGAGACGGTGCTCGCGCTCACCGCGGACCTGCTGCGCCGCGCAGGTCACGAGGTGGTCCCGTTCGCGGTGGCCGAGGACCGCACCCTGCCCACCCCGGTGCGTGACCGGCTGCCGGTCGCCGCGGGCAGCGGCGCGCGCACCCGGTTCGGCGAGGCCTGGGCCGGCACCTGGTCGGCGCGCGCCTACCGGGCGCTGGCCCGGGTCGTCGACGAGGTCCGGCCGGACGTCGCGCACGTCCACCACGTGTTCGAGCGGCTGACGACCTCGGTGCTCGACGCGCTGCGCCGACGCGGCGTGCCCACGGTGATGACGCTGCACGACTACAAGCCGGTCTGCCCCAACTACCGGCTCTTCACCGATGGGGCACCCTGCACGCGCTGCCTGTCCGGGCACTACGTCGAGGTCGTGCGGCACCGCTGCCTGGAGGGCTCGCGCTGGCGCTCGGTCGCGGCGGCCGCCGACGCCTACGTCTCGCGGGCCCGCGGGGTCTACGACCGGGTCGACCTCTTCGTCGCCCCGAGCGCCTTCCTGCGGGACCGGGTCGTCGCCGGCGGCCTGCCCGCCGACCGGGTACGGGTGCTGCCCAACCCGGTGCCCGCCGCCGATGAGCCGCGGCGGGCGCGGGAGGAACCCCCGTACGTGCTCTACGCGAGCAGGCTGGTCCCGGAGAAGGGGGTCGGCACGCTGCTGGACACCGCCGCCCGGCTGCCCGACGGGGTCCGGCTGCGGATCGCCGGCTCCGGGCGGATGGAGCGGCAGGTCCGCGCGCGGGTGGCCGCGCAGGACCTGCCGGTGGACGTGCTGGGGCCCCGACCGGCGGCGGAGGTCACGGCGCTGCTGCGCGGCGCGGCGGTCGCGGTGCTGCCGGCGCTGTGGTGGGAGAACTGCCCGATGGCCGTGCTGGAGGCGGCCGCCCAGGGCGTGCCGGTGGTGGCCTCCGCGGTCGGCGGCATCCCGGAGCTGGTGGACGACGGCGCCACCGGCCTGCTCGCGCCGCCCGGGGACCCGGCTGCCCTCGCCGCGGCGCTGACCCGGTTGCTGGACGACCCCGCGGACGCCGCCGCGATCGGCCGGGCGGGCTGGGCGCGGGTGCGCGAGCGGCACGACCCCGCCGGCCACGTCGCCGCCCTCCTGGACCTCTACGCCACCGCCGCCCGCTGACCAGCGGCCGAAGTCGCCACCACGGTCGCCCGGGGAGCGGCCGAAGTCGCGCCTATGGCCGCTGGCGGGTGAGGGAGCGGAAGAGGTCGACCAGGCGGTCGGCGTGCGCGTCGAAGGTGTGCCGCTCCCGGACCGCCAGCGCCGCGGCGGCGCCGTGGCGCCCGGCGAGCTCCTCGGCCAGCACCGCGGCCACGTCGTCGGGATCCCGGTAGAACAGGCCGGTGCCCTCGGCGCGCAGCACCCGCTCGACGCTGACCAGCGAGCCGGGGTTGGCCTGCTGCAGCAGGGGCAGGCCGGCGGCCAGCAGCACCGGCAGCCGAGCGGGGGAGTTGAGGTCGTCCCAGGTGGCCCGCCGCAGCTCGCCGCCGTTGGAACTGGAGAACCGGTGCAGCCAGCCGGCGTCGTACCGGGACAGCTCCGGCACCCAGTCCTCCGGGCCCACGGCCGGGTGCAGGTGCACGTACCCGGGTGCGGCGGACAGCGCCTCGTCCAGCCAGGTCGTCCAGGCGCCCTTCGGGCCCGGGGCGCGCACCTGGCCGTACAGGTGGGTGTGGACCCCGCGCCGGGCCAGCCCGACCACCCACGAGGCGTCGAGCCCGGCCGGGCGGCCGAGGACGACGGTGTGCGGCTCCCCGTCGGTGTCGGACAGCTTCGGGCTCCGCGGGGCGTCCAGCCACTCGCGCTTGGGCAGGTCGCCGTCCAGCACGCCGAGCCGGGCGGGGTCCACGCGGCCTCGCAGCGCGGTGGCGAACCAGTCGCGCTCCTCGTCGGTGGCGAGCAGGCAGGCGTCGGCCCGGACGACGAGGTCGGCGAGCAGCGGCCACTCGCCGCGGACGGTGCTGCGCTGCGGCGCCTCCTTGAAGTGCCACACGAACGGCACGCCGGGGAACGCTTCCCGCACCGCGTGCGCGAAGGGGACGGCGCGCCAGTTCAGCTGCGCCCACACGACGTCCGGAACCAGCTCCCGCACCGCCTCGCGCCACCGGGTCCGGTCCAGGTCCGGGACGTGCCCGAAGGGGAGCGGGCCCACCGTGGCGTCGCCCAGCCCGTCGGGGGACCACAGCCCGGTCAGCCGGTGGCCGCGCTCGCGAAGCGCGAGCACCCGCTCCGGGTTGAACGCCAGCTCGCCGACCAGCAGCACGTTGAGCCCGTCCGGCGTCGTGGGGTACCGGGCCGCCCGGAACCGGGCGTAGCGGGCGACCTCGTCGACCTCCCCGCTGTCGGTCGAGGCGAACCGCAGCGGCCCGGCCACCCGGTACCGGCTCCGGAAGACGTTGAGGCCGCCGTCGGAGGACTCGCGGATGGCCCGGGACCGCTGCCCGGGGTGCCGGGTCCAGGCGCACGTCACCACCCCGGTCCCGGCGGTCCGGCCGACGACCGCGAGCCGGGACCAGAACAGCCGGTCCAGGTCGTCGCTCTCCAGCTCGGCTCGCTCGGTCCACCGGTGCACGGTGCGGCGGTGCGCGACCTGGACGAGCTGCGCGTAGGCGGTCCCGGCCGGATCGGCCAGCCCGGTCCGGGCGAGCACGACCCCCGGGTCGTCGAGGCAGCCGAGCAGCCGGGACAGGTGGTCGGCGAACCAGACGTCGTCGGCGGGCAGGTACGCGACCACCGGCGTGGTCGTCGCGTCCAGCCCGGCGTTCAGCGTCGCCCCGAGTCCGCGGTTGTCCGCCGAGCGCACCAGGCGGAGACGGTCGTCGGCCATCGCCCGCACGGCCGCGGCGACCGCGTCGGGGTCGGGTGACCCGTCGTCGACGACCACTGCCTCCCAGTCGGTCACCGACTGGGCCAGCAGGCCGTCCAGCGCCCGCGGCAGGAACGCAGCCTGGTCGTGGACCGGGACGAGGGCGGCGACCCGCGCCGTCCTCATGCCGCGGTGATGCGCACGGCGTCCCGGTCCTGGACCTGCCGGTACACGTCCGCGATCCGGGCGGCCAGGGACGCCCAGGAGTAGTCGCGCGACAGCGCCCGCGCCCCGGCGGCCAGCCGGGAGCGCAGCTCCGGGTCGGCTACCAGCCGGTCCAGCGCGCCGGCCAGCGCCGCGACGTCGCCGGGCGGGACCAGCAGGCCGGTCTCGCCGTCGCGCACGACCTCGGGGATCCCGCCGACGTCGCTGGCGACCACCGGCAGCCCGGCGACCATCGCCTCGACCAGCACCGAGCCCATCTCCTCGTACGCCGACGGCAGCACCAGCACGTCCAGGGACGCCAGCACGCCGGGGACGACGGAGTGCTCGACGAACCCCCGGGAGGTGATCCGCTCGGCCGCTGGACTGCGCTGCACCAGCCGTTCCACCCGGGCCCGCTCGGGACCGTCGCCGACGATGACCAGGTGGGCCGGCTCGCGCATCCGCCCGAACGCCTGGACCAGCAGGTCGGCGCGCTTCTGCGGCGCGAGCCGGCCCACGTAGCCGATCCGGGGGCGGCCCGCGGCCGGGAACACGTCGTCCCGTTCCGTCTCGAACAGCGACGGTTCGAACCCGGAGGGGATCGTGTGCACCCGGCCCGGGTCGACCCCGTCGTCCCGGAGGGCTGCCGCGGCGCGCGCGGTGAGCACGACCACCGCGTCGGCCCGGCGCAGCGTGCTGCGTTCCACACGGCCGCCGAGGGAGCGCAGCAACCGGTCCCGCGGCGCGTTCCCGCGGAGCGTGTGCCCGACGCTGCAGTGCACGGTGACGACGAGCGGGCAGTGGTGCCGGCGGGCGGCCAGCCGGGCCAGGAGGAGGGTCGCGAGGTCCTCGCCCTGGTGGGCGTGGACGACGTCCACCGGTGCGCCGGGCCGGAGCACGGACGGCAGCGACGCCAGCGCCCACAGCTGGCGGAACCGGCGCAGGGGCAGTCCCGACCGGCGGACCCGGGCGCGCCGGCCGAGGGACTGGGTGCCCGGTTCGGCGGCGAGCCGGGAGGTGAGGACCGTCTGCCGGTGCCCCTGGACGTCGAGGGCGCGGGTCAGCGCGGCCGTGTGGTTCTGCATGCCGCCGATCGGGTCGAACCGGGCGGCCCGGGGATCGAGCCCGCCCGCCGGCCACGTCGCGGTGTGCGCCGGCTCGAAGACGCTGCACAGCCGCAGCACGTGCACTCCCGCGGGGTCCCAGCGTGGCACGCGCGCACCTCTTCCTCGCAGCGGAACGGCAGTACAGCAGAACGTCCTCCCCGGCGGGGAGCGCGGCAGGATGGCCCGGTGCCCGCTCCCCTCGCCGATCCCGCCGTCCGGCGGGTGGCGCTGGTGCGGTTGCGGGTGGGGCTCGGTGACCTGCTGTGCTCGCTGCCCGCCCTGCGCCGGCTCCGGGAGCACCGGCCGGACCTGCGGGTCAGCCTCGTCACCTGGCCGGAGATGGCGCCGGTGGTCGAGCGGATGGGCGACGCCGTCGACGAGCTCCTGGCCTTCCCCGGGGCCCAGGGGATCCCGGAACGGGCCCCGGACGCCGACGGGTGGGCGCCCTTCGTCGCTGCGGCCGCCGCGCGGCGTTTCGATCTCGCGCTGCAGGTCTACGGCGACCGGCCCGCCGCCAACCGGGTCGCCGCGGCGCTCGGGGCGCCGCTCGTGGGCGGCTTCGCGCCGACCGGGTGGGAGGCCCCGGCGGCCCGGGCGTCACTGCACCTCCGCTATCCGCGGCACCTGCACGAGGTGGAGCGGCACCTGCGGCTGTTCGAGCACCTCGGCCTGCCGGCGGGTCCGTCACCCGCGATGAGCTTCCCGATCACCGCGGACGACGATGCCGAGCACGCCGCCACGCTCGCCCGCGCGGGGCTGGGCGCCGGCGGGTACGTCGTGCTGCACCCGGGAGCCTCCTCCCCGACCCGCCGCTGGCCGGTGGAGCGGTACGCGGCGGTCGGCGACGTGCTGGCCGCCGACGGCTGGGACGTCGTCCTCAGCGGCGTCCCGGCGGAGCGGGACCTCGCCGGTGCGGTGGCGGCGCGGATGACCTCACCGGTCACCGACCTCACCGGGGCGACCAGCCTCGGCGGGCTGGCCGCGTTGCTGCGGGACAGCGCGGTGCTCATCGGCAACGACACCGGCTCGGCGCACCTGGCCGCCGCCGTGGGCGCGCGGAGCGTGACGGTGTTCCTGCCCGGGGACCCGGTCCGCTGGGCGCACCGCGGTGCCCGGCACCGGGCGGTCGTCGCGGACGTCGCCTGCGCGCCGTGCCCCCACCTGGTGTGCCCGATCGACTTCCGGTGCGCGGCCTCGGTGCGGACCGGGGACGTCGTGGCAGCGGCCCGCCAGCTCCTGGCCCAGGGGAGCCGATGAGGGTCACGTTCGTCGCGGACTCCGACGCGTGGGGCGGCGCGGAGGTGTACCTGACGCACCTGCTCCGCCGGGCGCCGGCGAACGGCTGGTCGGCGTCCCTGGTCTGCGCGGAGCCGGTCGCCGCGCGGTTCGCCGCCGCCGTCCCCGGGGCGCCGCGGACCGACGTCCCGCTGGCCCGCCACCGGGAGGCCGCGCCCGAGCTGCGGGACGCGGTCGCCGCCCACCGTCCGGATGTCGTCGTGGTCAACCTCGTCGACCCGGGCTCGAACACCGCAGCCGTCGCCGCCGCCCTGCAGGTGGCCCCGACGGCCGCCGTCCTGCACCTGGCCGGGGACGCCGGCACCGGCGAGGCGCACCGCCGGCTCGCCGCTCTGTACGCGCGCCTCGCCCTGGTGCTCACGCCGTCGGCCGACGGGCGGAACCAGGTGGCCGGGGAGCTGGGCGTGCCGGCGGACCGGGTGCAGGTCGTCCCCAACGGTGTCGACCTCCCGGCGGTCGCCAGCGGGCCGGCCGGCCGGGTACCACCGCGGGTGGGCGCGCTGGGCCGGCTGACCGCGCAGAAGGGCATCGACGTGCTGCTCCGGGCCGTTGCCCGGCTCGTCGCCGAGGGGACCCCCGTCGAGGTGGTCATCGGAGGCAGCGGGCGTGATGAGCGGGAGCTGCGTCGCGCCGCAGCCGGCCTGCCCGTCACCTTCCGCGGGTTCGTCGAGGACGTGCCCGGCTTCCTGACCGGGCTGGACGTCTTCTGCCTGTCCTCCCGGCGGGAGGCGCTGCCGCTGGTGCTGCTGGAGGCGATGGCGGCCGGCCTGCCGTGCGTGACGACCGACGTCGGCGGGGTGGCGGCGGCGGTGGGGGAGGACGCGCTCGTGGTGCCCGCCGAGGACGACGCCGCCCTCGCCACCGCGCTGGGCAGCCTGCTGCGCGACCCCGTCGACGCTGTGGACCTGGGCGCCCGGGCGCGCCGGCGGGCGGTGCGCGAGATGAGCGCGGACCTCATGGCCCGGCGCACGTTCGCGCTGCTCGACCGGCTGGCGGGCCGGCCCCGGTCAGTCGCCGCGGACGACGTGCCGCGCGGCGCGTAGCGGCTCCGGGGTGCGTCCCCGGGCCGTCGTGGCGAGCACCAGGCCAACGTCTCCGGCCGGGCCGGTGCCGGCAGCAGCAGGCGGACGAGTCGCGCCGAAGGCACGGAGCCAGTCAGGCGAAGGGTCACACCCGCTGCTACCGGCCATCAGCCCATCACCGATGAACCGACCCGGCCAGCCTGACAGTCATCGGAGCGGACCCAGCAGCTCGCGGCAGGCCTGCTCGCAGCGGCGGCAGGCCTCCGCGCCGGCGCGCGCCCGGCTCAGGAGGAACGGCCACCCTGGTCGGGTCCCGGGTCCTCCTCGGGCTCGAACGTGCTCCCGGCCTCCTCCGACATGCCCAGCTCCGCGCCGGGCGCGCCCCCCGGCTCCGGCGACGCCGCGTCGGGGCGCTGGCCGTCGTCCGGGACGGGCGCATCCGGTGTCGTCATGGCGCCTCCCCATGCGGACCGCGGTTCCAGCCGCGGTGATCGGGCTGACACTCCCAGGGGCACGCTACCCGGTGGTGACACCGGGCACGCCTCCGTCGTCGGTGGGGTCAGCCGTCGCCCCGGCGGCCCGCCGCGCCAGGTCCTCGGAGGCACCGGGGTCGTCGGAGTCGACCACCGGGTAGCCGTCCTGCTCGTCCCGGTGCAGGGCGATGCCGGGGTCGTGCACGTCGCTGCCGTCGGCCAGGAAGAAGTGCGGGCTGCCCTGGACATCGTCCTGGCTGGTCCCTCGGCCTGCCACGGGCTCATCCCGAGCCGGGCTCCAGCTGGCCGACCACCGGGATCTCCGCATCCACCGTGCGCCGGGGAAGGGCGAAGCGGTTGACGCCCTCCAGGAGAAGAGCCGCAGGTCCACCCGGAGGTCGTCGTCGAGCCCGAGTCGTGACCGGGCAGCGTGGCAGCGGTGCAGCGCCACGGTGGGCCAGGCGCAGACCACGTCGGTGCAGAGGGCCACGGTGCCCGGCCGGACGTCGATGCTCACGGCCGCGCGGTACCCGGTCGGGTGACGTGCCAGCCGTCCCGCCCGGTCCGGTCGGCGTGCCACTATTGCGGCGTGGCGCACCCCTCCGCTTCGGCCAGCGCACTGCTGCGGCATGTGCGCACCGGCCGCGCCCGCAGCCGGGCGGAGCTGGTGGCCCTCACCGGCGCGTCCCGCAACACGGTGAGCGCGCGGGTGGACCAGCTGATCGCCGCCAACCTGCTGGAGGAGGGTGGCCGGGGCTGGAGCACCGGTGGTCGGCCGCCCACGCTGCTGCGCTTCAACAGCCGGGCGGGCTGCGTGCTGGCCGTGGACCTCGGTGTGACCAGCGTCGACGTCGCGGTGACCGACCTCTCCGCGCAGATCATCGAGACGATCGGCCATCCGATCGACATCGGCGAAGGGCCCGACGTGGTGCTCGCCGAGGTCGACCGGCTGGCACAGGAGGCGCTGGCCGCGGCCGGGCTCACCCCCGCCGACGTGTGCGCCGTGGGCGTGGGCGTGCCCGGCCCGGTGGAGTTCTCCACCGGGCGGCCGTTCCACCCGCCGATCATGCCCGGCTGGCACGACTACCCGATCCCCAGCGCGTTCGGCCGGTACGAGTGCCAGGTCTACGCCGACAACGACGTCAACGTCATGGCCCTGGGCGAGATGGGCATCGCCGGGTCCGACGAGGACGTGCTCGTCGTGAAGGTCGGCACGGGCATCGGCTGCGGGATCATCGTCGACGGCCGGGTCTACCGCGGCGCCCAGGGCAGCGCCGGGGACATCGGGCACATCTCCGTGACGCCGCCGGGCGGGCAGACCGTGATCTGCCGGTGCGGCAACGAGAACTGCCTGGAGGCCATCGCCGGCGGTGGCGCGCTGCTGCGCGACGCCCGGGCGGCCGGGGTGCCGGTGAGCACGACGCGCGAGCTGGTCGAGCTGGCGGTGCGCGGCGACGGCTCGGTCCTCGAGCTGGTCCGGAACTCGGGCCGGACCATCGGCACGGTCCTGGCCAGCCTGGTCAACTTCTTCAACCCCCACCGCATCGTCATGACCGGTGGCGTGGCCCAGGCCGGCGCGCCGCTGCTCGCCGGCATCCGCGAGGCGGTCTACGGCCGCTCCATGCCCCTGGCCGCGCGGGCGCTGGACATCACCGTCAGCGACGCGCCGGACCTCTCCGGGCGGCTCGGCGCGGCGCTGATGGCGATCGAGGGCTTCCTCGACGAGGACTCCGTGCACCAGCTGGCCCGTGCCGACGAGCAGGTCACCGGCGCGTCGCCGGCCGGCACCCGGACCGGCCGCTGATCATGGACACCCTCCGCCCGTCCCGTTCCTGACGGGGCGGGCCCCGGCGCGCGCCCGCCGGGAGCTCCCGGGAGGGGGGCGGTCGCGCAGGGCCACCTCTCACCCGATGGGAGGTTGCGGTTCTGTAACCGTCCAGGACGGCCCTTGACCGGCTGTGGCGCGGGACATAGTGTCCGGCCTCACGAACTTCTGTTCAGTGCTGAGCATAAGTAGGAGATGGTCACAGTGTCCGAAGCCTCGACTCCCGTCGGCGGAGCGGCTGCGTGAGCGCGCAGTCCGCCGCGTCGCCGACGCTGCTCGAGATGCACGGGATCGTGAAGCAGTTCCCCGGCGTCCGGGCCCTCGACGGTGTGGACCTGGAGGTCCGCGCGGGGGAGGTCCACTGCCTGCTCGGCCAGAACGGCGCGGGCAAGTCCACCCTGATCAAGGTCCTCGCCGGCGCGCACCAGCCCGACGACGGCCACATCACCTGGGACGGCGCCCCGGTCACCCTCGGCGACCCGCAGGCGGCCATGACCCTCGGGATCGCGACCATCTACCAGGAGCTCGACCTGGTCTCCGGGCTCACCGTCGCGGACAACGTCTTCCTCGGCCGGGAGCGCAGCCGGCTCGGCCTGACCCGGCCCGCGCAGGCCAACAAGGCGGCCGGTGAGCTGCTCACCCGGCTCGGGCACCCGGAGATCCGGCCCACCGCCGAGGTCGGCTCGCTGTCGGCGGCGCAGCAGCAGATGGTCAGCATGGCGCGCGCCCTGTCGCAGAACGCCCGGCTGATCGTGATGGACGAGCCCTCCGCGGTGCTGGACAGCGAAGAGGTGGACCACCTCTTCCAGGTCATCCGCGACCTCACCGACGAGGGCGTGGCCGTCGTCTACATCTCCCACCGGCTGGAGGAGATCCGCCAGGTCGGCGACCGGATCACCGTCCTCAAGGACGGCCGCACGGTCGCCACCGGCCTGCCGGTCCAGGACACCCCGACCCGCGAGGTCATCACGCTGATGACCGGCCGGACGATCGAGTACGTCTTCCCGCCCCGCCGCGCGCTGCCCGAGCAGGAGGCCGCGCCGCTGCTGGAGGTGGCCGGCCTCTCCCTGGCCGGCAGCTTCAGCGGGGTGGAGTTCGACGTGCGGCCGGGCGAGGTCGTGGGCCTGGCCGGCCTGGTCGGCTCCGGCCGCTCCGAGATCCTCGAGACCATCTACGGCGCCCGGAAGGCCACCACGGGCACGGTCAAGGTGGGCGGCCGCAAGCTGCGCTCCGGCGACGTGGCGGCGGCCGTGTCCGCCGGGGTCGGCCTGGCGCCCGAGGAGCGCAAGAGCCAGGGCCTGCTGCTCGGCGACCCCGTCTACCAGAACATCAGCATCTCCAGCCTCTCCCGGTTCACCCGGGGCGGCTTCCTCACCGGCGGGCCGGAGAAGGCCGCGGCCCGCGAGCAGGTGCGGGCCCTCGACGTCCGGCCGCCGGACGTCGACCGCGAGGTCCGCACCCTCTCCGGCGGCAACCAGCAGAAGGTCGTGCTCGCCCGCTGGCTGCTGCGCGACTGCCGGGTGCTGCTGCTGGACGAGCCGACCCGTGGTGTCGACGTGGGCGCCCGATCGGAGATCTACGCCCTGATCCGGGCGCTGGCCGACCGCGGCGTGGCCGTCGTGGTCGTGTCCAGCGAGATCCCGGAGGTGCTGGGCCTGGCCGACCGCGTCCTCGTGGTGGCCGACGGCGCCGTGGTCACCAGTGCCCCGGCGGACGAACTCGACGAGCACAAGGTGCTCGACCTCGTGATGCAGGGAGCGGTCTCCACCTCGGGAGCCGCACGAGAAGGGGACGTGGCATGAGCGACACCGCGACGACGACGCGGGCCGACGGCACGGCCGACGGCACTCCGACGCGACGGCACCGGGGAGGCGGTGGCGGGCTCATGGCCGGTCCCCTGGGACGCAACCTCGGCCTGGTGGTCGCCCTGGTGCTGCTGTGCATCGCCGGGCTGGTCACCGCCGGCGACCGGTTCGCCGACGTGGACAACGTGCTGACCATCCTGCGACTGGCCGCGGTCATCGGCGTGGTGAGCGTCGGCATGACCTTCGTCATCATCGGCGGCGGCATCGACCTGTCGGTGGGGGCCATCGTGGCCCTCTCCTCGATCTGGGCCACCACGCTGGCCACCCAGGCGATGGCCGCCGACTTCCACTGGATCGTCATGGTCGGGACCGCGATCCTGGTCGGCGCCGCCTGCGGCCTGGTCAACGGCGTGGTCATCGCCTACGGCAAGCTGGTCGCCTTCATCGCCACCCTCGCCATGCTCGCCGCCGCCCGCGGCCTCGCCGAGATCATCGCCAACCGGCGCACCCAGATCGTGCAGGACCAGAGCTTCATCCGGTTCTTCTCCGGGGACGTGCTCGGCATCCCCACCCTGGTGATCATCTTCGCCCTGGTGGCGGTCCTCGGCTGGGTGCTGCTCAACCGGACCAGGTTCGGCCGGCACACCTTCGCCGTCGGCGGCAACGCCGAGGCCGCCCGCCTGGCCGGCATCCGGGTCCAGCGCCACACCGTGTACCTCTACGTCCTCTCCGGCGTGGCCTGCGGCATCGCCGCGGTCATGCTGATGGCCCGGACGACGACCGGCAGCTCGACCCACGGCACCCTCTACGAGCTCGACGCCATCGCCGCGGTCGTCATCGGCGGCACGCTGCTCATCGGAGGCCGCGGCACGATCGTCGGCACCGTGCTCGGCGTGCTGATCTTCACCACGCTGAGCAACGTCTTCACGCTCAACAACCTGTCCAGCTCCGCGCAGGCGGTGGCGAAGGGCGTGATCATCGTCCTCGCCGTCCTGCTGCAGCAGCGGGTGGCCAACCGCAACCCCCGCCGGCGCGGGCTCCGCGGCGGCACCCCGGAGGCGGCGGGCACGAGCATCCCCGGCAGCCCCTCCGGCACCCCCACGCCCGGCGCAGCCGCCGGCCCCACGACCTGATCCCGGCGCGGCGCCGCCCGCCGCGCGGGGATCAGCACCACCAGCGGACCGCTGGTCCGTTGTCGCACCACCCCGACCAGCCCACCACGACGACCTGGCCATCGGCGCCAGGGAGGCGATCCGCGAGGAGAAGCACATGTCTGCGACGAGGCAGCGCCGTTTTCGCCGCCTGATGACCACCGCCGTCTGCGCGGTCGGGGCCACCGCCCTGGTCACCGGGTGCACCAGCAACACCCCCGAGAGCGAGAGCAGCAGCGGCGGCGGGGGTGGCGGCAGCAACAACGCCGCCAGCGCCAACGACGACCCGGGCGACACCGTCCGCATCGGGTTCTCGGCGCCCGCCGCCGACCACGGCTGGATGGCCGGCATCACCGAGGCCGCCCGGGCCGAGGCGGAGAACTACGAGGACGTCGAGCTCATCGTCGCCGAGGGCACCAACGACGTCAGCGCGCAGATCAGCCAGGTCGAGACCTTCATCAACGACGGCGTCGACGCGATCGTGCTGCTGCCCTTCGACGGCGCCGCGCTGACCCCGGTCGCGCTCGAGGCGATGGAGGCCGGCATCCCGGTCATCAACGTCGACCGCGAGTTCGACAGCCCGTTCGCTGCCCGCGCCACGATCCTGGGCGACAACTACGGCATGGGCGTCTCGGCCGGCACCTACGTCTGCTCGCAGCTGGGCAGCCAGCCCGGCGCGATCGTCGCCGAGATCGCCGGCATCGACTCCCTGCCGCTGACCCAGGACCGCAGCCAGGGCTTCGCCGACGCGCTGGCCGACTGCGGTCTCACGGTCAGCAACCGGGTGGCGGCGGACTTCACCGTCGAGGGCGGCGAGGAGGCGGCGGCGAACCTGCTGCAGGCCGCGCCGCAGATCGACGCCCTGTGGAACCACGACGACGACCAGGGCGTCGGCGTCCTGGCCGCGATCAACAACGCCGGCCGTGACGAGTTCATCATGGTCGGTGGCGCCGGCTCGGCGAACGCGATGCGCAGCATCCAGGCCGACGACTCGGTGCTGAAGGCCACCGTCATCTACCCGCACACCCAGGCAGCGGACGGCGTGAAGCTCGCCCGGCTGATCGCCCAGGACAAGAGCCTGTCCGACCTGGCCTCCCAGGGCGTGCCGCGGCGGACCGTGCTCGACGCCCCCGTCGTGACCGCCGACAACGTCGACCAGTACATCGACGCCGCGTTCGAGTCCTGACCGGCCGACCGGGGTCGCCGGTGACCTGACCAGGTCACCGGCGACCCCGGTCCTCTTCCTGGAGCCCAGCATGTCCTCAGCAGTCCGGCCGGCGCTGCGTGTCGGCCAGATCGGGTACGCCTTCATGGGCGTCGCCCACTCCCACGCGTGGCGGACCGCGCCGCGCTTCTTCGACCTCCCGCTCCATCCCGAGCTGACCGTGCTGGCCGGCCGGGACGCCGCCGCGGTGACCGCCGCCGCCGACCGGCTGGGCTGGGCGGGCACCGAGACCGACTGGCGCCGGGTCCTCGAGCGGGACGACGTCGACCTGGTCGACATCTGCACCCCCGGCCACACCCACGCCGAGATCGCCATCGCCGCGCTCGAGGCCGGCAAGCACGTGCTCTGCGAGAAGCCGCTGGCCAACACCGTCGCCGAGGCCGAGGCAATGGCCGCGGCCGCCGAGCGCGCGGCCGGCGCCGGCGTGCGGGCCATGGTCGGCTTCACCTACCGGCGGGTGCCGGCCATCGCGCTGGCCCGCCGGCTGGTCGCCGAGGGCCGGATCGGGCAGGTCCGGCACGTCCGCGCGCAGTACCTGCAGGACTGGATCGCCGACCCCGCCGCCCCCATGTCGTGGCGGCTGGAGCGGGACAAGGCGGGCTCCGGCGCGCTCGGCGACATCGGGGCGCACATCGTCGACCTCACCCAGTTCATCACCGGGGAGACCCTCACCGGGGTCAGCGCCCTGGTGGAGACCTTCGTCAAGAAGCGGCCGCTGCCGGCCAGCAGTGGCAAGCTCGGCGGCGTCGGCGGCGAGGGCATGGGCGAGGTGACGGTGGACGACGCCGCGGTGTTCCTCGGCCGCTTCACCGACGGCGCCCTGGCCACCTTCGAGGCCACCCGCTTCGCCCTGGGCCGCAAGAACGCGATCCGGATCGAGGTCAACGGTTCGGCGGGCAGCCTGGCCTTCGACTTCGAGGACATGAACGTGCTGGAGTTCTTCGACGGCGCCGAGCCGGCCGCGACCGCCGGCTTCCGGCGGATCATCGTCACCGAGCCGGAGCACCCCTACGTCGAGGCATGGTGGCCGGCCGGGCACGGCCTCGGCTACGAGCACGGCTTCACCCACCAGGTCGTGGACCTGGTGGAGGCACTCGCCGCCGGCGAGCAGCCCACCCCCTCCTTCGCCGACGGGCTCCAGGTCCAGCGCGTGCTGGACGCCGTCGAGCGCAGCGCCGCCGACCGATCCACCTGGACGGAGATCCCCGCATGAGCGAGCGCTTCACCCCGACCAAGGACGACAAGTTCAGCTTCGGGCTGTGGACCGTCGGCTGGCAGGGGGTCGACGTCTTCGGCGGCGCCGTCCGCGAGCCGGTGGACCCGGTGGAGGCGGTGCACCGGCTCGCCGAGCTCGGCGCGGCCGCCGTCACCTTCCACGACGACGACCTGGTGCCCGACGACGCCACCCGGCAGGCCACCCTCGACCGGTTCACCGCGGCGCTGGCCGAGACCGGGCTGGGCGTGGAGATGGCCACGACCAACCTCTTCGGGCACGCGGTGTTCAAGGACGGTGGCCTGACCGCCAACGACCGCGAGGTCCGCCGGTACGCGCTGGCCAAGGTGCTGCGCAACATCGACCTGGCGGCCGAGCTGGGTGCGAAGACCTACGTGCTGTGGGGCGGGCGCGAGGGTGCCGAGTCCGGGGCCAGCAAGGACGTCTCGGCGGCGCTGGACCGCTACAAGGAGTCGATGGACCTGCTCTGCGGCTACGTCCGGGACAAGGGCTACGACATCCGCTTCGCGCTGGAGCCCAAGCCCAACGAGCCCCGCGGCGACATCCTGCTGCCCACCATCGGGCACGCGCTGGCCTTCATCAACGACCTGGAGGAGCCCGACCGGGTCGGCCTCAACCCCGAGGTCGGGCACGAGGAGATGGCCGGGCTCAACTACGCCCAGGGCATCGCCCAGGCGCTCTGGCACGGCAAGCTCTTCCACATCGACCTCAACGGCCAGCACGGCCCGCGCTACGACCAGGACCTCCGCTTCGGCGCGGGCAACCTGCGCGGGGCGTTCTGGACCGTCGACGTACTGGAGGGCGCCGGCACCGGCCGGCGCTACGACAGCTACGTGCACTTCGACTACAAGCCGGCGCGCACCGAGGACCCCGAGGACGTCTGGGGCACCGCCGCGGCGTGCATGCGGAACTACCTGATCCTGCGGGAGAAGGTGCGGGCCTTCCGCGCCGACCCGGAGGTCGTCGAGGCGCTGGCGGCCGCCCGGGTCGACCAGCTGGCCCTCCCGACCCTGGGGGAGGGGGAGTCGCTGGACGCGCTGCGCGCCGAGCGGCACGACCCCGACGAACTCGCCAAGCGCGGCATGCACTTCGAGCACCTGGACCAGCTCGCCATGGAGCACCTGTTCGGCGTGCGCTGACGCGCCCCACCCCTTCCGAGAGGAGAGACATGCCCCGCCCTGTCACCCTGTTCACCGGCCAGTGGGCCGACCTGCCGTTCGAGGAGGTCTGCCGGCTGGCCTCCGACTGGGGGTACGACGGCCTGGAGATCGCCTGCTGGGGTGACCACCTGGACGTCGAGCGCGCCGCCGGCGACGACTCCTACGTCGCCGACCGCAAGGCCCTGCTGGAGAAGTACGGCCTGGCGGTCTACGCCATCTCCAACCACCTCAACGGCCAGGCCGTCTGCGACGACCCGATCGACGAGCGGCACCGCGGCATGGTCCACCCGCGGGTGTGGGGCGACGGGGACCCCGAGGGCGTCCGGCAGCGGGCGGCCGAGGAGATGAAGCTGACCGCCCGCGCGGCGGCGAAGCTGGGCGTGGACGTCGTCGTCGGCTTCACCGGGTCGAAGATCTGGAAGACCGTGGCGATGTTCCCGCCGGTGCCCGAGTCGATGATCGAGGACGGCTACGCGGACTTCGCCGCCCGCTGGAACCCGATCCTGGACG
This sequence comes from Modestobacter sp. I12A-02662, assembly GCF_041028325.1. Classification (NCBI taxonomy): domain Bacteria; kingdom Bacillati; phylum Actinomycetota; class Actinomycetes; order Geodermatophilales; family Geodermatophilaceae; genus Modestobacter; species Modestobacter sp. I12A-02662. The sequence continues at coordinate 22,143 of NZ_JABGDE010000016.1, read as the reverse complement.
TCTTCGACGAGGTGGGGGTGCGCTTCGCGCACGAGGTGCACCCGTCGGAGATCGCCTACGACTACTGGACGACGGTGCGCACCCTCGAGGCCATCGGGCACCGGGAGGCGTTCGGGCTGAACTGGGACCCGAGCCACTTCGTCTGGCAGGACCTGGACCCGGTCGGCTTCCTCTGGGACTTCAAGGACCGGATCTACCACGTCGACTGCAAGGACGCGAAGCGTCAGGTGGGCAACGGCCGCAACGGCCGGATGGGGTCGCACCTGCCGTGGGCCGACCCGCGGCGCGGCTGGGACTTCGTCTCCACCGGGCACGGCGACGTCCCGTGGGAGGCCTGCTTCCGCATGCTGAACACGATCGGCTACGCCGGCCCCATCTCGGTGGAGTGGGAGGACGCCGGGATGGACCGCCTGGTCGGTGCGCCCGAGGCGCTGGAGTTCGTCCGGCGGCTGGCGTTCGACCCGCCGGCGGCCGCGTTCGACGCCGCCTTCTCCAGCGGCAACTGATCCACCCAGGACAGGGCTGACGAGTCGGGGGGCTCGGCAGCCCGTCCCCACCGTCGCGCGCTCGGCGGTGCCTCAGCTCCGGCGAGGCGCCGCTGGGCGCGCGACGGTGCCGGCCACCCCGGGGTCGGGGCGGCTGCCCAGCGCGAGGGTCAGCGCGAGGACGGTCTGCGGGTCGTCCAGCCGGTTCCCGTAGAGGTCGCGCAGCTGCCCCATCCGGTACCGGACGGTCTGCGGGTGCACGAACAGCGCGGCCGCGATCTGCTCCCGCCGTCCGTGGTGCAGCAGCCACGCGCGCAGGGTCGCGGTCAGCTTCTCCTGCACGCCGGGGCTGAGCTCGGTGAGCGGGGCCAGCGCGGCGGCCCGCAGGTCGGCCAGGGCGTCGGGATCGGCCCGCAGGACCAGGTCGGCCAGCCGCTGCTCGGTGTCCAGCGGGGCCGGCGCAGGGGCGGTCATCCCCAGGCGCATCGCCCGGAGCACCCGCTCGTAGGACGCGGCCACCTGCACCCACGGCCGGGGCGGGCCGACGGCGGCCGACCGGCCCTCCAGCGCGCGCAGCAGCGTGGGCCGGGCCCGCTCGCCCGCGTCGGGCACCAGCAGCACGGCCAGGTCGGCCGCCGGGTCAAGGCCGGGCGCGTCGTCGGAGACCTGCAGGGTGCGCGGGTCCAGCAGCGCGCGGGCGCCGCGGGCCCGGTCCTCCGGCAGGACGACGGCGGTCAGCGTCCGCGGCGGCGGCCAGTCGGCCCGCTGCGCGGCGACCACGAGGTCGTGCGGCGGCCGCCCGGCCAGCAGCAGCGCGCCGAGCCGCTCCAGGTGGTGCCGGCGGGCCCGACCGGTGGTCTCCAGCTCGTCGGTGTGCCCGGCCACGCTGGAGGCCGACAGCTGGTCGATGTAGGCGAACACCAGCTCGGCGAACCGGGCCACGGCGCCGACCTCCAGCCCCGCCGCCACCGCCGTCTCGCTCATGTGGCGCCACGCCACCCGGGCGCCGACCCGGTAGGCGGCCAGCAGCGCGTCCATCGCCCGCCCGCTGCGCGCCTCGCCGCGGCCCAGCGCGTACGCGCCCTCCAGCGCCGGGCCGATCGGCCGGCTGGGGTCCGCGCCGCCGGGCCGCGACGCCAGCTCCAGGAACCCGCCGAGGGCCAGCTGCACGGCCCGGCGGATCGCCTGGCCCATCTCGCCGCCGAAGGCGTCGGCGTAGCTGGGGACCTCCACCACGATGGTCGCCACGGTGCGCTCGGCGACGGCGGGGAGCTGCGCCTGCATCGCAGCCACCACCGCGGGCGGGAAGACGATCGGATCGCTCGCCGTAATCACCTCTTCCTTGTTCGCTCGGAACAGAACCTACCGTCCGATTCACGTCGTGAGCACAGTGGATTGCGCTCGGCGTCGGGAAGACTCAAGGGCATGACCGCCACCGTCCCGCGTCCCTCTCGGGGCCGCCCGGCCCTGAGCGCGCTGCGCGACCGGGTGCTCAAGGTGGCCGAGCTGATCACCACCCCGCTGCTGCCGGCCGACTACCTGGACCTGCTCGACCCGCTGAGGTCCGGCGCGGCGCTGCGCGGCCGGATCGAGGCGGTGCAGCACGAGACGCGGGATGCCGCGACGGTCGTCATCCGCCCGGGCCGCGACTGGCGGCCGCACGCCCCCGGCCAGTACGTCCGCATCGGCATCGACGTCGACGGCGTCCGGCTGTGGCGCGCCTACTCGATCACCTCGGTCCTGGGCCGCCCCGACGGCTGCTTCACCATCACGGTCAAGGCCATCCCGGACGGGAAGGTCAGCAACCACCTCGTGCACCGGACGCGGCCGGGCACCGTCGTCCAGCTCGACCAGGCCACCGGCGAGTTCGTCCTCCCCGAGCAGCGGCCGGCCAAGGCGCTGTTCGTCACCGCCGGCTCGGGCATCACCCCGGTGATGGGCATCCTGCGCAACCAGGTCCACGAGGCCCGGTCGACGTCCGGCATGGACGTCGTCGTCGTGCACTCGGCGCCCACCGCCGACGACGTCATCTTCGGCGCCGAGCTGCGGGCGCTGGCCGCCGCGGGCAGCATCCGCCTGGTGGAGCGCCACACGGCGGCCCAGGGGCTGCTCGACGGCGCTGCCCTTGCCGAGCTGGTGCCCGACCTCGCCGAGCGCACCACCTGGGCATGCGGCCCGGTCGGGCTGCTGGAGAGCCTCGAGCGGCACTGGGAGGGCGAGGGGATCGCCGACCGGCTGCACACCGAGCGGTTCCGGCCCCGCGTGCTGGTCACCGGGGAGGGCGGGACCGTCACCTTCGGCAGGTCCGGCCGCACCCTCGACGTCGACGGTGCCACCCCGATCCTCGACGCCGCGGAGGACGCCGGGCTGCTCATGCCCAGCGGCTGCCGGATGGGCATCTGCTACGGCTGCGTCCTCCCGCTGCGCGAGGGGGCGGTCCGCGACCTGCGCAACGGCGAGGTCACCACCGCCGCGCCCGGGGACGGCGTCCTCGTCCAGACCTGCATCAGCGCCGCCGCCGGCGCCTGCGACATCGACCACTGACCCGCTTCGACCCGAGGAGAGCCCGTCCATGACCGTGCTGCAGAAGAAGTCCGACAACCCGGTCGCCCACCTGACCCCGGAGGACATCGAGGCGATCGGCTTCGAGCTCGACGCGATCCGCCAGGACGTCATGGACAGCCGTGGTGAGGCCGACGCCGACTACATCCGCCGGGTCATCGACGTCCAGCGCAAGCTGGAGCTCGGCAGCCGCGCCGTGCTGCTGCTCTCCAAGTTCCCGCCGGCCTGGGTGCTGGGCACCGCGGGGCTCTCGATCGCCAAGATCTTGGAGAACATGGAGATCGGGCACAACATCCTGCACGGGCAGTGGGACTGGATGCGCGACCCGAAGATCCACTCCACGACGTGGGAGTGGGACATGGCCAGCCCGGCCGAGCAGTGGAAGCACTCGCACAACGAGCTGCACCACACGTACACGAACGTGATCGGCAAGGACAACGACCTCGGCTACGGCATCATGCGCGTCGACGAGGACCAGCGCTGGGTGCCGATGTACCTGCTGCAGCCGGTGTGGAACTTCGTCAACGCCTGCTTCTTCGAGTACGGCATCGCCGCGTACGACCTGGAGCTGGGCAAGAACCTGGCGACCCCCGAGCGCCGCAACGACCCGGCGTTCCGCGCCCGCGGCAAGGCGGTGCTCAAGAAGATCGGCAAGCAGATGACCAAGGACTACGTCGTCCACCCGCTGCTGTCCGGCCCGTCGTTCCTGCCCACCCTGGCCGCCAACTTCACCGCCAACGTGGTGCGCAACCTGTGGTCGCACTCGGTGATCATGTGCGGGCACTTCCCCGAGGGCGTGGAGACCTTCGAGAAGAGGTCCATCGACGGGGAGACCCGCGGCGAGTGGTACCTGCGCCAGATGCTCGGCTCGGCCAACATCTCCGGCAGCAAGGCCATGCACGTCATGACCGGCAACCTCTCGCACCAGGTCGAGCACCACCTGTTCCCGGACCTGCCGAGCAACCGGTACGGCGAGATCGCCCCCAAGGTCAAGGACCTGTTCGACAAGTACGGGCTGCGGTACCACACCGCGCCGCTGCCCCAGCAGGTCGCGTCCGCCTGGCACAAGGTGGTGCGGCTCTCACTGCCCAACGGCTGGCTGGCCGAGACCACCCCGAGGAACGCCCCGGCGCAGCTGGCCAAGCTCTGGAAGATGACGACCGGCGGGCCGAAGGTCCGCCGGCAGCTGCAGTCCGCCTGACGACGGCCGCGGGAGCATCGCAGGGAGCGCCACCGACCGAGGAGCGGACCGCGGCGCCCATGGCCGGTCGCCCTCGAGGCGGCCTTGCGTGGGCCGATCAGGGACACCAGGCCGGGCGTCAGGTCAGGATGTCGTCCGCATCCGGGCTGGACCTCGGGCTGAGCTGCCGGCTGGGGTCACCGCCGTCTGCCCGGACCAACCCGACCCTGCCCAGGACGAACAGTGCCACCAGCGAGACCGCGACGCCGAGCAGTCCGGCCGTGGCGTCGGCGAGGTCGGGGACGTTGAGGAAGGTCACCGCCGACTCGGTGACCACGTTGGCGACGCCCACCGCCGCAGCCCACGCCCACAGCTGCCGGCGTGGCTTGCGCTCGTGCAGCACGTGCCCGCCCGCCGTGAGCAGCAGCATGCTGGACAGGGCGAAGTTGCTGACGTGGGTGCGGACGACGTCCCCGGCCGGCACCGCCTGCCACAGGTCCGGGCTCGCCGTGCGGGCCACGACGCACAGGCCCATGAGCACCGTCCAGCCGAGCACGGCCAGTTGCGCCGGGCCGGTGTAGCGGAGCTCGGTGGGGGCCGGCCGGAGCCGGGCCGCGAGGCGGTCGACGATCCCGCGCGGGTCCTCGCTGGCGGTCTCGGGCATGAGTGGTCACTTCCCGTCGCATCTGGGCTGGCCGTGCGGGTGGCGGTCGCAGGCACGTGCTGCGTGTCCCGGCGCCGGCACCCGTCCGGCGGTCTCGCCGGAGAGCATCGGCGCTCCGGGAGCGGAACTGCACGGTCGGCCCGGCTCGCGGGTCGGGCCGGCACCTGCGTTCGCTCGGCGATGAGTTGCGGCCGGCCGTCCGGTCAACACTGCAGCCGGGTTCGTCCGTGGGGCCGGTGACCGACAGGAGAGGACGGCGAGCCGTGGACGACCCGACGACGACGAGCTCGAACGCCACGCGGCTGGACCTGCGCAGCGGCACGCAGCGCACGTTCGCCCACGTGCTGGTCAACGCGCTGCTGGTCTCCGTCGTGAACTACACCCTCTGGTTCGCGGTGACGTTCTGGGTCTACCTGCAGACCCGCTCGGTCTTCGCCACCGGGGTCATCGCCGGCATCTTCCTGGTGGCGACGGCGTCCACCGGCATCTGGTTCGGCAGCATCGTCGACCACCACCAGAAGCAGCGGGTGCTGCAGGCGTCGGCGGCGACGTCGCTGGTGATCTACCTGGTCTGCCTGGCCGGCTACCTGGTCACCCCGGCCGAGGTTTTCCGCGACCCGTCGAGTCCGCGGCTGTGGGTCTTCGTGGTGCTGCTCATGCTCGGCGTCATCGCCGGCAACCTGCGCACGATCGCGCTGCCCACCCTGGTCACCCTGCTCGTGCCCGAGGGCCTGCGGGACCGGGCCAACGGGCTGGTCGGCACCACGTCGGGGGTGTCGTTCCTGGTCACCTCGGTCATCAGCGGCCTGCTGGTGGCGGCCGGGGGCATGCGGTACGTGCTGCTGCTCGCCGTCGCCGTCCTGACCGGCTCGCTGCTCCACCTGGCCCGGGTGCGGATCCCGGAGCGTCGCGTCCCCGTCCCGGCGACCGCCGCGGGCGGTGCCGTGGACCCCGGGCGCGGCGTGGACGTCCGGGGGACGCTGCGCCTGGTCCGCGGCGTCCCCGGCCTGGTCGCGCTGATCGCCTTCTCCTGCTTCAACAACTTCCTCGGCGGGACCTTCATGGCGCTGATGGACGCGTACGGCCTGTCCCTGGTGTCCGTCCAGGTGTGGGGCCTGCTGTGGGGGGCGCTGAGCGCGGCGATGATCCTCGGCGGTCTGGCCGTCGCCCGGTTCGGGCTGGGCAGCAACCCGGTCCGCACCCTGCTGCTGGTCAACGTCGCGCTGTGGCTGGCGACGGCGGTCTTCCCGCTGCGGTCCTCGATCGTGCTGCTGGCGGTCGGGATGACCGTCTTCCTGTTCCTCATGCCGTTCGCGGAGGCATCCGAGCAGACCGTGCTGCAGCGGGTGGTCCCCTACGAGCGGCAGGGCCGGGTGTTCGGCTTCGCGCAGAGCGTGGAGCAGGCCGCGTCCCCGCTGACCGCCTTCCTCATCAGCCCGGTCGCGCAGTTCGTCGTCATCCCGTCCATGACCGACGGCGCCGGCGCCCGCGCGATCGGCGGCTGGTTCGGCACCGGCTCCGACCGCGGCCTCGCCCTGGTGTTCGTGGTGACCGCCCTGATCGGACTGCTCGTCACCCTGCTCGCCCTGGCCAGCCGTCCCTACCGGCGGCTGTCCGCCGCCTACCGCACCCCGGTCGCGCCGGCGGTCACCGAGCACCGCCCGGCGGTCGCGGCGGTCGTGGGATGCCCCGCCCCGGAGGCCGCCTGACGCCGGCGTGAAGGGCGAGGTCAGCTGCCGGTGCCGCGCGGTGTCAGCTCGTCTTCTCCAGCGTGTAGCGGACCGTCTGCACCCTGATGGCGTCGCCGGCGAAGACGAAGGTGTCCACGCCGTCGGTCACCCGGCTGGACCCGGCGACGGCCGACCACTCGATGAACAGGACGTCGCCCTCGTAGATCTGCGTCGGCACGTCCCAGCTCGCCTCGGGCAGTGCGGCGAGCAACCCCGTGAAGGCCTCCCGGACGCCGTCCCGGCCGCGGAGCACGCGCTCCGAGGTGATGAAGACCGCGTCCTCGGCGTAGTCGGCGACGATCTCCTCGACGTCACCGGCCATCAGCGCGCTCGCGTGGTGGGCGAAGATCTCCCGCGGGGTGCGGGGCATGGCCACCTCCCTGGAACCGGACGTCGGTGACGCCGTCGCCGCCGAACCTAGTCCGCCGTCCGGGTCGGTGGGTCCCTCGCCGGACCGCCACTAGCCGAGGACGTGGGTCTCCAGCCACTCGTTGCGGAACGCGCCGCGCGGGTCCAGCCGCTGCACCAGGGCGGCGAAGTCGGCGTGCCGCGGATAGCGCGGGGCCAACGCCGCCGCGTCGGCCAGGAACACCTTGCCCCAGTGCGGGCGGGCGCCGAACGGCGCCAGGGCGTCCTCCAGGTCGCCGAGCACCGCGAGGACCCCTCCGGTGTCCGGCCGCCAGGTGAAGTGCACCGCGACGCTGGGCCCCCCGGACGCGGTGCTCATCCAGAGCTCGTCGCCGGCCACCGTGCGGACCTCGCAGATCTGCAGCAGCGGCTGGATCCGCGGGGCCAGCGCGCGCACCGCCTCGATAGCCTCGACCGCCCAGCGGCGCGGCACCAGGTACTCCGACTGCAGCTCGTCGCCGTTGCTCGGCGTGAAGCCCATCCGGAAGTGCGGCAGGCGGTCCGACCAGGGCCCCGGCCGGCCGAGCTGCCCGGTCGTGGGCGTCGGGTCCAGCCCCGGGATGGGGTGCCGCTCGGCGCCGGCCTCCTGCGCGCCGAACAGGTCCCCCTCCGGCGCCCCGGGCCGGTCGGTGCGGGACTTCACCCACACCATGTCCACGTCCGCGCCGAGCAGGGTGAACAGGCTGACGCTGTAGCCGGCGGCGGTCACCTCGTCGAAGCGGTCGTACAGGGTCGCCCACGGCAGGTCCTCGAACACCCGCTGGGCGACCTCGTAGGCGGGCTCCACGTCGAGGGTGACCCGGGTGACCGCGCCCAGGGCGCCGAGGCCGACGACCAGGCCGTCGAACCCGGCGTCCCCGCGGGCGGCCCGGACCACCTCACCGCCGGAGGTCACCAGCTCCAGCCCGGCGACCGCCGTCGCCAGGTTGCCGTTGCCGACGCCGGAGCCGTGGGTCGCCGTGGCGACCGCGCCGGCCACGGAGATGTGCGGCAGCGAGGCGAGGTTGTGCAGGGCCAGGCCCTCGCCCCGCAGGACGTCGGCCACCTGCCCGTACCGCAGCGCGGCGCTGACGGTGACCGTGCGCCGGTCGGGCGCGACGACCGCCTCGGCCGGCAGCCCCTCGAGGGAGACCAGCTCGGGGGAGTCGCCGATCGAGGTGAACGAGTGCCGGGAGCCCAGCACGCGCAGCCGCGGCGCCGCGGCGACGAACTCCTGCAGCTGCTCCAGGCTCGTCGGCCGGTGCAGCACGGTGGCGCGGTAGCGGTAGTTGCCGGCCCAGTTCGTCGCTGACTGCCCCAGCGCCACGTCGGTCACGCCCGCAGTCTCGCACCGGCCGCCGGCGTCAGGCCCCGGGCACCCGGACGGTGGTCCCGGTCCGCGCCGCCTCGGTGACGGCCCAGGCGAGCCGGTGGGTGCGCAGCGCCTCCCCGACGTCCACCAGGCCGGGCGGCGGAGCGCCGCCGGCCAGCACGTCGACGAAGGCCCGGTCGACCGCGTGCCGGCCGTCCACGGCCGGCGTGGCCTGCTGCTCGCCGTCCCGGGTCCGCACCCGCAGCGAGGTCTCGGTCAGCTCCACGGCGATCCCGTCGGCGGCCACGTCGATCCCCGCGGCCACGGCGGCGGGCAGCACGCACGAGGTGCTCACCGTGCCCACCGCGCCCGATTCATGCCGCAGCACCGCGGCGACCGCGTCGGGCACGTCCCGCCCCGCGGCCGTGGACGGCGCGGCGAGCCCGCCCACCTCGGCGACCTCACCGGCCAGGACGCGGACCAGGTCGAGCACGTGGGTGGCCTGCTCGACGACCTGCCCGCCGGAGGACTCCGAGCGGCTCCACCAGGCGGGTGGCGGCGTGCTGCCCCACCAGCGGGCGGCGACCAGCCGGACCGGGACGCCGGACAGCACGGTGCGCGCCCGCTCCACGGTGTCCAGGTGCCGCCAGTGGTAGCCGGTGGCGGTGGGCAGCCCCGCGGCGGCGACGGCGGCGGCGACCTGCTCGGCGACGGCGAGGTCGGCGGCCAGCGGCTTCTCCACGAAGAACGGGATCCCGGCGCGGACCACGGTCTCCTCCAGCGGGCCGTGCGCGAACGGCGGGACGCACAGCCACACCGCGTCCAGCCCGGAGCGCAGCAGCCGTTCGACGTCGTCCTCGACGGCGCAGCCGACCGCGTCGGCGAGCGAACGCGCGGCCGCGGGCACCGGGTCGCTGACCGCCACCAGCTCGACGTCGTCGAAGCCGGCCAGCGTGCGCGCGTGCCGGGCACCGACACCGCCGGCGCCCGCCAGCCCGACACGGAGGGTCACCTGTGCTCCCCGGGGGAGGGGGTCGTCGTCACCGGGGGATCGTGCCCGCTCCACCGGCCGCGCGCGAACTCGCGTGCGCCCCGACGTGCACGAGAGCCGTCGTGTGTGCTGTCCTGCACGTCGTCCCGGGCCGTCGACGAGGCCGGCACCCGACAGCGAGGAGTGAGCTGTGCTCCCAGACCTGAGCGGACCCCGTCCGGCATGAAGGTCCTCATGGACGCCGGGCCGTGGCTGCCCGTCCCCCCGGTGGGTTACGGCGGGCTGGAGAACGTCGTCGCGACCTTGACCACCGAGCTGCGCCGCCGCGGGCACACCGTGGTCCTGGCGACCGTGGGGGAGAGCCGGCAGCCCGCGGACGGGCACGTGTCCGCGTTCGAGCGCGGGCAGTTCCCGCGCCTGGCCGCGCCGTACCCCGAGGTGGTGGGGGCGGCGCACGCGCACATGGGCGCCGTGGTGCGGGCGCTGCGGCAGCACGCCGCCGCCGGGGAGCCGTTCGACCTGGTGCACAGCCACCTGGAGGTGGTCGGCGCGGCGGCGCTGGCGACCCTGGGGGAGTCCGCGCCCCCGGTCCTGCAGACGCTGCACTGGGACCTGCGGCGCAACGCGGACTTCTACGCGACCTTCGACGGCGGGGGGCGGGTCTTCTTCGCGGGGGTGTCGGAGTCCCAGGTCGCGCGGGGGCCGGCCCGGCTGCGCCGGCAGACCCTCGGCGCCGTCCCGCTCGCCGTTCCGCTGCCGGAGACCCCACCGGCGCGGCCCTCCGAGCGGCTGGACTCGGTGCTGGTGCTCTCCCGGCTGTGCGAGTTGAAGGGGATCGACGTCGCCCTGCGCGCCTGCCGCGCGGCCGGGGTGCCCCTCGTGCTGGCCGGCCCGCTCGCCGGCCAACCCGACCGGGCCTCCCTGGACGACGCCCTCGCCGATCCGGGGCACCCGGTGCACAGCCACCCCGACCTCCGCTGGGCCACCGAGCACGTGCTGCCCGCCCTCGACGGCGACCGGGCGCGTTGGATCGGCAGCGTGGCCGGTGAGGACAAGGCCGACCTGCTGCGGCGGTCCCGCGCGGTGCTGTTCCCGGTCCGCTGGGACGAACCGGGCGGGACCGCCGTCTGCGAGGCGCTGGCCGCCGGCACCCCGGTCGTGGCGATGGCCCGCGGCTGCCTGCCGTCGCTGGTCGACCCCGGCCGGACCGGCTTCCTCGCCGACGACGAGGCCGGCTTCGCCGCGGCGGTGGGCCGGGTGGCCGAGCTCGACCCGCACGCCTGCCGGGCGGTCGCCGAGCGCCGGTTCGCCCCGGCGGTGATGGCCGCCGCCTACGAGGAGCTCTACGCCGAGGTGCTGCACCGCAGCTCGGGCCGGCCGCGGAGCCGGCCCGTGCACCCGGCGGTCGTGCCACCGCAGCGGTTCGCGGCGCGCTAGGTCACTCGCCGGCCAGCAGCGCGCGGACGGCGTCCAGGGCGTCCGCGTCGGCCGGGGTCTTGTCCGGCCGGTACCGCAGCACGCGGGCGAAGCGCAGGGCGACCCCGCCGGGGTAGCGGGGGCTGCGCTGCGCGCCGTCCACGGCGATCTCGACGACCAGCTCCGGCCGCAGCAGCACGCCCCAGTCGGGCTGCTCGCGGGCCAGCGCGGGGAACGTGGCGGTCTGCCAGTCGAGCAGCTCGTCGGTCATGCCCTTGAAGGTCTTGCCGACCATGACCGGCTCGCCGCCGTCGGGGTCACGGGCGCCGAGGTGGATGTTCGACAGCTTCCCGGTCCGCCGGCCGTACCCCCACTCCGCGCCGAGGACGACGAGGTCCAGGGTGTGCACCGGCTTGACCTTCTGCCACGCCCGGCCGCGCCGTCCGGCCGCGTAGGGCGCGTCGAGCGCCTTCACCACCACCCCCTCGTGCCCGGCGGACAGGGCGTCGTCGAGCACCCCGGCCGCCTCGTCGGGCCGCGGGCGGCGGACGCCGGGCATCCGGAGCACGGCGTGCTCGTCGGCGGACAGCAGCCCCGCGAGGGCGTCGAGCCGGACCGACAGCGGCTCGTCGAGCAGGTCCTGCCCGTCCAGGTGCAGCAGGTCGAAGAAGAACGGGCTGAGCAGCACCCCGGCGTCGGCCGTGTCGCTGCCGAAGCGGCTCATGGTGTCCTGGAACGCCCGGGGCCGGCCGTCGTCGTCGAGCGCGAGGGTCTCCCCGTCGAGCACCGCGGTGGTGCACGGCAGGGCACGCACCCGGTCGACGAGCTCGGGGACGCCGTCGGTCACCTCGCGGAGGGTGCGCGTCCACACCCGGACGTCGTCCCCCCGGCGGTGCACCTGGATGCGGGCGCCGTCGAGCTTGAACTCCACGGTGACCTCGCAGCCCAGGTCGGCCAGCGCCGCGTCCAGGGAGGAGCCGGGGCTGGCGAGCATCGGGCGGACCGGGCGACCGACCCGCAGGCGCACCGCATCCAGGGCGACGGCCCCGCCGGTGAGCGCCGTCGCGGCGGTCGCGGGCAGGCTGCCGGCGAGCATGAAGGCACGGCGGACGGCCCCGGCGGGCACGTCGGCGGCGGCGGCGACGGCGTCGAGCACGACGCCCTCCAGGGCGCCCTGCCGCAGCTCGCCGCTGAGCAGCCGCACCAGGAACTGCTGCTCCTCGGCGGTGGCCGCGGCCAGCAGGGCACCGAGCGCGTCGTCCCGCCGGGCGCCCGACCCCGGGCCGGCGGTGGCCGCCAGCCCGGTCAGGGCCCGGTCGACCCCGGCGACGGTCAGCGACGCCGTCCCGGCCGGCGGCCCGCTCAGCCGGGACAGGGTGCGCCAGCCCACCCCGAGCCGGCCCTGGCGCGGTTCCCCGGCCAGCCAGGCGGTGACCGGCTCGACCTCGTCCGGCTCGGCCCGGCGGAGCAGGGCGGCGATCGCCGCGGCCTTCGCCGTCCGGGACCGGGTGGCCGCCACGGCGGTCGAGGTGACGACGACGTCGGCGAGCAGCACCGCGCCATGGTGACAGGGCGGATGGGCAGCCGGATGGGCAGCGGATGGGCAGATCGACCGATGTGCCCACCTCCGGTCCACCCCGACCCTGGGGAGCGTCAACACCGACGACGGAGAGGGACCACGATGACGGCTGTGGTGGAGGACAAGGAGCTCAAGGCCCGGCACCGCAAGATGTGGGCCTCGGGTGACTACCCGCGGATGGTGACCAGCTGGCTCGAGCCGATCGGGCAGCGGCTCGTGGAGGCGGCCGGCATCCAGCCCGGGCAGCGGGTGCTCGACGTCGCGGCGGGCACCGGCAACGCCTCACTGCCGGCGGCGGCCCGCGGCGCGCTGGTCACGGCGAGCGACCTGACCCCCGAGCTGCTGGAGGACGGCCGGCGCCGCGCGGAGGCCCAGGGTCTGCAGCTGGAGTGGCGGGAGGCGGATGCGGAGCACCTGCCCTTCGACGACGGGTCATTCGACGTCGTGATGTCGGCGATCGGCGTCATGTTCGCGCCGCACCACCAGGAGGCCGCCGACGAGCTGGTCCGGGTGTGCCGGCCCGGCGGCAGGATCGCGCTGCTGTGCTGGACGCCGGAGGGCATGCTCGGCGCGTTCTTCCGCACGATGAAGCCGTTCGCTCCGCCGCCGCCGCCCGGCGCCCAGCCGCCGCCGCTGTGGGGGAGCGAGGAGCACCTGCAGGCGCTGATGGGGGGCCGGGTGGAGTTCGACACCCTGCGCCGCGAGTCCCTGGAGATCACCGTCTTCGAGGACCGCTACGAGTACGCCCGGCACATGACGTCGTTCTACGGGCCGACGATCGCCGTGCGCGCGAACGCGGCTCGCGAGGGACGGGAGCAGGAGTTCGACGAGGCGCTGGCCCGGTTCTGCGACGAGTGGGACCGCGGCGAACCGGGCCGGGCCCGGTTCGAGAAGGAGTACCTCGTGGCCGTCGGCACCCGGCGGTGACCGCACACGCGGGGGGTGCCCACCGCGCCCCCCGCGTGGGACCCTTCTGGGCCATGGGCAGGCCGCTGCTGGCCGAGCTGCTCGACGACGGCAGGCGCGCGCTCGAACGGGCGGACTGGGAGTCCGCCCGCTCGGCGTTCGCCGCCGCGTCCGCCTCCGCGGACGGCGGTGAGCACGGGGCCGAGGCCGGCGACGGGCTGGCCCAGGCGCTGTGGTTCCAGGGGTCGGTGGCCGAGGCCATCGCCCTGCGCGAGCACACCTTCGACCGGTACGCCCGCGCCGGGCGGTGCGACGACGCGGCGCGGGTCGCCGTGTGGGTGGCCCACCAGCACGCGCTCGGCGGGCGGGCGTCGGCGGCCCGGGGGTGGCTGGCCCGGGCGGAGCGGGCGCTGTCCGACCTGCCGACCTGTGCCGGCCACGGCTGGGTGGCCGTCGAGCGCGCCCGCCAGGCGGCGCGGGTCGAGGAGCAGCTGAGCCAGGCGGCCCGCGCCGTCGAGGTCGCGCGGGCCGTGGGGTCCGGCGACCTGGAGGTGCTGGCGGTCAGCCTGCTGGGGCGGGCCGAGGTGCGCGCGGGGCACCGGGAGGCCGGGCTGCGCCTGCTGGAGGAGGCCATGGCGGCGGCGTCGGCCGGCCGCGTGCGCAGCGTGCACACCCTGGGCGAGGCGTACTGCAACCTCGTGCTGGCCTGCTCCGGCGCAGGGGAGTGGGAGCGGGCCACCGAGTGGTGCGAGCTGGTCGAGGGCTTCGCCGAGGCGCACCGGGTGGCGCCCCTGTTCGGCGCCTGCCGCACCGTGCACGCCGACCTGCTGATCGTCAACGGCCGCTGGACCGAGGCCGAGGACGCCCTGCGGGACGCGCTGGCCACCCACTCCCGGCACCTCCCGGAGGTGAGCGCCCCCACGGTGGCCTCCCTCGCCGAGCTGCGCGTCCAGCAGGGCCGGCTCGGTGAGGCGGAGGAGCTGCTGGCGGGCCGGGAGGAGCACCCCGCCGCGCTGCGGGCGCTGGCCCTGCTGCGGATCGCCGCCGGCCGTCCGCACCAGGCCGTGACGCTGCTCGAGCGCGGGCTGGGCAGCACCGGGGACGACGTCGTCGCCGCGACCCGGCTGCTGGCCCCGCTGGTCGACGCCCGCCTGGCGCTCGGGGACCTGGCCGGCGCCCGGTCGGCGGCCGCCGGGCTGGCCCGCCGGGCGGAGGAGTCCGGCATCCGGCTGCTCGCGGCCCGGGCCGACCTCGCCGCGGCCCAGGTCGTCCTCGGTGCCGGCGGCGCGGCCGAGGCGGTAGAGCCGGCCCGCCGGGCCCTGGCCTCGTTCCGCGGCCTGCTCATGCCGCTGGACGCCGGGATGGCCCGGCTGGCCCTGGCCCGGGCGGTCGCCGGGACCGACCCGGACTCCGCCCGCGAGGAGGCGCGCGCCGCGCTGGGCGCCTTCCGCCGCCTGGGCGCCGCCCGGGCCGCGGACACGGCCACCGGCCTGCTGCGGCAGCTCGGCGAGGCCCCCGGCGGCCGCCCTCGCGCGGCGGGCTCGCTCACCGCCCGGGAGCAGGAGGTCCTCGAACTGATCGCCGAGGGCCTGTCCAACGCCGGCATCGCGCACGCCCTGGTGATCAGCGAGCGGACCGTCGGGCACCACGTCAGCCACATCTTGGCCAAGCTCGGCGCGCGCAACCGGGCGGAGGCCGCCGTCTACGCGGTCCGGACCGGGAGCCGCGGGCGCGCCTCCTGACCGGTCAGGAGCGCCCCGGGCGCCCGGTCAGCGCGCGGAGCCGGCCGGCCGCCCCCGCGCCACCGAGGCGGGCCACGGTGCGGAGCAGGGAGCGGCGCTGCGCGGCGGGCAGCACCGCCAGCGTCCGGGACATGGCGGCGGCGACCTCCCCGGGAGCCGACTCGGTGCTCAGGTAGGCGCCCCAGGAGCCCTCGGGGAGGGTGAAGAACGCGGCGAAGAACGCGTCGGTGGCGGCCGCGTCCAGCGGGAGCAGGACCTCCAGGCCGACGCCCAGCAGCCCCGCGGTGGCCCGGCGGCGGGCCGTGAGCACCGCGCGGCGGGCCGCACCCGCGCCCCCGCCCGCGGCCAGGACGGCGGCCACCCGCGGCCCCAGCTGCAGCGAGGCGCCGACGCTGTAGCCGGTGGCCGGGTGCACCATCCCGGCCGCGGCGCCCAGCGGCGTCCCGGGTCCGGCCCGGCGGGGGCGGGCGTCGAGGGGGATGGCCACCCGCTCGGGCCGGCCGACCGGGCGCAGTCCGGCGGACCCGAGCAGGACGGCGAGCCGGGCCCGCAGGTCGGCGAGGGGCACCGGTGGGCGGCCGGCGAGCGAGGTGGCCTCCAGCAGGGTGGTGCCGTCGTCGAGCGGCAGGCCGTAGAGGAACGCCGGTGGCCCCCCGCCGGCCAGCGCCGTCCAGTCCATGAGCAGCGCCGAGCCGGGCGGCACCAGGGAGTCGACCGGCCCGGCCACCACCTCGCCCCACGCCCGCTGCTGGGCGGTGCCGGGTCCGGCGCCGCGCGCGTCGAGCACCGCGCCGGCCCGCAGCTCGGTGCCGTCGCCGAGCACCGCCACCTCGCCGCCGCCCTCCGCGCGCAGGTCGTCCACCCGGCCGTCGACCAGGCGCGCGCCGTGCTCGCGGGCCCGGTCCAGGAGGGCGGCGTGCAGCACGTCGTTGCGCAGCCGGGCGTACCGCCGTCCCAGCCGCTGCTCCCCGCCGGCGGCCGTGCGCACGACGACCGTGGGATGGACCGCGGCGACCGCGCCGGGGTCGATGCCGAGCGCCCCGGCCGCCGCCGTCAGCTCCTCCGCCCACAGGCAGTAGGTGTGCGGCCAGGGCCGCAGGGCCGGCGCGACGAGGGCGGTCCGGAGGCCGGCCGCGGCGCAGGCCGCCGCCGCGGACAGCCCCGCCGGACCGGCGCCCGCGACGACGACGTCGAGGGCGGGGGGCCGGCCGGGCTGCACCGCGGCAGCCGACCACACCGGGGACCGCCCGGCACCCCGGGGGTCCGGGCGGGCCGGAGGATCGGCTGACCCGGCCACCGGAGGTGCTCTTCCGGACGCTCGTGCTCTGGGTGCAGGGGGCACTCAGAGCACGAGCGTCCGCAGACGGGGAGTGCTCCGGGCGGCGGGGGTCCGCGACCCGGTGACACCGCCGGCGGCTGGCCCTCGTCCCGTTCACCCCGGCACCGGAACGGGTACCGGCGACGGGTCGGTGCGGGCAGCAGCCCCGCGCCGGCCACTGCCCGAGGAGGTCGCAATGGAGCCACGATCGCGCCGCCCGGACCTAGGACTCCTGGCGCTCCGGCTCGGCGTCGGTTCGACGCTGGCCGCGCACGGGGCGCAGAAGCTGTTCGGCTGGTTCGGCGGTGGGGGCATCGAGGGGACGGCCGCGGGGATGGAGGCCATGGGCTTCCACCCGTCCCGGCAGAGCGCCGTGCTGGCCGGGCTGGGGGAGACCGGCGGCGGGGTCCTGCTGGCCCTCGGCCTGGCCACGCCCGTCGGCGGAGCGGCCGCCGCCTCCACCATGGTCGCCGCCGGCGCCGTGCACCGGCCGGCCGGCTTCTTCGCCACCGCGGGCGGCTACGAGTACACCGGCGTCCTCGGGCTGGCCGGCACCGCGCTCGCGATCGCCGGGCCGGGCCGCTACTCGGTCGACCACCTGCTGGCCGACCGGTTCAACCGGCCCTGGATGGCCACCGCGGCGCTGGCCCTGCTCGGCGGCGCGGCGGTCGCCGTGGTGGCCCGGCGGGAGCAGGCGATCGCCGCGCCCGACGGGGAGCCGGCCGGCGACCCGGTCGGTGAGAACTCGGAGGCCGCCGGCGCCTGAGGGAACGACCGGGAGCCCGGCGCGCGCGGGTGGGACACTGGCGGGGATGAACACGTTCCCGAACGACGAGTCCCTGACCGAGGGTGGCGAGGGCTGGTCCGAGGACATGGAGCTCGCCCCGGTCCACCCCGGTGACCGCGAGGAGCCCGAGTCCGACGACCGGCCGGGGGAGCGGCTGCAGAAGGTGCTCGCGCGGGCGGGCATCGGATCCCGCCGGGTCTCCGAGGAGATGATCGAGGCCGGCCGGATCAGCGTGAACGGCGCGGTGGTCCGCACGCAGGGCATGCGGGTCGACCCGCAGACCGCGGTGATCGCGGTCGACGGACGGCGCATCGACGTCCGCAACGACAAGATCACTTACGCGCTGAACAAGCCCTTCGGCGTCATCACCGCGATGAGCGACGACCGGGGCCGCCCCACTGTCGGCGACATGATGGGCGACCTGGCCCCCGGCCTGGTGCACGTGGGCCGGCTGGACCAGGACACCGAGGGCCTGCTGCTGCTCACCACCGACGGGGAGCTGGCCCACCGGCTGGCCCACCCGTCCTTCGAGGTGCGCAAGTCCTACCTGGCCCAGGTCAGCGGGTCGGTGTCCCGGGACATCGCCCGCCGGCTGCGGTCGGGCGTCGAGCTGGAGGACGGCCCGGCCAAGGTCGACTCCTTCCAGGTGGTCGACACCCACGCCGGCCAGTCCGTGGTGGAGGTCGTGCTGCACGAGGGCCGCAAGCACATCGTGCGCCGGCTGCTCGCCGAGGTCGGGCTGCCGGTGTCCCGCCTCACCCGCACCGCCGTCGGTCCCGTCGAGCTGGCCCGGATGCGCACCGGCACGATCCGCCGGCTCACCCGCCAGGAGGTCGGCGCCCTGCACGAGCTCGTCGGCCTCTGACAGTTCCCCCGCGGTCAGCGCGGCGGGGTCGCGGTCGAGGGGCGGGGCGCCGTCAGTCGAGCCAGCGGGCCGGGTGCGCGAGCACCTCGTCCAGGGCCCGCAGCGCAGCGCCGCTGGCACCGGCGGCCGACGGTCCCTGCGCGCCGAGGATCCGGGGCCGTTGCCACCGGGCGGACAGCACGCGTCGGGCGAGGTGCTCCTCGAGCGGGGGACGCAGCAGGTCGGCCAGCTCGGCGAGGTGCCCGCCGAGGACGACGGTCGGGATCCCCACGACGTTGACCACCCCGGCCAGGGCCACGCCGAGGGCCCAGGCGCCGGTGTCGACCGCGCCCGCGGCGGCCGGGTCACCGGCCCGGGCCAGTTCCGCCAGCTCGCCGGAGGCCGCCTCCAGCGGCAGCCCTGCGGCGCGGAGGAAGGCGTGCCGGCCGGCGTAGAGCTCCAGGCACCCGGTCGACCCGCAGCTGCAGGCCGGCCCGCCGGGGTCGACGCAGACGTGCCCCACCTCGCCGGCCCAGCCCGAGCTGCCGGTGACGACCCGGCCGTCCAGCACGACGGCGCCACCGATCCCGATCTGCCCGGACAGGTACAGGAAGTCGCGGTGCGGTCCGGCCCGCCCGGGTGCCTCGTCGGCGACGGTGCGCGCGGCCAGGTCCGCCTCGTTGCCCAGGACGACCTCGAGTCCGCCGGGTACGCACGCGTGGAGGAGTTCCGCCGTGTCCAGATCGGACCAGCCAAGGTTCGGTGCGCGCAGCAGCACCCCCGCGGCCTCGTCCACCACGCCGGGCACGGCCAGTCCCGCCCCCACCAGCCGGAGCGCGGCCGGCAGGTCGTCGAGCAGCTCCGCGGTCAGCGTGCCGAGCCGGGCGAACGTGCCGGTCGGGTCGCTGCCGCGCAGGTCGCGCTGCTCGACGCGCTCGCCGACCACCCGACCGCGCAGGTCGAGGACCCGGGCCGCCAGCAGCCCGGCGTCGACCTGCAGCCCGAGGGCTCCGAGCCGCGCGCCCGGCAGCAGCGGCGTGGCCGGCCGTCCGCGGCGGGGCAGCGGATCGCGCTCGACCTCGTCCAGGAGCGCGCCGGCCACCAGCTCGTCGACCAGGCGGGCCGCCGTCGCCCGGGTCATGCCGGTGGCCGCGGCGACGTCCGACCGCGACAGGGGCCGGGCCGAGGCGCAGACGGTGTGCAGCACGAGGGCGAGGTTGGTCGTGCGCAGCGTCGACTGCCGGGCTCCGCTGGGCGCGTCGGTCGAAGGCTGGCTCACCCCTTGAGGTTAGCGACGTCTTGCCTTATGTTTCGAGGGAAAACAAAAGACGACCCGAACGGGTCGCACGTCCCCCTTGAGAGGAACCCACCGATGAGCGATCTGCAGCCCACCCGCGAGGACCGGTTCTCCTTCGGGCTGTGGACGGTCGGCTGGCCGGCCCGTGACCCGTTCGGCGACGCGACCCGGACGGCGCCCTCCGCCGTCGAGTCGGTGCACGCGCTGGCGGAGATGGGTGCCTACGGCGTCACCTTCCACGACGACGACCTGATCCCGTTCGGCAGCGACACCACCGCCCGCGAGCGGCACGTCAAGGAGTTCCGCGCGGCCCTGGAGGAGACCGGTCTGGTCGTCCCCATGGTGACCACCAACCTGTTCACCCACCCGGTGTTCAAGGAGGGCGGCCTGACGGCCAACGACCGCGGGGTCCGCCGGTTCGCGATGCGCAAGGTCATGCGGAACATGGACCTGGCGGCCGAGCTCGGCGCGCAGGTGTACGTGCTGTGGGGCGGGCGCGAGGGCACCGAGGTCGACGTCGCCAAGGACCTGGACGCCGCGCTGGACCGCTACGCCGAGGCGATCGACACCCTGGCGCAGTACTCGATCGACCGCGGCTACGGGCTGCGGTTCGCCCTGGAGCCCAAGCCGAACGAGCCCCGCGGCGACATCTTCCTGCCGACCATCGGCCACGCCATCGCCTTCATCAGCAAGCTCGAGCACGCCGACCTGGTGGGCGTCAACCCGGAGGTGGGTCACGAGCAGATGGCCAACCTCAACTACACGCACGGCATCGCCCAGGCGCTGTGGAACGGCAAGCTGTTCCACATCGACCTCAACGGCCAGCACGGCCCGAAGTACGACCAGGACCTGGTCTTCGGCCACGGTGACCTGATCCAGGCGTTCAGCACCGTGGACCTGCTGGAGAACGGCGGCCTGACCGGCGGCCCGACCTACGACGGCCCCCGCCACTTCGACTACAAGCCGCTGCGCACCGAGGACATGGACGGCGTCTGGGCCTCGGCCGCGGCCAACATGCGCACCTACCTGCTGCTGAAGGAGCGGGCGGCCGCGTTCCGCGCCGACCCGGAGGTGCAGGAGGCGATGGCGGCCGCCAAGGTCGACGAGCTGCGCGTGCCCACCGTGGGCGAGGGCGGCTACGAGGAGCTGCTGGCCGACCGGTCGGCCTTCGAGAACTTCGACGCCGATACGGTCGCGCAGCGCGGGGCCGGGGTGACCCGCCTCGACCAGCTGGCGCTCGAGCACCTGCTCGGCGCCCGCTGACCGATCCGAGGAGCGGAGGACGTCGATGACGCTGGTGGCCGGGGTCGACTCGTCGACCCAGTCGTGCAAGGTCGTGGTGCGGGACGCCGGGAGCGGCCGTCTGGTCCGTGAGGGCCGGGCGGCGCACCCCGACGGCACCGAGGTCGACCCGGCCGCCTGGACCTCCGCACTGCGGGCGGCGCTCACCGAGGCCGGCGGGCTCGACGACGTCGCCGCCGTCGCCGTCGGCGGCCAGCAGCACGGCATGGTCTGCCTCGACGAGGACGGCGAGGTGGTGCGCCCGGCGCTGCTGTGGAACGACACCCGGTCCGCCGGTGCCGCGGCCGACCTCGTGACCGAGCTCGGCGGCCCCGTGACCGGCGGGAAGGCGTGGGCGGACGCCGTGGGCCTGGTCCCGGTGGCCTCGTTCACGGTCGCCAAGCTGCGCTGGCTGGCCTCGCACGAGCCGGAGAACGCCGCCCGGACGGCCGCGGTCTGCCTGCCGCACGACTGGCTGACCTGGCAGCTGGCCGGTACCCCGGGCCTGGACGCGCTGGTCACCGACCGGTCCGACGCCAGCGGCACCGGGTACTGGTCGACGACCACCGGGGAGTACCGCCCGGACCTGCTGGAGCGGGCCTTCGGCCGGACCCCGGTGGTCCCCACGGTGCTCGGCCCGGCTCAGCAGGCCGGGGTCGTCGTCGGGCCCGGGGGAGCGGTGCTCGGCCCCGGCGCGGGGGACAACGCCGCGGCCGCGCTGGGCATCAACGCCGAGCCGGGCGACGTCGTGGTCTCCATCGGCACCTCCGGCGTCGTCTCGACCGTGTCGACCGTCCCGATGGCCGACCCGACGGGCACGGTCGCGGGCTTCGCCGACGCCACCGGCCACTTCCTCCCGCTGGTCACCACGCTCAACGCCGCCCGGGTGCTCGACGCCACCGCGCGGCTGCTCGGCGTCGACCACGCCGAGCTGTCCCGGCTGGCGCTGTCGGCGCCGCCCGGGGCCGGCGGGCTGGTGATGGTGCCCTACCTGGAGGGGGAACGGACCCCGAACCGGCCGCACGCCACCGGGGCGCTGCACGGGCTGACCCTGGCCACCTCCGACCCGGCGCACCTGGCCCGCGCCGCCGTCGAGGGCCTGCTGTGCGGGCTGGCCGACGGGCTGGCGGCCGTCGCCGCCGGCGGGACCCCGGTCCGGCGGGTGTTCCTCGTCGGGGGCGGGGCCCGGTCGGAGGCGGTGCGCCGGATCGCCCCCGCCGTCCTGGGCGTGCCGGTGCTCGTGCCACCACCGGGGGAGTACGTCGCCGACGGCGCGGCCCGGCAGGCCGCCTGGGTGCTCACCGGCGGAGACACCGCGCCGGTGTGGCCGGCCGCCAGCACCGAGACCTACGAGGCCGATCCGGTGCCGTTCGTGCGGGAGCGCTACGCCGCGGTCCGCGACCTCACCGCCGAGCGTTCCTGAGCCGGCGTCTGCACCCCTGATCACCACCCGGCTCGACGGAGCCGGGACCACGGCCACCCGCGACGGTGCGGGCGGCCCGGAACGAGAGGCCCACCCATGGCGAGCGTCACCTACGAGTCCGCGACCCGCCGCTACCCCGGCTCGGAGCGGCCCGCCGTCGACGCACTGGACCTGGAGATCGCCGATGGCGAGTTCCTGGTGCTGGTCGGCCCGTCGGGGTGCGGGAAGTCCACCTCGCT
>NZ_JABGDE010000015.1:0-140189 GCF_041028325.1 Modestobacter sp. I12A-02662 | reverse complement strand
TGGGTGTCGAAGCAGTACTGCAGCTCGCCCTTGAGGCAGGCGCGGCACTGCCCGCAGACCGCCCGCCAGTTGAGGACCACGTAGTCGCCGAGGCCGACGTTCGTGACGCCGTCGCCGACGGCGGAGACGGTCCCGGCCGCCTCGTGGCCGAGCAGGAACGGGAACTCGTCGTTGATGTTGCCCTCGCGGTAGTGCAGGTCGGTCGCGCAGACCCCGCAGGCCTGCACGTCGACGACGACCTCGCCCGGGCCCGGATCCGGGACGACGATCGTCTCGACGGTCACCGGAGCACCCTTGCTGCGGGCGACGACGCCCTTCACCTCGTACGGCATGGCGGCGGATTCCTCTCTCGCGATGTGTGGACGGCGTGAAGTCCGGCCCCCCGTGGGGACGGGCGCCGCCTTGCGGTGCGGGCGGTGGGGACATCGTCTCCGTGACCCCCTTGACCCTGGCCGACACCGACTCTACGGTGTTGGACGACTGATATACCAGTCCTCGGCTCAATTTCCGAACAGAAGGAGCGCCCGGCATGGTCGTCCAGGTTGACGAGGCTCGACCGGCCTCGGCCGTCGCTGATCCCGTGCTCGACCGGTCCCTGGCGGACACCGACCCGGAGGTCTCCGCGGCGATCTCCGCCGAGCTGGTCCGGCAGCAGACCACGCTGGAGATGATCGCCAGCGAGAACTTCGCCCCGGTCGCGGTGATGCAGGCCCAGGGCTCGGTGCTGACCAACAAGTACGCCGAGGGGTACCCCGGCCGGCGGTACTACGGCGGCTGCGAGCACGTCGACGTGATCGAGCAGCTGGCCATCGACCGGCTCAAGGCGCTGTTCGGCTCCGAGTACGCCAACGTCCAGCCGCACTCGGGTGCCCAGGCCAACGCCGCGGCGATGTCCGCCCTGCTGCAGCCCGGCGACACGATCCTCGGGCTGGACCTGGCCCACGGGGGTCACCTGACCCACGGGATGAAGCTGAACTTCTCCGGCAAGCTCTACGACGTCGCGGCCTACCACGTGCGGGCCGACGACCACCGCGTGGACATGGCCGAGGTCGAGCGGCTGGCGCACGAGCGGCGGCCGCAGCTCATCGTCGCGGGCTGGTCGGCCTACCCGAGGCAGCTGGACTTCGCGGAGTTCCGGCGGATCGCGGACGAGGTCGGCGCCTACCTGATGGTCGACATGGCGCACTTCGCGGGCCTGGTGGCCGCCGGGCTGCACCCGTCGCCCGTCCCGCACGCGCACGTGGTCACCTCGACCACCCACAAGACGCTCGGCGGCCCGCGGGGTGGCGTCATCCTCGCCACGGGGGACCTGGCCAAGAAGTTCAACTCCTCGGTCTTCCCCGGGCAGCAGGGCGGTCCGCTGGAGCACGTGATCGCCGCGAAGGCCGTCGCCTTCAAGCTGGCCGGCGAGCCCGCCTTCCGGGAGCGCCAGCAGCGCACGCTCGCAGGTGCCCGGCTCCTCGCCGACCGGTTGCTGGCCCCGGACTCCCGGGCGGCCGGCATCAACGTGGTCAGCGGCGGCACCGACGTCCACCTCGTCCTGGTCGACCTGCGCGAGTCGGAGCTGGACGGCCGGCAGGCCGAGGACCGGCTGCACGCGATCGGCATCACCGTCAACCGCAACGCGGTGCCCTTCGACCCCCGCCCGCCGATGGTCAGCTCCGGCGTCCGCATCGGCACCCCGGCCCTGGCGGCGCGCGGGTTCGACCTCGAGGACTTCGCCGAGGTCTCCGACGTCATCGCCACCGCGCTCCGGCCCGCGGTGGGCGAGGAGCAGCTCGCCGAGCTGCGCAGCCGGGTCACCCGGCTGGCCGACCGCCACCCCCTCTACCCCGACCTGACGGAGGTCGTCCGATGAGCCCCCGCACCCCCGGCGCGGACCTGCCGGAGCACCCGGACGCCCTGTGGCGTAGCCCGGAGCCGAAGCGCTCCTACGACGTGGTCATCGTCGGCGGCGGCGGGCACGGCCTGGCCACCGCGCACTACCTGGCGAAGAACCACGGCATCACGAACGTCGCCGTCCTGGAGAAGGGCTGGCTGGCCGGCGGCAACATGGCCCGGAACACCACGATCATCCGGTCCAACTACCTGTGGGACGAGAGCTCGGCCATCTACGAGCACGCGCTGAAGCTGTGGGAGGGGCTCGAGGAGGACCTCGGCTACCCGATCCTGTTCAGCCAGCGCGGCGTGCTCAACCTCGCCCACACGCTGCAGGACGTCCGGGACAGCGTGCGCCGGGTCGAGGCCAACAAGCTCAACGGCGTCGACGCGGAGTGGCTGGAGCCCGACGAGGTCCGCAAGATCTGCCCGGTCGTCAACACGTCGAGCGACATCCGGTACCCGGTGCTCGGGGCCACCTACCAGCCCCGCGCGGGCATCGCCAAGCACGACTACGTGGCCTGGGGCTTCGCCCGCCGGGCCTCCGAGGCCGGCATCGACCTCATCCAGGACTGCGAGGTCACCGGGTTCACCACCGAGGGCGACCGGGTCACCGGGGTCCGGACGACCCGCGGCGACATCGCCGCCGGCCAGGTCGCGCTCTGCGCGGCCGGGCACACCTCGGTGCTCACCGACATGCTGGGCATCCGCGTGCCGGTGCAGAGCCACCCGCTGCAGGCGCTGGTCTCCGAGCTGCTCGAGCCGGTGCACCCCACGGTCGTCATGTCCAACGCGGTGCACGTGTACGTCTCCCAGGCCCACAAGGGCGAGCTGGTCATGGGGGCGGGGGTCGACTCGTACAACGGCTACGGCCAGCGCGGCGCCTTCCACATCATCGAGCGCCAGATGGCTGCCGCCGTCGAGCTGTTCCCGGTCTTCGCCCGGGCGCACCTGCTGCGCACCTGGGGCGGCATCGTCGACGTCAGCCCCGACGCCTCACCGATCGTCGGGCGGACCCCCTACGAGAACGTCTACCTCAACTGCGGCTGGGGCACCGGCGGGTTCAAGGCCACCCCCGGGATCGGCTGGGCCCTGGCGCACACCATCGCCCACGACGCGCCGCACCCGCTCGTCGCGCCGTTCACCCTCGACCGCTTCGTCACCGGCGCGCTCGTCGACGAGCACGGCGCCGCCGCCGTGGCCCACTGACCCAGGGAGCTCCCGTGCAACTCATCGCATGCCCGTGGTGCGGCCCCCGCGAGGAGACCGAGTTCTCCTACGGCGGCCAGGCCCACGTCCCCTACCCGGAGGACCCGGCCGCGCTCTCCGACGAGGAGTGGGCGCACTACGTCTTCTTCCGCGACAACACCAAGGGCCGCTTCGCCGAGCGCTGGAACCACAACGCCGGCTGCCGGCGCTGGTTCAACGCCGTCCGCGACACCACCACCTACCGCTTCGAGAGCGTGTACCGCCTCGACGAGCCGAAGCCGGTGACCTCATGAGCACCACCTTCCGCACCGCCGCGGGCGGCCGCATCGACCGGACCAGCACGCTGCAGTTCACCTTCGACGGGCGCAGCTTCACCGGCCACCCCGGCGACACCCTGGCCTCCGCCCTGCTCGCCTCCGGGCGGCACCAGGTCGCCACCAGCATCAAGTTCGGCCGGCCGCGCGGGATCGCGGCGGCCTGGGCGGAGGACCCGGGCGGCCTGGTGCAGGTCGAGGAGCCCTTCCCGGAGCCGATGCTGCTGGCCAGCACCGTCGAGCTGTTCGACGGGCTGGTGGCGCACGGCCTGCCGGGGCAGGGCCGCTTGGCCGACGTGCCGGACTCCGCCCGCTACGACGCCGTCCACCACCACGTCGACCTGCTCGTCGTGGGGGCCGGCCCCGCGGGACTGACCGCCGCGCTCAGCGCCGCGCGGGCCGGTGCCCGGGTCGCCCTCGTGGACGAGCAGTCCGAGGCCGGCGGCTCCCTGCTGTCGGGCACCGACCGGATCGACGGCGTCCCGGCGCCGGACTGGGTGGCGGACGCGGTCGCGGAGCTGGCGCGCCACCCGGAGGTGCTGCACCTGCAGCGCACCACCGCCTTCGGCGTCTACGACGACGGCTTCGCCCTGGCGCTGGAGCGGCGCACCGACCACCTCGGCGCCGCCGCGCCCCGCCACGTCTCCCGCCAGCGGGTGTGGCGCATCCGGGGGCGGTCGATCGTGGTGGCGACCGGAGCGCACGAGCGGCCGGTCGTGTTCGCCGACAACGACCGCCCGGGCATCATGCTCGCCGGAGCTGCCCGGACCTTCCTGCACCGCTACGGCGTGCTGCCCGGCCGCGAGGCCGTCGTCTTCACCACCAACGACAGCGCCTACGACGCCGCACTGGACCTGCACCGTGCCGGGGTGCGGGTGCAGGCGGTGGTCGACGCCCGGCCGGAGGGCTCGCCGCACCGGCGTGCGGAGTGCGAGAGCGCCGGGATCCGGGTCCTCCCCGGCTCGGTCGTGACCGGCACCGAGGGCGTCGAGCGGGTCACCTCCGCGCTGGTCGCCCCGTTCGCGGACGGCGAGGTCGGCACCGGCAGCGCGATCGGCTGCGACGTCCTCCTGGTCAGCGGGGGGTGGAACCCCGCCGTGCACCTGTTCAGCCAGGCTCGCGGCCGACTGCGCTACGACGAGGACCTCGGCGCCTTCGTGCCGGCGCAGGAGCTCGACGGGCTGTCCGTCGCCGGCTCGGCCGCCGGCCTGCTCGACCTGGCCGGGTGCCTGGCCGACGGGCGGGCGGCCGCTCGCGCGACGCTGACCGCCCTGGCGATCGAGCCGGCCGCGGACGACCGGCTGCCGTCCGCCCCCGACCCCGTCGTCGCGGCCGCGCCGCTGGTGCTGTGGCGGGTGCCGGACACCTCCGGTGCCGGCGGCAGCACCCAGTTCGTCGACCTCCAGCGCGATGCCACGGTCGCCGACATCGCCCGCGCGGTCGGTGCCGGCCTCCGCTCGATCGAGCACGTCAAGCGCTACACGACGATCGGGACCGCGCACGACCAGGGCAAGACCTCCGGCGTCCTCACCTCGGGGATCACCGCCGAGCTGCTCGGGGTCCCGGTGCAGGACACCGGCACCACCACCTTCCGGCCGCCCTACACCCCGGTGGCCTTCGCCGCGCTGGCCGGCCGCGACCGCGGCTCCCTCTTCGACCCGGAGCGGGTCACCGCCCTGCACGAGTGGCACGGAGCAGCCGGGGCGGTCTTCGAGGACGTCGGGCAGTGGAAGCGTCCCCGCTTCTACCCGCAGCCCGGCGAGGACATGGAGGCCGCCGTCCTCCGGGAGTGCGCCGCGGCCCGGACCGGCGTCGGGATCCTCGACGGCTCCACCCTCGGCAAGATCGACGTGCAGGGCCCGGACGCCGCCGTGCTCCTGGACCGGCTCTACACGAACCTGATCAGCAGCCTCAAGGTGGGCTCGGTGCGCTACGGCGTCATGTGCGGCGTCGACGGCATGGTCATCGACGACGGCACGGTGCTGCGCCTGGCCGAGGACCGCTTCCTCGTCCTGACCACCACCGGCGGGGCGGCGAAGGTCCTGGACTGGATGGAGGAGTGGGTCCAGACCGAGTGGCCGGACCTGCGGGTCCACTGCACCTCGGTCACCGAGCAGTGGGCCACCTTCCCCGTCGTGGGCCCCCGCTCCCGCGACGTCGTCGGCGCGCTGTTCCCGGAGGTGGACGTCTCCAACGAGGCGTTCCCGTTCATGACCTGGCGGGACACCGCCCTCGGAGGCGTGCCGGTCAGGCTCGCCCGCATCAGCTTCTCGGGGGAGCTGGCCTTCGAGGTCTACGTGAACCCCTGGTACGCGGTCGCGGTCTGGCAGCGGCTGCTCGAGGCCGGCCGGCCGTACGGCATCACGCCGTACGGCACGGAGACGATGCACGTGCTCCGGGCCGAGAAGGGCTACCCGATCATCGGGCAGGACACCGACGGCACCGTCACCCCGCACGACCTGGGCATGGCGTGGGCGGTCTCGAAGAAGAAGCCCGACTTCGTCGGCAAGCGCTCCTTCGCCCGGCAGGCCAACTCCGACCCGCGGCGCAAGCAACTGGTCGGGCTGCTGCCCGTGGACCGGCACACCGTGCTGCCGGAGGGCTCGCAGATCGTCGAGTTCCTCGCCGACGGCCAGCTGCCGCCCCCGCCGGTCCCGATGCTCGGCCACGTCACCTCCAGCTACCGCAGCGCCGAGCTCGCGCGTCCCTTCGCCCTCGCCCTGGTCAAGGGCGGCCGGGAGCGCATCGGCGACACCGTCCACGTCCCCGTCAACGGCACCCTGGTCCCGGTCGAGGTCACCGGCTCGGTGCTGGTCGATCCCGAAGGAGCCCGTCGCGATGGCTGAGCTGCTGCGCACCCACCCGCTCGAGGCGTGGACCAGCGCCCTCGAGCGCCTGCCGGACACCGTGCGGATCACCGCCGAGCCGTTCGTCGCCATGGTCGACGTCCGGCTCGGCGCCGTCGGCCCGGAGGTCCGCGCCTCCCTAGGCGTCGACCTGCCGACGGCGCCCAACACCTGGGTCCCGGCCGAGTCCGGACGAGCCGTCTGGCTCGGCCCCGACGAGTGGCTGCTGAGCAGCACGGCGGAGACCCCCGAGGAGCTCGAGACCCGGGTCCGCGCCGCGGTGCTCCCGCTGGGCGGGTCCGCGACGGACGTCTCCGCCCAGCGGATCGGCCTGCGACTGAGCGGGCCGCGGGCGCGCGACGTCCTGGCCAAGGGCTGCTCGATCGACCTGCACCCGCGGGTGTTCGGCCGGGGCAGCAGCGCGCAGACGTCCGTCGGCCAGGCCGGGGTCGTGCTGCTGGCCCTCCCCGACAGCGGCGACGACTTCGTCGTCCTCGTCCGCTCGTCCTTCGCCGGCTACCTCGCCGACTGGCTGCTCGACGCGGCCCTCGAGTTCACCACCACCCCCGATCGCTGATGAACCGGCACGTCAGGAGCAGAGCAATGTCCACCACCCCTCGAGTGGTCATCATCGGAGCGGGGATCGTCGGGGCCAACCTGGCCGACGAGCTGACCGCCCGCGGCTGGGACCGCGTCACCGTCGTCGACCAGGGACCCCTCCCGCTGACCGGGGGGTCGACCTCGCACGCGCCCGGGCTGGTCTTCCAGACCAACGCGTCGAAGACGATGACCGAGCTGGCGAGCTACACGGTCGAGAAGTTCAAGGGCATCGACGTCGACGGTGCCTGGTGCTTCAACCAGGTCGGCGGCCTGGAGGTGGCCACCACGCCGGAGCGGCTCACCGACCTGCACCGCAAGCAGGGCTGGGCCACCTCCTGGGGCGTCGAGGCGCAGGTGGTCGACGCGGACGAGTGCGTACGACTGCACCCGCTCGTCGACCGCGACCGCGTCCTAGGTGGGCTGCACATCCCCAGCGACGGGCTGGCCAAGGCGTCCCGCGCGGTGATCGCGCTGGCCCGCCGCGCCGAGGCGCGGGGAGCCCGCTTCCAGGGCTCGACCCGCGTCACCGGCGTCGAGGAGACCGGCGGCCGGGTCACCGGTGTGCGCACCCCGGATGGCGTCATCCCCGCCGACGTCGTGGTGTCCTGCGGCGGGTTCTGGGGGGTGGAGCTCGGCGCCCTGGTCGGGATGGACGTGCCGCTGCTGCCGCTGGCCCACCAGTTCGTCTGGACCGGGCAGGTGCCGGAGCTGGTCGGCCGCAACGACGAGCTCAGCGAGGCGAGCCTGCCGATCCTCCGCCACCAGGACCAGGACCTCTACTTCCGCGAGCGCGTCGACTGCCTGGGCATCGGGTCCTACGCGCACCGGCCGATGCCGGTCGACCTGCGCGAGCTGCCCCAGGGCGACGGCGTCCGGGAGTCGTCGATGCCCTCGATGCTGCCCTTCAGCGAGGAGGACTTCGCCCCGGCGTGGGAGGAGAGCCAGCTGCTGCTCCCGTCGCTGCGCTCGTCCAAGATCGACTCCGGCTTCAACGGTGTCTTCTCGTTCACCCCGGACGGCGGTCCGCTGATCGGTGAGTCCGCCGACGTCAAGGGCTTCTGGATCGCCGAGGCGGTCTGGGTGACCCACTCCGCCGGGGTCGCCCGGGCGGTGGCCCAGCTGCTGGTCGACGGGCGGTCGGAGATCGACCTGCACGGCTGTGACGTCCACCGGTTCGAGGACTTCCAGCTCGCGCCGGAGTACGTGAGCGAGACCTCCCAGCAGAACTTCGTCGAGATCTACGACGTGCTGCACCCCCTGCAGCCCCGGCTGTCCCCGCGCGACCTGCGGGTCAGCCCCTTCCACACCCGGCAGCAGGAGCTCGGCGCGGTCTTCCTCGAGGGGGGCGGCTGGGAGCGGCCGCACTGGTACGAGGCCAACGCCGGGCTCGTCGACCAGCTGCCCGCCGAGTGGGTGCCGCCGGCCCGGGACGACTGGTCGGCGCAGTTCTGGTCGCCGATCGCGGCCGCCGAGGCGTGGAAGACCCGCACCGCCGTGGCGATGTACGACATGACGCCGCTCAAGCGGCTCGAGGTCAGCGGGCGCGGCGCCCTGGACTTCCTGCAGTGGCTGACCACGGGTGAGATGGACAAGTCGGTCGGAGCGGTGACCTACGCGCTGGCCCTGGACGAGGCCGGGGGGATCCGCAGCGACCTCACCGTCGCCCGGCTGGGCGAGCAGCTGTTCCAGGTCGGCGCCAACGGTCCCCTGGACCTCGACTACTTCCAGCGGCAGGCGCCGGACGACGGCAGCGTGCAGATCCGGGACATCACCGGCGGCACGTGCTGCATCGGTCTGTGGGGCCCGCGTGCACGTGACCTCGTGCAGCGGATCAGTGCCGACGACTTCTCCAACGACGGGCTCAAGTACTTCCGCGCCAAGCGGGCCCGGATCGGCGGGGTCCCCGTGACGGCGATGCGGCTGTCCTACGTCGGCGAGCTCGGCTGGGAGCTGTACACGAGCGCCGACAACGGTCAGCGGCTGTGGGACGTGCTGTGGCGTGCCGGCCAGGACCTGGGCGTCATCGCCGGGGGCCGGGCGGCCTTCAACAGCCTGCGGCTGGAGAAGGGCTACCGCGCCTGGGGCCACGACATGACCACCGAGCACAACCCCTACGAGGCCGGTCTGGGGTTCGCCGTCCGCAAGCAGAAGCAGGGCTACGTGGGCCGCGAGGCCATCGCCGGGCTCAGCGACGACGCGGTGGACCGCCGGCTGTCCTGCTTGACGATCGACGACGGGCGCAGCGTCGTCCTCGGGCACGAGCCGGTGTACGTCGACGGCCGACCGGCCGGCTACGTGACCAGCGCGGCCTTCGGGCACACCGTCGGCCGGCCGATCGCCTACGCCTGGCTCCCCGCCTCGGCGACCGTCGGCACGAGTGTCGAGATCGACTGGTTCGGCACCCGCATCCCGGCGACGGTCTCCGCGGAGCCGCTCGTCGACCCCCAGATGACCCGCCTCCGCGGCTAGCAGAAGGACCCCCCTGCCCCCGCCACTCGCAAGCTCGCGTCGGGACCCTGCAGGGGGGCCACGACGCCCGTTCGAAGGAGCCCAGACATGCGCACCGACACCATCGAGACGTTCCTGGAGCAGCTCGCCGCCAGGGTGCCCGCTCCTGGAGGAGGCGCCACCGCCGCGCTGCACGCGGCGCAGGGTGCCGCCCTGGTGGCGATGGTCGCCCGCTACAGCGACTCGGCGAAGTACGCCGAGCACGCCGAGGAGATCGCCCTCATCACGGCCATCGCCGACCGGCTGCGCCAGGACGCGGTGGGCCTGGCCGAGGAGGACGCCGCGGCCTTCACCGCCGTCACGACGGCCTACGGACTCCCCAAGGGGACCCCCGACGAGGCCGCGGCGCGGTCCGCGGCCATCGCGAGGGCGCTCGCCGCGGCGGCCCACGTCCCGGCCGTGGTCATCGCCGTCGCGGAGCAGGTGCTGCGGCTGGCCGAGCAGCTGCTGCCGATCGGCAACCGCAACGTCATCACCGACGTCGCGGCCGCCGCCGAGGCGGCTCGGGCCGCCGCGACGACGGCGCGGGTCAACGTCGAGGTCAACCTCGCCGCCAGCAAGGACCCGACGACCTGGGGACCGCTCACCGCGGTCGTCGACTCCGTGGACGACCTGGTCCTGCGTGCGGAGAAGGTCACGTCCGAGGTCCGCGCCGGACTGATCCGATGACCGCGACGTTGAGCGGCCGGGGCCTGGCGGACGGCATCCGCGCCGAGGTGGCGGCGGAGGTCGCGGAGCTCACCGCGGCCGGCACGCCGCCCCGGCTGGCCGTCGTGGTGGCCACGGCGGACGAGTCCAGCGCCTGGTACGTCCGCTCCATCGCCCGGGCCGCGGAGAAGACGGGCATCGCCTGCTCGGCGGTCGACCTCGGGGCCTCGGCGACCCCCGAGCAGATCCGCGCCGCGCTGGAAGCGCTCAGCGGGGACCCCGCGGTGCACGGCATCATCCTGCAGACCCCGCTGCCGGCCGGCGCCGTCGTCGAGGACCTGGCCGGGGCGATCGACCCGGCCAAGGACGTCGACGGGGCGAACCCGCTCAGCCTCGGCCGGCTGGCCGCGGGCCTGCCGGCCTTCGCGCCGGCGACCGCCGAGGCCGTCCTGGCCCTCCTCGACCACCACGGTGTGCCGCTGGCCGGGGCGCACGCCGTCGTGGTGGGGCGTTCCACCGTCGTCGGCAAGCCCGCGGCACTCCTGCTGCTGCAGCGGGACGCCACGGTGACCGTCTGCCACTCGCGTACCAAGGACCTGGCCGGGGTCACCCGGTCCGCGGACGTGCTCGTCGCCGCCGTCGGACGCCCCGAGCTCATCACCGCCGAGCACGTCGCCGAGGACGCGGTCGTCATCGACGTCGGGACCAACCCGACGGCCGACGGCGGCCTGGTGGGCGACGTCGACGCCGGCTCGGTGACCGGACGGGTGGCCGGCCTCACCCCGGTGCCGGGCGGCGTCGGCCCGGTCACCACCGCGCTCCTGCTGCAGCACACGGCGCGGGCGGCCCGCAGCCGGCGGCCGTGACACCCGCTGGCACCGCCGTCGCCGCACCCCCGGCGGCGGTGCACCCGGTGGGCCGGCTGCTGCGCACCGGGCGGCCGCTGGTCTGCGGGATCGTGAACGTAACCCCCGACTCGTTCTCCGACGGCGGCCGCTTCCCGGGCCCGGACCGCGCGGTCGAGCACGGGCTGCGGCTGGCCGCGGAGGGGGCCGACCTGGTCGACGTGGGCGGGGAGTCGACCCGGCCCGGAGCCCGACCGACCACGCTGGACGAGGAGCTGGAGCGGGTCGTCCCGGTGGTGGCCGGACTGGCCCGGCGGGTGTCGGTGCCGCTGTCGATCGACACCTCCCGCCCGGAGGTGATGCGCGCGGCGGTGGCGGCCGGAGCCGGGATGGTCAACGACGTCCGGGCGCTGCGCCGGCCGGGCGCCCTGGCCGCGGCGGCGGAGCTGGGTGTGCCGGTGTGCCTCATGCACATGCAGGGGTCGCCGGGCACCATGCAGCGCGCCCCCCGGTACGCCGACGTGGTGGCCGAGGTCTGCGGCTTCCTGGCCGAGCGGCTGCGGGTCTGCCGCCGGGCCGGCATCCCCGAGGAGCACCTGGTCGTCGACCCGGGGTTCGGCTTCGGCAAGACGCTGGCGCACAACCTGGCGCTGCTCGCCCGGCTCCGCGACCTGCAGGCGCTCGGGGTGCCGGTCCTGGTCGGGCTGTCGCGCAAGTCCATGGTCGGTGAGCTCACCGGACGGGCGGTGGGGGAGCGGCTCCCCGGCTCACTGGCCGGGGCGATCATCGCCGCCCAGCGCGGAGCCGCCGTGCTCCGCGTGCACGACGTCGCGGCCACGCGGGACGCGCTGGCCGTGCTCGCCGCCGTCGGCCCGGTGTGACCGGACGGGACCTCCCGCCTCAGATCACCGCGCGGATCGTCTCCTCGAAGCCGAGGACGTGCTCACGTGCGAGCTCGTCAGCGCGGTCGGCGTCCCCGGCGGCGATCGCCCGGAGCAGTTCGACGTGCTCCCGGACGTGCTCCTCCACGGTGGGCAGCCGGTCGAGGAACAGGCAGAAGATCCGGGTCGCCAGGTTGTCATAGCGGATCAGGACGTCCTCGAGGTGGGGGTTGCCCGCGGCCCGGTAGATGGACCGGTGCACCGCGAGGTCCCACCGCATCAGCTCCGTCCGGTCGACCTGGCCGACGTCCAGCTGCTCGATGTGTGCGGCCAGCTCCTCGAGGTCCCCGTGCCCGCCCCGGACAGCGCGCTCGGCGGCCCGCCGGGCGGCCAGCGGCTCGAGCTGGACGCGGATCTCGGAGATGTGCGCCAGGTCGGAGATGTCCATCCCCGTCGCGAACGTGCCCCGCCTGGGGTAGGACACCACGAGCCGGTCGCCCTCCAGCCGCTTGAGCGCCTCGCGGACGGGTGTGCGCCCCACGCCCAGCGCCTTGGACAGCTCGTCGTCGTCGATCGGGTCGCCCGGACGGATGTCGAGCATGATCAGCCGGTCCCTGATCGCCACGTAGGCCCGGTCCGCCAGGGACGTGGCGGCCGACGGGTCCAGGTCCAGCGGGGCGACGGTCACCAGCAGATCGTAGAGGTTGGCGGCCATCAGGCCTTGCCTCCTGAGAGGGATCGACATACCGTCATCCTACATCTGATATACCAACTGTGTATCTAACCCGACACCAAGGAGGGAGGCAGGGTGACGATCAGCGCCTTCGACCTGTTCAAGGTGGGCATCGGTCCGTCCAGCTCGCACACCGTCGGCCCCATGCGGGCGGCCGCCACCTTCGCCTCCCGGCTGTCCGCGGAAGGTCTGCTCGAGCGGGTGGCCGGCGTCCGGTGCGAGCTGTTCGGGTCGCTGGGGGCGACCGGGCACGGGCACGGCAGCGTCAAGGCCGTCGTCCTCGGGCTCGAGGGGGAGCAGCCCGACCTGGTGGACCCGGTCGCGGCCGGACCACGGGTCGACGCCGTCCGTCGCGAGGGCAAGCTGCACCTGGCCGGTGGGCACCTCATCGCGTTCTCGGTCGACGACGACGTCGTGCTGCACCGGCGCAAGCGGCTGCCCTTCCACAGCAACGGCATGCTCTTCCGGGCGCTGGACGCGGAGGGCGGCGAGGTCAGCCGCCGCGAGTACTACTCGGTGGGCGGCGGGTTCGTCCTGGACGAGGACGACGCCGGGAACCCGGCCATCGTCGAGGACCCCACGCCCGTCCGGTACCCGTTCCGCACCGGTGACGAGCTGCTGGCCCGGACCCGGGAGACCGGGCTGCGGATCAGCGACGTGATGCTGGCCAACGAGCTGGCCTGGCGCAGCGAGGCCGAGGTCCGCGCCGGGCTGCTGCACATCTGGTCGGTGATGCAGGAGTGCGTGGAACGCGGCACCCGGGCCACCGGCGTCCTCCCCGGCGGGCTCAAGGTCCGCCGGCGCGCGGCGGCGCTGCGCGCCCAGCTGGAGGAGCACCCGGACGAGGCCGACCCGCTGCGCGCGATGGAGTGGGTGACCCTCTACGCCCTGGCGGTCAACGAGGAGAACGCGGCCGGCGGACGGGTGGTCACCGCCCCGACCAACGGCGCCGCCGGGATCGTGCCGGCGGTCCTGCACTACTACCGCGACTTCGTCGACACCTGCTCCGACGACGGCGTCGTGCGCTTCCTGCTCACCGCCGCGGCCATCGGGCTGCTGTTCAAGGAGAACGCCTCGATCTCCGGCGCGGAGGTGGGCTGCCAGGGGGAGGTCGGCTCGGCCTGCTCCATGGCCGCGGCGGGTCTCGCCGAGGTCATCGGGGGGTCCCCGGAGCAGGTGGAGAACGCCGCCGAGATCGGCATCGAGCACAACCTCGGTCTCACCTGCGACCCGGTCGGCGGGCTGGTGCAGATCCCGTGCATCGAGCGGAACGCCGTCGGCTCGATCAAGGCCATCACGGCGGCGCGGATGGCCGTCCGCGGTGACGGCCGGCACCACGTCCCGTTGGACAAGGCGATCAAGACCATGCGCGAGACGGGCGCGGACATGAAGGACAAGTACAAGGAGACCGCCCGTGGCGGGCTGGCGCTCAACATCGTCGAGTGCTGAGGAGGCACCCATGTCCCACCCGTTCACCCTCACGCTGAGCTGCTCCGAGCGGCCGGGCATCGTCCACGCGGTGAGCTCGGTCCTCTTCCAGCAGGGCTGCGACATCGTCGAGCACCAGCAGTTCGACGACGCCCTCCGCGGCCGGCTGTTCCTGCGGACGGCCTTCGTGTGCGCCGGCGGCACCGACCCCGGGCGCCTCACGGAGGCGTTCCGGCCGGTGGCCGACGAGTTCGGCATGGACTTCCAGATCACCGGTGGCCAGCCGCCGCGCGTGCTGGTCATGGTGTCCAAGCTCGGCCACTGCCTCAACGACCTGATCTTCCGGTGGCGGGCCGGCAACCTCGGTGCGGAGCTCGTCGCCGTGGTGTCCAACCACGAGGACCTCCGCCCGATGGCCGAGGCGGCCGGCCTCCCCTTCGTCCACGTGCCGGTGACCCCGGCAACCAAGCGGCAGGCCGAGGAGCGGCTGCTCGAGCTGGTGGCCGAGCACCGGGCCGACCTCGTCGTGCTGGCCCGGTACATGCAGGTCCTGTCCGACGAGACGTGCGCCGCCCTGCACGGTCGGGCGATCAACATCCACCACTCGTTCCTGCCGGGGTTCAAGGGCGCCAAGCCCTACCACCAGGCCTTCGACCGCGGCGTGAAGCTGGTCGGCGCGACCGCCCACTACGTGACCCCCGATCTCGACGAGGGCCCGATCATCGAGCAGGAGGTCATCCGCATCGACCACACCTACGACCCGCGGGCCCTGTCCACGGTCGGCCAGGACGCCGAGGCGCTGGCGCTGTCCCGAGCGGTGCGCTGGCACAGCGAGCGGCGGGTGCTGCTCAACGGGCACAGCACCGTCGTCTTCCGCTGAGCCCGGCCACGTCCGGCCGATGACCGGCGAGGCGGCAGGCCGCCGGCCCGGCGCGCCGTGGGCGCGGTTCGACGACCTCCGCGCCGGGGTCGCGCTCCGGTGCCCCTCCCCGCACCGGGTGCTGGTGGCCGTGCGTCCCGACGAGGTCGTCGACGTCCTGGCCGAGGTGGAACGGGCCACCGACGCCGGGCAGTGGGCGTTCGGGTACGTCGCCTACGAGGCGGCCGCCGGGCTCGACCCGCACCTCGCCGTCCACGGTTCCACCCCGATGGGGATGCCGCTGGTGTGGTTCGGGCTCTGCGACGAGCCGCTCGCGGTCCCGCCGCTGGAGGCCGCGGGGCCGGACGACGTCGGACCTGCAGCCGACTGGCGCCGGGGATGGACGCCGGACGGGCACGCCCGCGCGGTCGGGCAGGTCCGGGAGCGGATCGCCGCCGGGGACACGTTCCAGTGCAACCTGACCGTGCGGTTGTCCGGACGTGTGGGCGGGGACCCCTTCCGGCTGTAC
The DNA here is from genome assembly GCF_041028325.1 of Modestobacter sp. I12A-02662. Taxonomy (NCBI): domain Bacteria; kingdom Bacillati; phylum Actinomycetota; class Actinomycetes; order Geodermatophilales; family Geodermatophilaceae; genus Modestobacter; species Modestobacter sp. I12A-02662. The sequence continues at coordinate 124,911 of NZ_JABGDE010000015.1, read as the reverse complement.
CGCGACCTGGCGCTGGGCCAGCGGGGTGCCCACAACGCCTACCTCGACCTCGGCCGCTTCGCCGTGGCCAGCGCCAGCCCGGAGCTGTTCTTCGAGCGCCGCGGCGACGAGGTGCTGCTGCGCCCGATGAAGGGGACGTCGCGCCGCGGGCGGGACCGGGACGAGGACCGCCACCTGGCCCACCGGCTGCGGTCCAGCGCCAAGGAGCGCGCGGAGAACGTGATGATCGTCGACCTGATGCGCAACGACGTCGCCCGGGTGGCCGAGGTCGGCAGCGTCGAGGTGCCCGCGCTGTTCACCGTCGAGCGGTACGAGACCGTGCTGCAGCTGACCTCCGAGGTGACGGCCCGGCTGCGACCCGGGACCGGCCTGGTGGACCTGTTCCGGGCGCTGTTCCCCTGCGGGTCGGTCACCGGGGCGCCCAAGGCGAGCTCCATGGAGATCATCCGGTCCCTCGAACCCGAGCCGCGCGGCGTCTACTGCGGCGCGATCGGTCTCGTCGGGCCGCCCGGTGCGCCGGTCCGTGCCCGGTTCAGCGTGGCCATCCGGACGGCGGCCGTGGACACGACGTCGGGGCAGGCGGTGTACGGCACCGGCGGTGGCATCACCTGGGGTTCGGAGGCGCCCGCGGAGCACGCGGAGGTGCTCACCAAGACGGCGGTCCTCGGTGCGCGGCCCCGGGAGTTCGAGCTGCTGGAGACGATGCGCCTCGACCCGCGGCGCGGCCTGCGGAACCGGGAGCGCCACCTGCACCGCCTGGCGGCCTCGGCCGAGCACCTGGGCTTCCGGGTCGACCTGCCGGCGGCGCGCCGGCTCCTGGCCGAACGGCTCGCGGGGGAGCCGGCGGCGCGCGTCCGGCTCCGCCTCCGGCGCGACGGGACGCTGGCCGTCGACGTCGAGGCGCTCCCCGGCCCCTCGGCCGGCACCGTGCTGCTCGCGGTGGACGACGAGCCGGTCGACCCCGCCGAGTCGTGGCTCTACCACAAGACGACCGTGCGGGAGCCGTACGACCGGCGCCGTGCCCGGCGTCCCGACGCCGACGACGTCGTCCTGCTGAACACGCGCGGGGAGCTCACGGAGACGACCCGGGCGACCCTCGCGCTCGAACTCGACGGGCAGTGGTGGACGCCGCCGGTGGACTCCGGGTGCCTGCCCGGGGTCGAGCGGGGACGCCTGCTCGACCTGGGGGTGCTCCGGGAACGGGTGCTGCTCCTCGGCGACCTGCAGCGGGCCGAACGGCTGGCGGTCATCAGCTCGCTGCGCGGATGGCGTGCGGCGAGGCTCGGCGTGACGAACCGGCTCCCGGACCTCATCACGAGTCCGGCGGGCTGACGGCCCTCCGCGGAACGGTCAGCCGATCTGCAGCGCGGTGCACCGCCACTGCCCGTCGATGCCCTCGAGCCGCGCCGCGACGGCGTGCGCCCGGCCCGCCCGCCGGGCCACCGCGGCCACCTCGGCCACACCGTCGACCGGCTCGCAGACCCGCACCGAGCCGACCAGCAGCGGGGAGGTCCCCTCCGTGCACCACCGGGGACGGCGGCGCCCGCTGAGCGCCGCGAACAGCTGCGGGGTCACCAGGGGTTGCAGCTGGGTCACCGGCCGGCGGCCGGCGAACGCCTCCAGGGTGAGCGTGACCAGCCGCCGTCCCGCGGCCCGCGCGTCGGGCAGCTGGGCGCGCCGGGTCCACGTGGAGCCGAAGTCGGCGTCGTCCTCGGGGGTGGGCCTCGCATCCAGCCGTGGCCGCGGGCCGGGTGCCGGGGGCAGTCGCCGGGGGCGGGGGCCGGGGTGCACCAGCCGGACGGGGTGCCGCTCGTCCTCGAGGGGCGGTCCGGGGGTGCGGACCACGACCAGCTGGAGGTGGGGCCGGGCGGGGTGCGCGGGTGCGCTGATGGACGGTGCGCTCACGGGTCTCTGCTCCTCGGGTGATGGGGGTCGGTGGGGCTCAGGCCGGCGGCCGGAGGACCTGCCCGGGCAGCAGCAGGTCGGGGTCGGGGCCGATGACGTCGGCGTTGGCCTGCCACCAGGCCGCCACCGCACGCGCGATCTCGGGATCGGGGACGGGCGTGCCCGGGTGCCGGCCCGCCAGCCAGCCGGCGGCGATGTCCCAGAGGCAGTCGCCGCGCAGGACGACGTGGTCCCCGGGGTCCGTGCGCCCGGGCCAGTCGGGGACCACGCCGGTGCCGGTGCTCGCCGGCCAGTCGACGACGGCGGCTCCGGCCGTCGAGGCGTCGGCCGCGACCGCCGGTGGGGCGTCGGCCGCGACTGCCGGCGGCGCCTCGGCGATCGAGACCGCGGTGGGCGCGGTGGCCGCCAGGCTCAGGCCCACCGCCACCGCGGCGGCCCGGCGCGCGCCGGCGGGGAGCACCCCGGCCAGCAGTAGCCGGGCCAGCCGGCCCGCAGACCCGGGAACGGCGCTCAGGCCGGTGAGCAGCAGGCCCACGGCGGCCCACGCCCAGCAGATCCACGCGAGCGCACCGGCCGCTCCCACCAGCAGCACGTCGACCCCCTGGGTGTCGACCACCCGTTGCGGATCGGTGGTGACCGCCCGCAGCTCGGGCAGGCCCGGGCCCGCGGTGGACAGCGCCCAGCCCACGCCGGCCATCACCACCGTGGTGGTGGTCCAGCGGCGCATCGACATGGTGACTCCGCTCACGACGAACACCAAACACCACCGAATCAAGCAAATGCAACCAAATGCACGAACCTGTGGACGGCTAGCTTGCGTTCCATGCGCTGGCAGCAGCTGTTCGCCGACCTCGAGGCCCGACTGGCCGAGGAGGAGGCGGCCGACGAGCGCCGGGAGGAGGCGTCCCGGGCCCGGGCCGAGTGGGGACGGCTGCGGCTGGCGGACCGGCTGCGCGGGTCCCTCGGCCGGCCGGTCACCGTGTCCTGCCAGGGCGCGGGGGACGTCACCGGGCGCCTCGTCGAGGTCGGCGTCGACTGGCTGCTGCTCGAGGACGGCCAGCACCGGGAGGTCCTCGTGGCCCAGCGGGTGGTCCGCACGGTCGGTGGGCTGACCGCCCGGACCGCGGCGGAGTGCGACCCGGGGGCGGTGGGCCGGCGCCTGGACCTGCGCCGCGCCCTGCGGGGACTGGCCCGGGACCGGGCGCTCGTGCACTGCCTGCTCGACGACGGCGGCGTGGTCACCGGCACCGTCGACCGGGTGGGTGCGGACTTCCTGGAGCTGGCCGAGCACCCCGCCGACCTGCCCCGGCGGCGCGGCGCGGTCACCGGGGTCCGGGCGGTCGTGCTGCAGGCGGTCGCCGTCGTCCGCACACAGCCGCCCGCGACGGTCTGACGCCGGGGGCCGGGCTCAGCGGGGGGCGTCGGCCCCCGGGGCGTCGGCGTCCGCGTCGGCGGGCTCGGGTTCCGCCACGCCGGCGGACGCCCGGGCCTCGGCGTACTTCTGCTGGATGAAGCGCTCCAGCTCGTCCTTCTCCACCCGCCACTGGCCACGTCCGCCGATCTGGATGGCGATCAGCTCCTTGCGCCGGACCAGCGCGTATGCCTGGGACCAGGAGACGTTCAGGATCTCCGCCACGTCGTCCAGGGTCAGGAAGCGCTGGGTGGCCATGGTGCGTGTCTCTCCCGTCGACGGTCGCCGCCAGTGTGGCAGCCGGGTCGCCCCGGGCTGCGCCGTCCACCCGATGGTGTGGACAACCGCTGCACCAGCAGCTCCTCCTCCGTCATGATCTGCGTCCCGCGGTCCGGCCGGGCGCGGTCGACGGCGTGCCTGCACGCGGGGAGGACGGACGGGGTGACCGACCGATGAGCGCGCCGCCGGTGGCCGACACGGGCCTGGGACGGGGAACCGGCGACGGGCCGGCCGGCCCGGTGGCGCGGCGGGTGCGCCCGCCGCGGTGGCTGGACCTGCGGCTGGGCCTCGGCGTCCTGCTCGTGCTGGGTTCGGTCCTGGTCGGCGCCCGGGTGGTCAGCGCGGCCGACGCGACCGTGCCGGTCTGGTCGGCCGCCGGGGACCTCGCCGCCGGGACGGTCCTGGAGGGCGACGACCTGGTCGCGGTCTCCGTCCGGCTCGACGACGTGGCACCGGCCTACCTGGCCACCAGCACGCGACCGGAGGGGCGGGTGCTGTCCCGCGCCGTGCGGGCCGGGGAGCTGCTGCCCCGGTCGGTGCTCGAGGAGCCCACGGGCCTGGTCCAGCTGGCGCTGCCCGTGCAGGCCGGCTTCGCCCCGCCCGGACTGGCGCGGGGACAGGCGGTGGACGTCTACGCCGTCGCGGACCCGGCCCTCGGCGCGGCCGGCCCGACCGGCGGGGACGTCGAGCTGGTGGTGGGTGCGGCCACCGTCCAGGCGGTGAGCGGGCGGGGTGACGGCGTGCTGACGACCAGCGCCAGCACCGTGCAGGTCGTCGTCGCGGTGCCCGCCGACGAGGCGGCCGGCGTGCTCGGCGCCATCGGCGGCCGGGGGCTGGTCGTGGTGGTCCGGGAGCCCGTCGACGGAGCGGGGACGACCGACTGATGGCCCTGCAGGTCTTCACCGCCGTCACCGGCGCCGCGTGGGAGTCCGAGCTCGTCAGGGCGCTGGACCGGGAGGACCACGGGGTGACCGTGGTCCGCCGCTGCGTCGACGTCGCCGACCTGCTGGCGGCCGCGACGACCGGCACCGGCCAGGCGGCGCTGCTGTCCGCCGAGCTGCGCCGGCTGGACGGCGCGGCGGTCGCCCGGTTGACCGCCGCGGGGGTCGCCGTGGTCGGCCTGGTCGAGCCGGGGGACGACCGGTCGGCCGAGCGGCTGCACCAGTTGGGCGTGGTGCGGGTGCTGTCGGCCGACGCCGAGCCGGAGGAGATCGCCCGCGCCCTGCGCGAGGCCGTCGCCGGGGTGCCCGCGGCGGGCCACGACGTCGGCGACCCGCGGGCGGCGCTGCCCGTCCTCGGCGTGCCGCCGGCGGACCCGGGACCACCCGTGGGGGAGGGCCGGCTGGTCGCGATCTGGGGACCCACCGGCGCCCCGGGGCGGACCACGGTCGCCGTCGGGCTGGCCGACGAGGCCGCGCGACTGGGCGTCGGGACGCTCCTCGTCGACGCCGACGTCTACGGCGGCGTGGTGGCCCAGGTGCTCGGGCTGCTGGACGAGTCGCCCGGCCTCGCGGCGGCGGCGCGGCAGGCCGGCGCCGGCACGCTGGACGCCGACGCGCTGGCCCGGCTCGCGTGGTCGGTGCGCCCCCAGCTGCGCGCGCTGACCGGGCTGGCCCGGCCCGACCGGTGGCCGGAGCTGCGACCGCAGGGGGTGGCCGCCGTCCTGGCCGAGGCCCGGCGGCTCTCGACGCTCACCGTCGTCGACTGCGGGTTCTCCGTGGAGGAGGACGAGGAGCTCTCCTTCGACACCGCCGCGCCGCGCCGCAACGGGGCGACCCTCACGGTGCTGGAGGAGGCCGACACGGTGGTCTGCGTCAGCGGGGCGGACCCGGTGGCACTCCAGCGGACCGTCCGCGCGCTGGGAGAGCTGCGGGACGTGCTGCCCGCCGTGCGACCCGTCGTGGTCGTCAACCAGGTCCGGCGCGGACCGGTGCCCGGGGACCCGCGGCGGGAGATCGCAGCGGCGCTCGCCCGGTTCACCGGCTGCGAGGTGCGCGCGTTCCTTCCGGCCGACCGGCGGGCCACCGACGCCGCGCTGGCCGCGGGGCGCACGCTCGGCGAGGTGGCGCCCGGCTCGGCACTGCGGACCGCACTCCGCGCCCTGGCCGCGGACCTGACCGGCGTCCCGGTGCCTCCCGGCCGTCGCCGGGTCCGGCGCAGCGGCTGACCGGGCGGGAGCGGTCCCGGCCGCCGGGCCGTCTGCCGACGTCGTAGCGTGGGGCAGCGCCGAGCGGGAGGAGGGCACGTGGTCGAGCGGCTCACGGCGGTGGACGCGTCCTTCCTGTACCTGGAGGAGCCGGGCACCCCGATGCACGTCGGTGGCGTGCTGGTGCTGGAGTGCCCTGACGGCGGGCTGGACCACGAGGCGCTGGTCGAGCTGGTGCGCGCCCGGCTGCCGCTGGTGCCCCGCTACCGGCAGAAGGTCCTGGAGGTGCCCGGCCACCTGGCCAACCCGGCGTGGGTGGACGATCCCGACTTCGACATCACCTACCACGTGCGGCGCTCGGGGCTGCCCCGTCCGGGCACGGAGGAGCAGCTGCTCGACCTGGTCGCCCGGGTGATCGCCCGACCGCTGGACCGCACCCGCCCGCTGTGGGAGATGTACCTGGTCGAGGGGCTGGCCGGGGACCGCACGGCGGTGGTCACCAAGACCCATCCGGCGCTGGTCGACGGCTTCAACGCGATCGACATCGGCCAGGTCATCCTGGACGCCGATCCGGGCGCCCCGACCCGGTCGGGCCCGGCTGTGGACGAGTGGCGGCCGCGCCGGCCGCCGGGACCGGCCGCGCTCGTCTGGGAGGCCGTCGAGGAATCGCTGCAGCGGCCCTCGTCGGTGCTGGACACCGCCCGGACCGCTGCCGGCGACCTGCGGGCGACCGCCGTCCGCTGGGCGGGCCTCGCCGGCAGCCTGGCCACGGCGGTGGCCCGCACCGCCGTCTCGCCGGCGCCGGTCAGCCCGCTGAACGCGCCGATCGGCCGACAGCGCCGGGTCGCCGTCGCGCGGGCCACGCTGGAGGACCTCAAGACGGTGCGCAAGGCGCACGGCGGCACGGTCAACGACGTGCTGCTGACGACGGTCACCGGCGCGCTGCGCGAGTGGCTGCTCTCCCGCGGGGAGCCCGTCGTGGGCAGCACGGTGGTGCGGGCGCTGGTGCCGGTGTCGGTGCGCGGCGAGGACGACGACGGAGCCGGCAACCGGGTGTCCTCGCTGCTGGTCGACCTGCCGGTGGGGGAGCCCAACCCGCGGGTGCGGCTGGCCCGGATCAGCTTCGCGATGCGCGGCCTCGCCCCGAGGGGGCAGTCGGTAGACGCCGGCACCCTGGCCACCCTGTCCGGCTTCGCGCCGCCCACGCTGCACGCGCTGGGCGCCCGCGCGGCGAGCGGCCTGTCCCGGCGGCTGTTCAACCTGGTCGTCACCAACGTGCCCGGTCCGCAGCAGCCCCTGTACGCCCGCGGCGCCCGGATGGTGGAGGTCTACCCGGTCGTGCCCCTCGTCCGCGGGCAGGGGCTGGCGATCGGTCTGACCAGCTACGACGGCACGGTGTACTTCGGGCTGACCGCCGACCGGGACAGCGTGAGCGACGTCGACGTCCTCGCCGACCTGATCGAGCAGGAGGTCGCGTACCTGGTGGAGAGCTCCTCTTGAGCCGCGGGGGCCGACAGCCCCACCGGCGGGCGGACCCGGGACGGGTCGTCCGCGCCCCGGCGCTACGGTCGCTGTCCGACGACTGAGGAGGATGACCGGGTGCGCGTCTACCTGCCGGCCACCACGACCGTGCTCCAGCGGTTGCTGGCCGAGGGCCGACTGGAGGGACCGCAGACGGTCTTCACCGTCACCCCGCAGCTGCGGGACTTCTACGAGCTGAGCGACGACGGCGAGGAGCTGGAGTACGCGGCGCTGCTCGCCGCCGCCCGGGCGAGCCTGCGCCTCATCGACGTCGACCCGGGGGCCGCGCGGCGCCGGGTGGTGCTCGCCGCGGACGTGCCCGACGCGTCGGTGACCCCCATCGAGGACGAGGGAGCGGACGCCGGGGCCGCGCGGACGACGGCCGACGTGGGGCTGGTCGACGTCGCCAGCGCGCACCTGGACGTGGCGGAGGCCGAGGAGGACGTGCGCGCGGCGGTCGCGGTGGTCCTCGAGGCCGACCTCGGCAGTGAGGACGCGCAGTTCGTCGTCGACCAGGCGGAGGGGCACGAGCTGGCCTGGTACGCGAACCAGGAGATCGGCCCGGTCCTCGACCTGCTCTGAGCCCCGGGCCAGGCCCTGCGCCGGGGTCATCCGGCGGGCCGGGGGCGGGCCACCTGCAGCCGGACCGCCTCGCCCCCGGCGACGAGCCAGCCGGAGCCGGGCCGGGGCGGGAGCGGCGTGCGGGGAACGCGCAGGCCGAGCAGCTCGGCGTCGCCGGGAGCGGGCCGCAGCAGCAGCGCGGTCCGGCTGCGGCGCAGGGTGACCGCTGGCCCGCGGTACGCCGCGGCCAGGTCCGCCGCGCTGCCGGCGGCCAGGACCAGCGCCTCGCCGTCGGGCCGGCCGACCGACGCCAGCACGTCGGCCACCGGGTCGGGCAGCGCCGCGACGTCGTCGGCCAGGACCACCGGCACCGGCGCCTGCCGGGTGACCCAGGCCCGCAGCGCCGCCGGGTCGGCCCCGGACATCCACTCGGCCCCCGCTCCCTCACCGATCCCGCCCGGGCGGGCGGCGAGGTGGAGCACGGCACGGCCCGCAGCCCGACAGCCGAGGCCCAGCGAGGCCAACGCCGTGGAGCGGCCGCTGCCGGCGCAGCCGACCACCAGCAGGCCGCCGCTGCGCTGGAGGTCGAGCCCGATCGGGCGACCATCGTCGCCGCCCGGGCCGAGCGTCACCTGCACGACGTCCGGCGCGGATCCGCGCTGCCCGGGCGCCGGCGCGAAGGCCGGGTCGGCGGGCAGCTCGACCACCCGGATGCGGTGGTCGTCGTCCGCGGTCGGCCACTCCCGGGCCCGGGCCCGGGGCAGGGCGAGCTGGCACTCCACCGCGTCCTCCCCGACGAGTGCCCGCCCGGGCGGCCGGGAGCCCGGAACGGCCCGCGGCGGGATCCCGGCGACGGCGTAGTCGGCCCGGTCGGGCAGCGGCAGCACCATCCGGGAGCGGGCAGCCGCGGTGAGCCGGCTGCCCGGGACCGCGCGCTCCGCCGTCACGACGACGGTGAGGCCCACCGCGGCGCCGTCCCGCAGCAGGCGGAGAAGGGCCGCGGACCCGCCCCCCGGGTCGGCCTCGTCGAGCTGCGCGGCGACGCTCTCGAAGCCGTCGACCAGGAGCAGGAGGAGCGGGTCCCCGTCCGGCCGCCTCCCCGATCGGCGCCGCTCGACCTCCGCGACGAGGCGCGCGACGAGCCGGTGCGCGCGATGGGCGTCGCCGCGACCCACCCCCGTCCCCAGGTGAGGGAGGCGCGCCGCGGCCCCGGCGGCAGCCCCGCCGCCGTGGTCGAGCACGTGCACGTGCAGCTCCCGGGGGGACAGCCGGTGGGCGGCCTCGACGGCGACGGTGACCAGCGCGGTGGTGCGTCCGCTGCGCGGACCGCCCACCAGCAGCCAGCCGCCACCGGCCGCGAGGTCCAGCTCCAGCGGCTGCTGGCTCTGCGTGTCCGGGGAGTCGGTGAGCCCGATCCGCAGCACGGCCGCGGAGGCGGCGTCGCGGAGGTCCTCGGGGGTCAGCCGATCCGGCAGGGGCGGCAGCCACGGGCGACCCGGGTGCGCGACGGACAGCTCGGCGGCCCGCCCGCCGAGGGCCCGGACCAGCCGCCGGAGGTCGTCGGGCTGGGACGACGAGGGCTGGGACGACGAGGGCGGGGACGACGAGGACGGGGCCGACGAGGACGGGGACGCCGGCGGCGCCGCAGCCCGGCGCACGGGGGGCCACGGGCGGCGGCGTGCGGTCACCCCGCCCGCCTCCCGGCCGGCGGTGCCCGACACCCGGGCCACCTGCAGGAGCACCGGTGCCGTGGTGCCGGTGCGCAGCAGGGCCCGGCCCGGCCGGTCCGGCGACAGGGACGCGGCGAGTGGGCTGCCGAGGACGTCGCGGGACTCCGCCTCGTCGGCCGTGCGCAGGCAGATGCGCAGCGAGCAGTTGGCGCGGATCTCCGGGCTGACCACCCCGGACGGACGCTGGGTGGCGAGCACCAGGTGCACGCCGAGGGACCGGCCGCGCTGCGCGATGCCGACCAGCCCGGTGACGAAGGCCGGCAGCTCCTCGGCGAGGGTGGCGAACTCGTCGACCACGATCACCAGCCGGGCGAGCGCGGCGGAGTCGGGGAGGTCGGTCAGGTCGCGGGCCGCGTGCCGCGCCAGCAGCCGCTCCCGGCGGGTGAGCTCCGCCGCCAGCGAGCGGAGCGCGCGGGCGGTGGTCTGGTGGTCCAGGTCGGTGAGGACGCCGACCGTGTGCGGCAGCTCCGCCGCTGCGGCGAACGCGGCGCCGCCCTTGTAGTCGACGAGCAGCAGGCTGCAGCGGTCGGGTGGATGGCGCAGGGCCAGGCCGGCGACGAGGGTCTGCAGCAGTTCGGACTTCCCCGCCCCGGTGGTGCCCGCGACGAGCGCGTGCGGTCCCTGGGCGACGAGATCGACCTCCACCGGGCCCTGGTCGCCCACCCCCAGGGTCGTTGCCAGCCGGCCTCGTCCGGCGTCCCACTCCCCGGCCGCGGTCGCCGCTCCCGCCGGGATCCGCAGCCCGGCCGCGGGCAGGTCGAGCAGCCGGACCGCGTCCGGCAGCCCCCCGGCCGACGACGGTGCCCTCAGCGCGGCCAGGTCCCGGGCCAGGACGCCGGCCGTGGCGTCGGCCACCCCGTCGAGCACGACCGGCCGCGAGGACCCGAGCGAGGGCAGGTCCAGCCGCCCGCTCGTGCCGGTCTCCCCGGTGATCCGCAGCAGCGCCGCCGGACGCGACCGCAGCCCTGGCTCCTCCTCGGCGAGTTCTAGGAGCGCCACCGTGCCGGTGCCGGCCCGCAGGACGGTCGCCGCCTCGTCGTCGTGGGCGCCGTCCAGCACCACGACCGTCGCGCCGTCGGGAAGGCCGGCCGGGAACGACGGTCCGGAGCCGAGGACCCGGGGCTCGCCCAGCTGTGGCAGCCACCGTGCCCAACGCCAGTCACCGGCCCGCTCCGGACCGCAGACGAGCACCAGCCGCAGCTCACCGGGCGGGAGGAGGGCCGCCAGCTGGCCCACCAGGGCACGGACGACGCCCAGCCCGGCGGGCCGGGGGCCGACCACGCCGAGACCCCCGGACCGCAGGTCGACGGTGACCGGCAGGTGCGCGGCGACGGCCGCGGACCGGGTGCCGTCCGGCGCGACCCGGGTCACCGCCGTGGCACCGGGTCCCGTGCCGATCCGCACGGTCAGCGGGCCGTCGTCCCGGCTGCTGCGCGACCACAGCGGGCTGGACCTGCGGCGCGCCGCCGAGGCGAGCCGGGCCGGGTCGGGATGCCGCGCCTCCCGGGCGGCGAGGTCGGCCGCGACGGCGGCGTCGACCTCCCCCTCCACCCGGGCGAGCGCGGCTGCGTGCTCCGCCACGGCGCCGTGGTGCGCGCGGCGGCCGGTCCTGCGGTCCGACCACCAGCCGGCCACCGCGACCAGCGGACCGAGGAGGGCGAAGAACAGGAAGTGCGGAGTGCCGGTCAGCCAGGCCAGCAGGACACCGCCGACCGCGGGCAGGGCCACCGCCACCCAGGCCAGACGCCGGCGGGCCGGTTCCGGAGGAGCCGCGGGGAACGGGACGGCGACCTCCGGAGGAGCCGCCGACGCCGGGGGCAGCGGCCGGACGAGCACGCGACCGTCGGCAGCATCGGAGGTCTCCAGGGCCGCGCCCTGCGGGCCGGTGAGCCGCAGGGTGCTGGCGCCGATCCGGACGACCGCGCCCACCGGCCAGGGGACCGGAGCACCACCGAGCGGAACGGCCGGCCGGGCACCGGTGTCCAGCGCGCTGCCGTTCGAGGACCCCAGGTCGGCGGCGCTCACCTGGCCCTCCGTCACCGACAGCAGCACGTGCCGGCGGGACACGTCCGGATCGCGGAGGGCCAGCCCGCAGCCGGGACCGCGGCCGACGACGAGGTGACCCCGGTCGAGGGGCAGCACACGCCCGGCGTCCGGCCCGCCGACCACGTGCAGTTCGAGTGCGCCGGACGGGGAGGCGGGGCGGGGGCCCGGCCGGCCCAGGCCCAGGACGGCGCCGTGCCGCAGGGCCGGACTGGTCAGCGGGACGTCGGCGGGCAGTTCCGTGGTCCCCGCCCAGAGCGTGCCCGCCGGCAGGGCCAGTTCGCCGGTGAGGACGGGCAGCACGTCGCCCAGCACGGCGTCCGCGGGCGCGTGCACCTCCACGTCCACCGTGGCCTCGACGCCGTGCACGGTCCAGGTGCGGGGAGCCCGGTGCGGGCTGCGACCGGGCGGCGAGGGCTGCAGCACCCGGCGATCGTGCGGTCGCCGCGGCGGCCGTGGGGCACCCGGAGCGGATCTGTGGACGAGGGGTCCGCCTGTGGACGACGGCCGCGGTCGCCGTCCCACCGCCCCTACCGTGCTCCTCCACCGGGAGCCGCCCGGTGCGGGAGGAGGCGTCATGAAGGTCGACATCGGGACGTTGCAGGGGATGGCCGGGCAGTGCCAGGCCGAGGCCGCGGACACCACGTCCCGGCACGCCACGTTGTCCGCGAGCATCAACAACTCGGTCCTGGAGGGCTGGACCGACAGCCAGGCAGCGGTGCAGTTCAGCGAGCTGTACGAGAAGTGGCGGCTGTCCAGCCAGGGGGTGAGCGAGGCGCTGACCGGCATGGGGCAGCTGCTGACCGGCGTGGCCTCGGCCTACCAGCAGCACGAGGCGGAGATGGCCGCGCGCATCGGTGCGCTCCTGCACTGATCCGGCGCGGGCACGGGATCCCCGACCCGGGCGGTCACGCGGCCGCATCGCCGAGCCGTCGGGGCCGGTGCGGCGCGCGGGCAGCGCCGCGCCGCACCCCCCGTCCGTCGCGGACCAGCAGAATGTCGGCCATGCGCCGTCGCCAGGTTCCTCAGCGGTCCGCGGGTCCGCGTGCGCTCGGGTTCCGCGGCGGGCTGACCGTGTGCGTCGCGGTGGCCGTGGCCGCATGCGGCTCGAGCGGGGCCCCGCTGTCCCGGACCGGCGCAGGGGACTCGGCTCGTGCCGCCACCGTGGTCGCGGAGGTCTCGTCCACCGTCGAGACGGAGCCGGTTCCCCACGACGGGGATGCCGCCGACGATGCGGCCGTCTGGGTCAACCCGGTCGACCCCGCGATGAGCGCGATCGTCGCGACCGACAAGCAGGGCGGGCTGATCGTGTACGACCTGGACGGCGAGGCGGTCCAGTACCTGCCGGTCGGCGAGGTGAACAACGTCGACGTCCGCCCGGCCGCCGACGGCTTCACCCTGGACGGCCGCCCCGTCGCGCTCGTCGTCGCCGGGAACCGCAGCACGAACGCCATCGGGGTGTTCGTCCTGGATCCGGACACCCGCCAGCTGCGGGACGTGGCGGACGACGCCATCCGGCCCGACCTGGAGGTCTACGGCTCCTGCATCTACCACAGTGCCGCGACCGGCAAGCTGTACGCCTTCGTGGACAGCAAGGAGGGCGAGGTCGAGCAGTGGGAGCTGACCGACGCGGGGTCGGGCCGGGTCGGGGGACAGCGGGTCCGCTCGTTCCAGGTGGAGTCGCAGGTGGAGGGTTGTGTCGCGGACCACGAGCGGGGCGACTTCTACCTCGGTGAGGAGACCAGGGGGATCTGGAAGTTCGGGGCCGAGCCCGATGCCGGCGACTCCGGAGCGCTGATCGCGTCCGTCTCGCCGTCCGGGCCGCTCGTGTCGGACGTGGAAGGACTCACGCTCGTGCACGCGGACGGGGGCGCGGGCTACCTGATCGCCTCGAGTCAGGGCGACGACTCCTACGCCATGTTCCGGCGGGAGGGCGACAACGGCTACGTCGGCAGCTTCCGGATCGTCGCCGGCCGGGGGATCGACGGCGTGGAGGAGACCGACGGGATCGACGTGTCCACCGCCCCCCTCGGGCCGTCGTTCCCCGCGGGGGTCTTCGTCGCGCAGGACGGCAAGAACGACGGCGCGGCGCAGAACTACAAGCTCGTCCCGCTCCAGGACGTCCTTCCCCGCTGAGCCGCGACCAGGCGGTCAGCGTCCCGGTGCCGTGCGCGCCCTCGTCAGGGGATCGTCCCGCGACGTGGCGTGCGGAAGACCGCCCGGTGCCGGGCGGGCCGCGGTCAGCCGCTCCCACGGCAGGATCGACAGGATCGCGATGCAGTGCGGCAGGAAGATGATCGTGACCCCGGCGTAGACCATCACGTGGAAGCCGAGCAGGAACAGCACGAGGCCGATCCGGGCCCGGTCGCTGCGCACCAGCAGGATGAGCGGCGCGGCGAACTCCAACGCGAGCATCACCCACTGGACGGTCGGCAGCAGCCAGGCCACGTCCAGGGTCCACGTCGACAGGTCGGTGCCGCGGCGCAGCACGGCGCGGGTGAGGGTGGAGCCGGTGGCCCAGTCCCAGCCGCCGAACCGGATCTTCGCCCAGGCGGCCAGGAAGTAGGTGAGCATCACGGTCACCAGCACGGCGGCCATGGCCCAGCCGGCGGCCTCCGACGAGCGGCGGTCCCGGAAGCGGGCCCGGCCGATCGTCGGCAGCACGGCCAGGGCCACCAGGAAGGCGATGCGGTCGTGGTCGACCTTCCCGTAGCTCATCGCGATGACCATCCACTCCGCGTACAGCAGGAAGACGGCCGTGCCGAGGAGCCGGGGCGCCCGGCCGGTCGCGGCGGCGAGGGCGGCGACCACGAGGGCCCACTGCACGAGCAGCACCAGCGTGGCGGTCGGGGCGGGCAGGTGCAGCCACCGGGCGATGGACAGCGGCTGGTACCACTCGGTCGGCACGTCGGCGTGCGCGCGCACCCAGGCGGTGGTGAGGAAGACGTCCACCGGGATGAACAGGTAGGCGATCACCCGGAAGACCGCGATCCGGGCCAGCGGGACCGGGCGGGTCCACCAGCGGGAGGTGAGCGGCAGCGCCGGCACGTCGGGTGCGGACGGGGTGGCCGCGGTGTGCGCGGTGGTGGTCACGCGCCGTCCTCCAGGTCGTAGGAGACCAGGACGTCGTCGGACCACGTCCCGGTCTGCTGGCCGTCGACGAGCCCGAAACGGCGCAGCACCACCTGCACCTCGACGAGTTCCTCCGCCCCGGGGTGCCGCTCGGCGTAGGAGTCCGCGAGCAGGCCGAGCAGCTCCGGGTGCTCGACGATGCGGGGCAGCTGCCCCTCGAACTCGGCGCGGCGCAGGCCGACCTGCCCGCCGGAGAGCCGCACCTCCTCACCGAGCGCGGTCAGCCCCACCACCCGGGTCGAGACGACCGGCGTGTCGGGGTCGGCGCGGGTCGAGTACATCTTGAACGGCCCGAAGGGGAAGTCGTCGTCGGTGCCCCACACGGTCCCGGCGAGGATCAGCGCCAGGACGACGGTGGTGGCGGCCAGCCGGACCCGGCGACCGGTGGTGCGGAGCCGCACGACCTCGCCCTCGGCCGGCCGGTCGGGCGCGGACTGCGGGAACACCCGGTCATCGTAGGTTCGGCGCCGGTCCGGACGGGTGGGTCCTGCGCCACGACGGGCCGTTGCCGGTCCGCGGACGGCGCACGGCCACCTGGCGTCCCGCGCGCACCAGCGGCACCGGTGCCGGGCGGGCGGCGGGGTCGAAGCGGGCAACTCAGCGGGGCAGCACTCCCCAGCGGCCGAGCGCGCTCACGACCCCGGGGGCCATCTCCAGGGCGGCGAGAGCGCCGGCATCGACGAACAGGACGTCGTCCGCGTCGTCTCCGGCCACCGGCACCTGGTCCGGCCCGGCGAGGGTGCACAGCCAGTCGGTCACCGTGAAGACCACGCCGTCCCCGGGGATGCGCACGCGCCCGACCACCGACCGGGGCACCACCCGCAGCCCCGTCTCCTCGGCGACCTCGCGCACCACCGCCTCCGCCTCGGTCTCCCCGGGTTCGACCCGCCCTCCGGGCACCGACCAGAGACCCGCGCTGGGGGCGTGCCCGCGCCGGATCAGCAGCAGCCGGCCGGCCTCGTCGTGCACCACCGCGCCGACGCACGGCACCTCCGGCATCGGCCCGCCCACGTCGGCGAGGCTACGGCCGGTCCGCGACCGGGCGACGGGCACCCGTCGGAGCGCCCGGCGCACCGGCCAGCGCTTGACGCGAGCGGCTCGGAACAGCACGGTGAGCGGCGATGAGCGTCTCCCCGGTGTGTCCCCGCTGCGGCGAGGCCCTCGTGGTGAAGCCCGGGTCCACCGCCCTGGGCTGGTGCCACCTGCACGCGGCGGTCACCCCGCTGCACCACACCGCCGTCGTCGCGCACGACACGCTCTCCGCCGTCACCGCCGACGCGCGGGTGCCCGCCTGGGTGCCGGACCCCATGCCGCCCGGCTGGGCCGTCACCGGGCTGGCCTGGGGCGGTGAGCCGGGTGCCCGGGCGATCGTCGTCGCCTGCGCCGGGCCGGCGCCCCTCGGGGAGCCGGCCGAGGCGGTGCTGGTCGCCGAGGAGCCGGGCACGGGCCTGGGCTGCGGGTACGCCGGTCTGCCCGGCGTCGACCCCGGTGACCTGATCAGTGGCCCGTCCACCACCGCGGTCCGCGCGGCCGGGCAGCGGGCGCCGTTGTGGACCGTGCCCACGCCCAGCGAGGACCGCGCCGCGTTCGTGGGCGAGGCCTACGGGGTGTGGCTGTGGATCGTCCTGTGGCCGTCCTCGGCCGCCTGGCTGCTCGCCGACGACCTGGGTCTGCTCGACCTGCGCGAGCGGGTCTACCCGGACCTGCCCCTCGGCCCGCCCACCGAACGGCTCCTGCCCGGCCGCTGAGCCCGGTGATCCCGCGACTCTGCGGCGTGGCGGCTGGCGCGGCTGCTGAGGCGGCTGTTACGCATGGGGCGCGGTCTTCCCGGCCGCGGTGGACGATGGTGGGCATCAGGGTCCAGCTCGCCGACCGACACACGACACAGGAAGCGGTGCGAGTCCCTTGCTGAAGAAGGTGCTCACCTGGCTGGTCGTGGCCTTCGTGATCTTCTACATCATCCAGCGGCCCGAGGACTCCGCGAACATCGTGCGCAGCGCGGGCTCCGCGCTGAGTGACGCCGCGACCTCGCTGGCCGCCTTCGTGGGCTCGCTGGTCTGAGCCCGGCCGTGTCCGGCCCGCGCGCCCGCAGCCCGCGGTGGGGCAAGGACGCGGCCAAGTACCTGCTCCCCGACGAGCCGCCGGTCGTCGCCACCCGTCGGCACCCGGCCGTGCTCGTCCGCCCGTTCTCCCGGGGGATCCCGGTGCTGTTCCTGGGCGGGCTGCTCCTCTCGGTGGCCGAGGACGTCCGGCTGATCGCGATCGTCGGTCTCGTCCTCGTCCTCGGTGCCCTCACCTACCTCGGCCTGCACGCCGCCGAGTGGTGGGTGCGGCACTTCCTGGTCACCCGCCGCCGTGTCCTGCTCACCTCCGGCGTGATCATCAGGACCGTCGCGGTCATGCCAGTGCGCCGGATCACCGATCTCACCTGGAAGGAGACCTTCTGGGGGCAGCTGCTCGGCTACGGCACCTTCCGGTTCGAGTCCGCCGGCCAGGCGCAGGGCCTCGACGTCATCACCTTCGTGCCGCACGCCGACGCGATGTACCGGCGGCTGAGCGAGCTGATGTTCGGCAAGGACACCGCCGGCGGCCCGGTGAGCCGGGACGAGGACGCCGACGGGTCGGTGGAGGCAGACGGGCGGGAGCGCGGCGACGCCCCCGAGCGGCAGGCGCCCCGGCCGTTGCCGTCCGGTCGCGGCCAAGACACCGCGCCCATCCCGCGGTACCGGGACCGCTGACGCCGGTGGGGCACGCTGACCGGGTGAGCATCGACCTGCACACCCACTCCTCGGCGTCCGACGGCACCGACAGCCCGGCCGCGCTGGTGGCGGCGGCGGCCGCCGCCGGCCTCGACGTCGTCGCGCTCACCGACCACGACACCACCGCCGGCTGGTCGACCGCCGCCGAGGCACGGCCCGCCGGCCTGGTGGTCGTCCCGGGGATGGAGCTGTCCTGCCGGTGGTTCCCGGCCGACGAGCCGCCGATGAGCGTGCACCTGCTGGCCTACCTGTTCGACCCGGAGCACCCGGGCCTCGCCGCGGAGCGGGCCCGGCTGCGCACCGAACGGCTCACCCGCGGCGAGCGGATCGCCACCAACCTCGCCGGCGCTGGCTACCCCGTCGTGTGGGGGGAGATCGTCGAGCGCAGCGGCGGAGGCGTGGTGGGGCGCCCGCACATCGCCCTGGCCCTGGTGGAGGCCGGGGTCGTCGAGTCGGTCGACCACGCGTTCGCCACGCTGCTCAGCCACCGCAGCCCGCACTACGTCACCAAGGCCGACACCGACGTGCTCGACGGCATCCGGCTGGTGCGGGCCGCCGGCGGGGTGCCGGTCTTCGCCCACGGGCTGGCCACCTCGCGCGGCCGGGTGGTCGGCGACGCGGCGATCCGGGCGATGGCGGAGGCGGGTCTGCTCGGCCTGGAGGTCGACCACCCCGACCACACCCCCGAGCAACGCGCCCACCTGCGCGAGCTGGCCGACGAGCTGGGCCTGATCCGCACCGGGTCCAGCGACTACCACGGCACCAACAAGACCACCGCGATCGCGGCCTGCACCACCGAGCCCGACCAGTACGCCGCGATCGTCACCGCCGGGACCGGCTGCGCCCCGTTCGCCGACTGAGGACTGTCACACCCCCCGGCTACCGTGACCTGCGTGGGGGAGAGCCGGCGATGAGCGCCCAGCTGGAGATGCCCGGCATGCCGCGGCGGCTGTTCCCGTGCACGCCGAGCAAGCTGGCCACCTTCGCCGACTGCCCGCGCCGCTACCGGTTCGCCTACGTCGACCGGCCCGCTCCGCCCAAGGGTCCGCCGTGGGCGCACAACACGGTGGGCGCCGCGGTGCACGGGGCGCTGCGCTCGTGGTGGGAGCTCGCGGTGCCGCGGCGCACCACGGCCGCGGCCCGGCAGCTGCTGTACGGCGCCTGGTCGCAGACCGGCTTCCGCGACGAGGAGCAGTCGCAGCGGTGGCGGGCGCGGGCGGCCACCTGGCTCACCGACTACGTGGCCGGGCTCGACCCCATCGACGAGCCGGTGGGCACCGAGCGCACCGTCGGGACGACGACCGAGCGGCTGGCCCTCTCCGGCCGCGTCGACCGGATCGACCGCCGCGGCGACGAGCTGGTGGTCGTGGACTACAAGACCGGCCGCGTCCCCTCCACCGACGACGAGGCCCGCGGGTCGCCCGCGCTGGCCGCCTACGTGCTGGGCGTCCGCCGCACCCTCCGCCGGCCGTGCAACCGGGTCGAGCTGCACCACCTGCCCAGCGGCACGGTGGCCGCCTTCGAGCACACCGACCGCTCGCTCGCCAACCACGTGCGGCGCGCCGAGGACATCGCCGCCGACATCGCGGCAGCCACCGAGGCGGTGGCGGCGGGGCAGAGCCCGGACGACGCCTTCCCGGCGGTCCCCGGCCGGCAGTGCAGCTGGTGCGACTTCCGGCCCAGCTGCCCGGTCGGCCAGGCGGCGGCGCCGGCCCGGGAGACGTGGAGCTTCCTGCCCGAGGAGCCCGCCGCCGACGGGTGAGTCAGGTCGGCCGGGAGGCCCCGGGGACGTCGGTGTAGCGGGCGGTCAGCACCTCGAGCAGGTGGCCGTGGCCGCGGGAGTGCAGCCGCCGTCCGGTGCCGTCGGCGTTCACCTCGCCGACCTCCCCGGGCCGGCGACCGGGCGGGTCGGCCTGGTAGGGCGTGCCGTCGGCGTCGAACCGGGCTTTGACCCGGTCGAAGTGCTGCTCGGGGACGAGGAAGGCGTAGTGCTGCGGCTCGGCGGGCGCCGGGGCGGCGGCGAAGTTCAGCACGACGAGGTCATCGAGCTGGACGGACTGGAAGAACCCGTTCTCCCAGGGCTCCCGGAGTCCGAGCAGGTCGACGAACCAGCGGACGGCGGCGTCGCGGTCGGCGACGCCGATGATCATGTTGTGCAGGGCAGCGGTGGTACCGGGCACGAGCGGACTCCTGAGGGCAGGCAGAGGGCGCCGGCGAGGACGTGGCCGCCGGCGGGCCGGAGCAGGACGGGTCAGCCGCACGCGCGGCGGCCGGGTCGAGGAGGTGCTGCTCGGGAGGGCGGCCCGCGGGGCCACCCGACGCTCACGCGCGGGCCGGGCGTCCGATCCGTGCACGGTGCGAGGCCGACCCGGCAGTCATGGCGGAGGCCAGCGGCGCGGACGGCGCCCGGGCAACGGGCCGGCTCCGGACCGCATCAGCCGCCGCGGACGCCCCGGATCGCCAGGGAGACGGCCAGCGACACCATGACGACGGCGATCACTGCGTCCAGCACCCGCCAGGCGGCCGGCCGGGCGAACACCGGCCGCAGCAGGCGCGCGCCGTACCCGAGCCCGATGAACCAGACGGCGCTGCCCAGTGCGGCGCCGCCGGCGAACCACCAGCGCCGGCCCTCCCAGGTGCTGGCCAGCGAGCCGAGCAGCACCACGGTGTCCAGGTAGACGTGCGGGTTGAGCCAGGTCAGCGCCAGGCACGTGGTCACCGTGACCAGGAGCCCGGCCCGGCGGCCGGCTTCCTCGGTGACCAGCGTCGCCGGCCGAACCGCCCGCCGGGCGGCCATCAGCCCGTACGCCAGCAGGAACGCCGCTCCGCCGAAGCAGACGGCCGTGAGCAGCTCGGGCGCTCGGCTGATCAGGGCCCCCGCGCCCGCCGTCCCTGCGGCGATCAGCAGCACGTCGGAGACCAGGCAGACCCCGACGACGGCCGCCACGTGCTCGACCCGCAGTCCCTGGCGCAGCACGAAGGCGTTCTGGGCGCCGATCGCCACGATCAGCGACAGGCCGAGGCCGAGCCCGGAGACGGCGGCGAGGAGGGCGGGGGACACGCAGACGAAGCTAACCGCCGTCGTCCGTCATCACCGCTCATCTCCCTGAAGCACCTGAAGCAGCTCTAATGGTGCGGTGGACCTCGACCTCGGTCAGCTGCGTGCCCTCGAGGCGACCGTCACCGCCGGCTCCCTCGACGGCGCCGCCCGCGCCCTGCACGTGACCCCGAGCGCGGTCAGCCAGCGGCTCAAGGCACTGGAGACGGCGACCGGCCGGGTGCTGCTGGTGCGGAGCAAGCCGGTGCGGGTGACCGAGTCCGGGCAGGCTGTGCTGCGGCTGGCCCGCCAGATCGCCCTGCTGGCCGCCGACGCCGCCCGGGAGCTGGTCGGCGAGGAGCGGATCACGCTGCCGATCGCGGTGAACGCCGACTCGATGGCCACCTGGGTGCTGCCCGCCCTCGCCCCGCTGGCCGGTGAGCTGGCCTTCGACCTGCACCGCGAGGACCAGGAGCGCACCGCCGCCCTGCTGCGCGACGGGCGGGTGATGGCCGCGGTCACCGCGGATGCCGAGCCGGTGCCCGGCTGCGCGGTGACCCGGCTGGGCGGCATGCGGTACCGGCCGATGGCGACCGCCGCCGCCGCGGACCGCTGGTTCCCCGACGGGGTCACGGTCGCCGCGCTGGCCCGGGCGCCGGTCGTCGTGTTCGACCGCGCCGACGACCTGCAGCACCGCTACCTGCGGCAACGCGGGGTGGACCCGGCCGCGCCGCCGCTGCACCTCGTGCCGGCGTCCGCGGACTACGTCAGCGCGGTGCGGCTGGGGTTCGGCTGGGGGATGGTGCCCGCGCAGCAGGAACCGGCCGGGGAGCTCGTCGACCTCGACCCGGACGGCGCGGTCGACGTCGTCCTGTACTGGCAGCAGTGGAAGCTGCGCACCCCGTCTCTGGACCGCGTCGCCGACGCGGTGCTCGCCGCGGCCCGCGACGCGCTCGACCATGATGCGCCCGGCAGGTCGTGACAGCGGCCCTGTCCAGGGGCCCGCCCTGAGCTTGCGGAGGGTGGGGGAGGACGGGGTCCTTCATCAGGCGGTGACCGGGACGGCCCCGGCGGTGCGCTCCCGGGCAGCGCGCACGATCGGCGACTCCCGCACCCGGCCCGGGATCGCGAGCGCCGCCTGGCGGAACGCCCGCAGCGCTGCGGTGGCCGCGCGGTCGGTGAGACCGAATCCGGGCAGCCCGTACAGCTGGCGGGCCCAGCGGGGCAGCGTGACGACGCCCAGGGTGGCCAGCGTGCTCCAGGCCGGGCGGGCCGGGGTGAGCAGCTGCACCCAGCGGGGCATCGGCGGGACGACGACGAACCGCGACGCGTTCCGCGCCGCCGGGGTGACCGCCAGCTGCGGGCGCACCCGCGCCAGGTAGGCGTCGAGCTCGGCCACGGTCGCCGGGACGTCGGCCTCGACGCAGCCGATCAGCACCGCGGCGGTCACCTGTTCGGCCAGGTAGCGGTCGGCGTCCGCGTCGGTCAGCGGGACCCCGGCCCGGCGCGCCACCGACAGCATCGACTCGACCTCGCAGCAGTGCACCCACAGCAGCAGGTCGGCGTCGTCCACCCGGTAGGCGCGGCCGGTGGTCTCCTCGACGGCCGACTTGTCCCGGTGCAGGCCGCGCACGCGGCGGACCGCCCGCAGCGCGTCCCGGCGGGTGCCGAAGGTCACCGTGGCGACGTACTCGGCGGTGCGGGTCAACCGGGCCCACGGCTCGGCGGTGAAGGCAGCGGAGAACTGGTGCACGCCGTCCATCGCGACCGGGTGCAGCGCCTGCAGCAGCAGGGCGCGGATGCCGGCGACGGAGAAGGCCGGGTCGGCGTGGATGCGCCAGCTGACGCTGCCCGGGCCGAAGAAGCCGAGCAGGTCCTGCTCGGCGGTGAAGTCGCGGATGGACGGGGTGGGCTTCACCGGAGGACGCCGCCCGGCGGCCGGGCCGGGACCGCGGCCCAGAAGTCCAGCAGCACCTGCAGCGTCCGCGCGGGGTTCTCGATCGCGGGGGAGTGGACCGCCCGCGGGATCACCTCGTGCCGGGCGCCGAGCCGGGTGGCCATGTCCGCCTGGACGGCCGGGGTCCACGCGTCGTCGGCGACCCCGTGCGCCACCAGCACCGGCACCCCGGTGGCGGCGAGCTCGGCGACGCGGTCCGGCTCGGTGAGCATCGCGTCGGCCATGCCGCGCAGGCCGGCCTCGCTGTTGGCGAGGAACCGGCGGGTGAGGAACTCGCGGGTCGGGGCCGGCACCGCCTGCGCCCGCGGGTCGGTCATCGCGAGCTGCTCCAGCGTCTGGCTGACCAGCTGGACGCCGCCGGCGTCCAGCAGGGGGGAGAGGTGGTCGAGCAGCTGCCGGCGCGGGCCGGTGAGCCGAGCGGGGCCGCTGCCCAGCAGGGTCAGCGAGTCGAACAGCGCCGGCTCGGCGAGGACCGCGCCGCGGGCGACGATGCCCCCGAAGCTGTGCCCGAGCAGGTGCAGCGGGCCGGCACCGCCCTCGCGGAGCCGCCGGCCGAGGGCGACCAGGTCGGCCGCGAGCTCGGTGACGGAGTAGGCGGCCGGGTCGTCCGGGCCGGGGGACTCGTACTGGCCGCGCTGGTCGATCGCCACCGCCCGCAGCCCGGCGTCGACCAGCGGGGACAGCAGCGGGGCGAAGTCC
The DNA here is from genome assembly GCF_041028325.1 of Modestobacter sp. I12A-02662. NCBI lineage: Bacteria > Bacillati > Actinomycetota > Actinomycetes > Geodermatophilales > Geodermatophilaceae > Modestobacter > Modestobacter sp. I12A-02662. The sequence continues at coordinate 101,731 of NZ_JABGDE010000015.1, read as the reverse complement.
TCCTTGCTGCCGGTGAACCCGGCGACCAGCAGGACCGTGGCCCCCTCGGCGCGGCCGGTGTCGAGCGCGGCCAGCTCACCCGCGCCGCCGGGGAAGGTGACCCGGACCGCGTCGTGCGTGGCCAGCTGGCGGAGGTCGTCGGGGGCGGCGTGTTCGGAGCCTCCAGGCAGGACCATGACCAGAGTCTGCCTCGCGATCGGCGGCCGTGCCGCCATCCCTGCGGTGCGGCCACCCTTCAGGGGCCCGCGCCGAGCTTGCGAGGTGTGGGGGGAAGGGTGGTCCTTCCTCACCGCAGGCCGAGCACCTGGTCCGACGTCGCGTAGACCACGACCGGCCCGAGCAGGGCGGTGCGGCCCCCGGCCGGCAGTGTCCCGGCAGCGGCGGAGCGGTCCCGCTCGCTGCCGTCGGCCACGGACCGGCGGACGAGCGCGCCGTCCTCGGGGACGACGACGGTGTCGTCCTCGCCGAGCGCCGGCAGACCCGTGGCCGGCACCGACCAGCGCGGCCGGCCGGTCTCCTGGTCCAGCGCCCACGCGGTGCCGCGGGCCCACAGCAGCGTCACGTCCCCGACCTCTGCCTGCTGCAGCGGCTCGGAGCGGACGTCGTCCCCGGCGGCGAGCGCGGGCAGGGGCAGCGGCTCGCGCAGGGTGCCGTCGTCGGGGTCGATCACGTGCACGGTGTCGCCGACGACGACGTCCACGAGGCGGCCGACCCCGGCCAGGCGCGCGGTGCGGCCCTCGGTGTCCAGGTCCCGGGTCCAGATGACGGTGCCCCCGAACCCGTCGAGCAGCTGCACCTGCAGCGGCGTGGAGCCCTCGCAGCGCTGGAGCACCACCACGCCGGAGCTGCCCACGTCGGCGCCGACGAAGCGGCAGCCGGTCGCCGGGGCGTACCGCCAGCGGGTGTTGTTGCCGGTCGGGTCGATCGTGACGATCCCGGTCGGGCTGGCGGCCAGCAGGATCTGCGTGGTGCTGGCCAGGTCGACGTCCGTGCGGAACCGGACGTTGCGGTACCAGTCCCGTTCCCCGGTGGTCGCGGTCAGCGCGACCGCCTCGTTGCACCGGCCGGTGGTGCGGAACACGGCGATCACCACGCCGTCGACGGCGGTGGCGTCGCACAGCGTGGCGTTGGACCGGCGGTAGTGCCAGGCCTCGGTACCGGTCCCGGCGTCGAGCATCGCCACCCCGTGCTCGTCGGTCACCAGCACCCGGCCGCCCTCGACGACCCGGCGGGGCCCGTCGGTGGTGCTCGCCGTCCAGGCCGGCGCGAGCTCGTCGGCCGGCGCCGCGTCGGGCACGGTGGGCGCTGCTGCCGTTGTGGTGGAGGTGGCGACGACGTCGGAGGTGCGCCACAGCACGACGGCGACGGCGGCCACCACGAGGGTGACCGCCGTCCAGACCCAGATCCGCAGCGGGGGGCGCCGCAGCCGGGTGACCCGCTGGAACGGCCTGCCTTCAGGGGCCCGCCCCGAGCGGAGCGAGGGGCGGGGGGAAGGCAGGTCCTTCATCAGGCGGCGGACTCGGAGCCCCCGCCGCTGCGCTTGGCACCGCCGCGCCGCCGGCGCCGACGGCGGGGCGCGCCGTCCTCGCCGCCCTCGGAGGCGGCGGTCTCGACGGGCGCGGTCTCGACGGGCGCGGTCGCGGCGTCGGCCCCCGTGGGTGCCGCACCGGCCTCGGCGGCGGCGCCACCTCCGCGGGTCCGCCGGCGGGGCCGGCTCTTGCTCGGGCCGGCCGACGGCTCGGCGTCCTCCCGGCCGGGGCCGGCGTGCTGGTCGGCGCGGCCGGCCGGCCGGTGCTTGCGCCCGGTCTCGCCCAGGTCCTCGACCACCTCGGCGTCCAGGCCCTCGCGGGTGCGCTGGGCGCGGGGGAGCCGACCGGTCGCCGTCGTCGGCACGTCCAGGTCGGTGTAGACCCACGGCGAGGTGGAGTAGGTCTCCGGCGGGTCGGCGAAGTCCAGCTCCAGCGCCTTGTTGATCAGCTGCCAGCGGGGGATGTCGTCCCAGTCGACCAGGGTGACCGCGATGCCGGTGGAGCCGGCGCGGCCGGTGCGGCCGATCCGGTGCACGTAGGTCTTCTCGTCCTCCGGGCACTGGTAGTTCACGACGTGGCTGACGCCGGTGACGTCGATGCCGCGGGCGGCGACGTCGGTGGCGACCAGGACGTCGACCTTGCCGCTGCGGAAGGCGCGCAGCGCCTGCTCGCGAGCGCCCTGACCGAGGTCGCCGTGCACGGCGGCCGCGGCGAAACCGCGCTCGACGAGGTCGTCGGCGACCTTCTGCGCGGTCCGCTTGGTCCGGCAGAAGACCATGACCAGGCCGCGGTCGCGGGACTGCAGCACCCGGGAGAGCAGCTCGGGCTTGTCCAGGTTGTGCGCCCGGTAGATGAACTGCGTGGTCTGCGGGACCGTGGAGCCCTCGTCGTTGCCGTGCGCCCGGATGTGCGTCGGCTGGGTCATGAAGGACCGGGACAGGGTGACGATCGGGCCGGGCATCGTCGCGGAGAACAGCATGGTCTGCCGCTTGTCCGGGACCATCGCCAGGATCCGCTCGATGTCGGGCAGGAAGCCGAGGTCGAGCATCTCGTCGGCCTCGTCGAGGACGAGGACCTTGACCTTGCCCAGGACCAGGTGGCCCTGCTGCGCGAGGTCGAGCAACCGGCCGGGGGTGCCGACGACGATCTCGACGCCGGACTGCAGCGACTGCACCTGCGGTTCGAACGCCCGGCCACCGTAGATCGCCTGCACGCGGATGCCGCGCTTGGCGCCGGCCGCGGCCAGGTCGCGGGAGACCTGCACGCACAGCTCACGGGTGGGGACGACGACCAGCGCCTGCGGGACGCCGTCGCCGCCCTCGGCCGCCGGGACGACCCGCTGCAGCATCGGGACGCCGAAGCCCAGGGTCTTGCCGGTGCCGGTGCGCGCCTGGCCGATCAGGTCGTGGCCGGCCAGCGCCAGCGGGAGGGTGAGCTCCTGGATGGCGAAGGTGCGGGTGATCCCGACCTCGGCCAGCGCGGCGACGATGTCGGGGTGCACGTCGAAGTCGGTGAACAGCGGGCTGTCGCTGGCCACGGGGGCGCCGCCCAGCTGCTCGACCGTCGACTCCAGCTCCTCGGGAGCGGGTGCGCCGGTCTCGGCGTGGTCCAGCTCGGGAGCCGCGGTGGGGGTGTTCTCGGTGGAGGTCAGTTCTCTCGCCTCAGGTCTGATGGGGGACCGTCCGCGTCGCCGTGCGGCCCGTCGTCGGGGCGCCCGGCGACGCTCGCCGGTCCCGGTCGGTTCCGGGATGTCGATCCAGCGCCGACGCGGCCAGTCGACCGGGCGTCGAGTGCAGACTGCCCGGGAGAGCTCCGGGTGGAGCGTCATCCGGCGGCCATCAGCGCACATCGGGTTGCACAAGGTGGAACGAGCCGAGCGGCTGTCCCATTCCATCGTAGCCCGCGGCTCCCGTTAGCCTGCCTCCGCTGCCCGCTCGACACCCCGGAACACCACCCGAGGGGAGGGCCGGCCGGTCCGGAGGGGGAGTGCACGTGGGCGAGGTCGACCAGAAGGCGGTCGTGGAACTGCTGGGGGTCCTGTCCTACGCGGAGCTGACCGCGTTCGACCGGCTCGCCGAGGACGCCCGGATGGCCCCGACGATCCAGGGCCGGGCCGCCGTCGCCCGGATGGCGGCCCGCGAGGTCGCCCACCACGACCGGCTCACCGCGCGGCTGGTCGAGCTCGGCGTGGACCCGACGGAGGCGATGGCCCCGTTCGTGTCCGCGCTGGACGCCTTCCACGACGGCACCCATGCCAGCACCTGGCTCGAGGGGCTGGTGAAGGCCTACGTCGGCGACGGGCTGGCGGCGGACTTCTACCGCGAGGTCGCCGCGTTCCTGCCCCAGCCGGACCGGGCGCTGGTCGAGGAGGTGCTCGCCGACACCGGGCACGCGGAGTTCGCCGTCCGGGAGGTGCGGGCGGCCATCGCCGCGGACCCGGCGGTCGGCTGGCGGCTGGCCCTGTGGGCGCGCCGGCTGGTCGGTGAGGCGCTCACCCAGTCGCAGGCGGTGATCGCCGAGCACGAGCAGCTCGCCGACCTGATCATGACCGGCACCGGCAGCATGGCCGGGGTCGGTGAGCTGCTGCAGCGGCTCACCACCGCGCACGGCCTGCGGATGCGGGCGCTCGGCCTGAACCCCTGAAGAACGGCCCCGGTGCCCCCGCGCTCGGCGCGGGCCCTGCACCGGGGCCGTTCCTACAGGTCGGGTCGGGCGCGCCTCCGGCGCTCAGCCGGCGATGAAGCCGACCCGGCGCTGGTCGGCCTCGGCGATCTCGACGTAGGCGATCTTCTCCGTGGGCACGACGATCCGGCGGCCGCGCTCGTCGACCAGGGTCAACAGGCCGTCCTTCGCCGACGTCATCGCCCGGGAGACCTCCGCCGCGATCTCCTCGGGGCTCTGCGGGCTGTCGATGACCAGCTCACGGGGCGAGTGTTGGACACCGATCTTGACTTCCACGTGCAGATGCCTCCTCAGGTCTGGCTGCTGCCGACCACGCTAGTCCAGGCGCTGCGGGCCAGCCGTCCCGGCGCATGCGCCGACAGCGAACGGGGAGGGCGCTCAGTCCGCCTCGACGTCGTCCCGGCGCGGGAACCGGGAGATGCCCCGCCAGGCCAGCGTCGACATCAGCGACACCGCCTCCTCCCGGGACAGCGTGCCCCGGTGCGCGATCCGCCACCGCGCACTGCTCTCGAACAGGCCGGTCAGGCCCGAGGCCAGCAGCAGCGCGCGCTCCTGGTCGGCGCCGGTGTCCGCGGCGATGACCTCGGCGATGGCCTCGGTGCACGCCCGCGTGCCCCGGTCGACGACCTCCCGCACCTCGGCGTCGTTGCGCAGGTCGGACTCGAAGACCAGCCGGAACGCCTCGCCGTCGGCGTCGATGAACGCGAAGTAGGCGCCCACCGCCGCGTTGACCCGGGCCCGGTTGTCGTCGGTGCCGGCCATCGCCTGGCGCACCCGGTCGGTGAGCTCCTCGACCTGCTGCTCCAGCAGCGCCAGGTACAGCTCCCGCTTGCCCGGGAAGTGCTGGTAGAGCACCGGCTTGCTGACCCCGGCGCGGTCGGCGATGTCGTCCATGGCCGCCGCGTGGAAGCCCTGCGCGACGAAGACGTCCTGGGCCGCCTGCAGCAGCTGCACGCGGCGCGCGCCCCGCGGCAGGCGGGTCGTCCGGCGCGGGGCCGGCGGCGCGGGGACGGGGCGGCTGGGCTGCATGGCCCGGGGATCTTACGGCGGCCGGTCCGGCTGGTGCGGATCAGCCGGACCGCCCTCCTCCGGGCGGGTGCGAGCGGCGGTGTCCTACCGTCGGTCAGGTGACCGACGCACGGCTGTCCACGACACCACTCCCACGGGTGGGGGCCCCGGGTGCGCCCATCCCGCCGTGGCCCGGGCAGATGGTGCCGGTGTCGGGGGGTGGTGAGGTCCTGGTCCGCTGCACCCCCTGGCGGGGGCCGGTGGACGCCGCGCAGCCGGCGGACGACCCGCCCCACGAGCGCGCGCTCTACGTGCACGGGCTCGGTGGCGCGTCGACGAACTGGACCGACCTGGCCGCGCTGCTCGCCGTCCGCTTCGACGGCTACGCGCTCGACCTGCCCGGTTTCGGGAGGTCCGCGCCCACGGCGCGGGACTACTCCATGCGTCGCCACGTCGAGGCGGTCGTCGACGTCCTGGAGTGGATCGTCGCCCGTCCCGGCCCCGGTCAGGGGCGGCCGGTGCACCTGCTCGGCAACAGCCTGGGTGGGCTGGTGAGCGTCTGGGTCGCCGCCCGCCGGCCCGACCTGGTCGCCACCCTCACGCTCATCTCGCCGGCGATGCCGGTCTACCGGGTGCCACCGGCCTTCGACCGGGCGATCACCCTGGTGCTGCTGCCGGGTGTGCCCGCCCTCGCGGAGCGGCGGATCACCGGGGTCAGCCCGGAGCAGCGGGTCCGCGGGCTGCTGCAGATGTGCTTCGGCGACCCGGGGCGGGTGCCCAAGGAGCGTTACGAGGAGGCGGTCGAGGAGCTGCGCCAGTACGACGCCCAGCCGTGGGCCGGGCAGGCGCTGACCCGCAGCCTCCGGGGCCTGATGACCTCCTACCTGCGCCTGGGCCGGGCCAACGCCTGGCGGATGGCCCGCTCGGTCCGCGCGCCCACGCTGGTGGTGTGGGGCGACCGGGACAAGCTCGTCGACCCGGGGCTGGCCGAGCGGCTGGTCGGGGTGCTGCCGCACGCCCGCCTGCAGATGCAGCAGGGCGTGGGGCACCTCGCGATGCTCGAGGCGCCGGAGGCCACCGCCCGGGCGGTCCTCGCGCTCGCCGAGGACGCCGCGGCGCCCGTCGCGGCAGGCCAGGCGGCGGCGCGCGGGTGAGCCGCGGCCGACACGGGCCCGGTGCCCGGGTGGCTGCGCCGCCCAGGCACCGCCGCGTGAGAGCCTGACCGCGATGACCAGGCCGGACCACCCGGACCGGTCCGCCGGACCGCCCGTGCGGACGCCTGCCGGGACACCTCGCGCGACGGGACCACTGGGCCCGTACGCGCGTCGTGCCGTGCCGCCCGGTGCCGTGCCCCACCGTCCGCCACCCCGGCTCGCGCCGCGGGACCGGTACGGGCCGGCCACCGGGCCGTTGCCCCGCCCCGCACCTCGCCGCCGGCGGGTCGCCGAGCCGGAGGGCTGGGTCCGGCGCTTCGTCCGCCGGCACGGCTGGCGGGCCTACGCCCTCCCGCTGCTGACCGTCGCCACCCTGCTGACCGTCGTCGACGTGGCCGCCACCGCCGACGGCGGGTCCGTTCGGGCGTTGCCCGCCGACGGCACGGCCACGGCCGCCGCCCCGGCCGCCTCCGGCACGCCCGTGCCGCCGCCGGCCGAGGGGGAGGGGCTGCCCACCGCCGCCCTGCCCAGCGCGGCACCGGCCACGTTCGTCGAGCAGGGCGCCGGCACCGTCACCGTCGTGGACGGCGCCTCCGCGGTGTACGGCAGCGGGCCGCTGCAGAAGTTCGTCGTCGAGGTGGAGGACGGCATCGGCGTGGACGCCGCCGGCTTCGCCGCGGCGGTCGAGGCCACTCTCGGGGACGGCCGGTCCTGGGGGCACGGCGGCGCGATGTCCTTCCAGCGGGTGGGCGCCGCGGAGGCCGCCGCGGGCGACTACGCCTTCCGGGTCAGCCTGATCAGCCCGGGCAGCATGGAGAGGTACTGCCCGGGCGTCGGCACCGGCGGGTACACGTCCTGCCGCTACGGCGAGCGGGCGGTCATCAACCTGGCCCGGTGGGAGACCGCCGTCCCCGACTACGCCGGGGACGTGGCGACCTACCGGCAGTACGTCGTCAACCACGAGGTCGGGCACGCCCTGGGCGAGGGGCACCAGCAGTGCCCGGGGGCCGGCCAGGTGGCGCCGGTCATGCAGCAGCAGACGCTCGGGCTGGACGGCTGCGCCAAGAACGCCTGGCCGTTCCCGTGAGCTGGCCGTTCCCGTGAGCTGGCCGTTCCCGTGAGCCGGCCGTTCCCGTGAGCCGGCCGTTCGCGACCCGCGGAGGTGGCCGTGTTCGGCCGACGTGAGCTGGACCCCCTGCGACTGCGCTTCGAGGAGGTCCACCGCCACCGGCCGCGCTCGGTGCTCTCGCCGTTCGTCGCCGTCGACGAAGCGCACCCGGAGGCCCCGCGCGACGGCGGGCTCCGGCTGCTCGGGTCCGGACCGGTGGCGCCCTTCTGCGCAGTCGTGCTCGACCTCGGCCCGCAGGGGGTCGGCGACGGGCTGGTCGCCGGGCTCTCCGGGACCGCCGGGTCCGTGCTCGCCCGGTGGGACGCCGCGGCCGGGGAGGTCCGGATCGAGGTCACCGAGCCGGACGGCGTCACCGTGGCCGGGACGGCAGCGCTGTACCCGGAGCCGGCCGGGCAGGTCGCCGTCGTCGTCAACGAGAACCAGGTCACCGTCCTGGCCGCCTCCGCCGGGGAGGAGCTGCGCCCGCTGCTCACCTCCCGCGACCCGGTCCGCGCGGCGCTGGACCTGCGGGACCCCGCGGTCCTGGGCGGCCTGCAGTACGCGTGGGGGGCCGGCAGCAGCGCGGCCGGGGTCCGCCGGGTCCGGGCCGGGCTGTCCGGCCCGGCGGGGGTGCGGGACCCGCAGGTCGTGCGCCGGCCGGACGGGACGCCGTACGTCGTGGACGGTCGCCTGTACCTCACCCTGACCAGCGCCGGTCTCGGCTTCTTCCAGCAGGCCCACTGGGGCGTCTGGACGCTGGACCTCGCCGACCCCGCCCGGCTCGAGCAGGTCGGCGCGCTGTTCTCCGCTCGCGACGGGCTGGTGCTCGGCGACCACGCCGGGCACCTGGTGGTCGACGAGCCGGCCGGCCGGACGATCGTCGTGGTCTCCTCCTGGGGCGACCACGACACCACGGTGGGCGTGCACGTGCGGCACACCACCACCGGGGAGGACCTGCTCACCGGCGTGCACGTGCTCGAGACGGAGCGACTCGACGTGCCGACCGAGGTCAGCGCCTGGGACCCGTCGCTGGCCCTGGTCGACGGGCGCTGGCACCTGGCGTTCGTGGAGTGCGTCACGTTCACGCCCCGCTACACCTTCCACCCCGCGCTGGCCGTCGCGACCGGGCCGGACTACGCCGACGGCCTGCGCCTGGTCGCCGCGGACACCGCGCTCGAGCAGACCGAGGGCAGCATGCTGACGCCGATCGGCGCGCGGTGGTACGTGCTCGCCAGCGACGGGGACGCCCGCCGGTACCCGGTCTACGACCTGCGGATGCGCCGGCTGGGCGACCTGGACGCGCCCTACGGGACCAACATCCCGCACCCCGCGGTGGTCCGGGCAGGGGAGGGACGCCGGGCACCCTGGTGGATGGTCACCTTCGACGGGACGGCGTGGCACGAGGACGTGCTCGGCTACGGCACCCACGGCGACGTCGTGGTGATGGCCGCCCGTCCGCGTTGAGTGGCCGCCGGTCACGACCCGCACGGCGGAATGCGGAGGGCGTGCCAGGCTGTTGAGCACCTCAGGACGCCGGCTCCCGGGCCGGCCCGCCCTGACGACACAGCCCGATGAGGAGCGCCCCGTGCAGTTGCCACCCCTGGTGGAGCCCGCTGAGGACCTGTCGATCGACGAGGTCCGCCGCTACAGCCGCCACCTGATCATCCCCGACGTCGGTATGGACGGGCAGAAGCGGCTCAAGAACGCCAAGGTGCTCGCCGTCGGCGCGGGCGGCCTCGGCTCCCCGGTGCTGATGTACCTGGCCGCGGCCGGCGTGGGCACCCTGGGCATCGTCGAGTTCGACGTCGTCGACGAGTCGAACCTGCAGCGCCAGATCATCCACGGCCAGTCCGACGTGGGCCGGTCCAAGGCCGAGAGCGCGCGCGACTCGATCAAGGAGATCAACCCGAACATCGACGTCCGGCTGCACGAGACGCGGCTGGACAGCGAGAACGTCCTGGACATCTTCAGCCAGTACGACCTGATCGTCGACGGCACCGACAACTTCGCGACCCGCTACCTGGTCAACGACGCCGCGGTGCTGCTCGGCAAGCCCTACGTCTGGGGCTCGATCTACCGGTTCGACGGCCAGGTGTCGGTCTTCTGGGACGAGCACGGTCCCAACTACCGCGACCTGTACCCGGTCCCGCCGCCGCCCGGCATGGTGCCGAGCTGCGCGGAGGGCGGCGTCCTCGGCGTGCTCTGCGCGACCGTCGGCGCGATCCAGGCCACCGAGGCGATCAAGCTGATCACCGGCGTCGGCGAGACGCTGCTCGGCCGGCTGATGGTCTACGACGCCCTGGAGATGACCTTCCGCACGATCAAGGTGCGCAAGGACCCGGAGGCGGAGCCGATCACCGAGCTCATCGACTACGAGACCTTCTGCGGCGTCGTCTCCGACGAGGCGCAGCAGGCCGCGGCGGGCGCGACGATCACCGTCGACGAGCTCAAGGACATGCTGGACGCCGGAAAGGACTTCGACCTCATCGACGTCCGCGAGCCGAACGAGTACGAGATCGTCTCCATCCCCGGCGCTCGGCTGATCCCCAAGGACGAGATCCTCTCCGGCCGGGCGCTGGCGCAGCTGCCGAACGACAAGCCGATCGTGCTGCACTGCAAGACCGGGGTGCGCTCCGCCGAGGTGCTCGCCGCGGTGAAGAACGCCGGCTTCCGGGACGCCGTGCACGTCCAGGGTGGCGTCACGGCCTGGGCGACGCGGATCGACAAGACCCTGCCCACTTACTGATCGCAGCGCACCACCCGTCGGGGCCCGGCACGCCACTGCGCGTGCCGGGCCCCGGCGCGTTCTACTGACCGCATGCCCGACGCGAGCCACGCCGACCTGCTGCTGCTCTTCCAACGGGCCCAGGCGCAGTTCACCGACCGGGTGGACGCCGTGGCGCCGAGGGAGTGGGACGCCCCGGCGCTGCCCGCGTGGAGCGTCACCGACCTCGTCGCGCATCTGACCAGCGAGCAGCTGTGGGTGCCGCCGCTGCTGGCGGGGGAGTCGCCGGACGCCGTCGCCCCGCGCATCCCGACCGACCCCGCGGAGCTGCTGGGCGGCGATCCGCTCGCCGCCTGGGAGACCGCGGCCGACGCCGCCCTGACCGCGTGGGCGTCGCTGGCCGCGCTGGACCGCAGCGTCCAGCTCTCCGGCGGGCCGGCGCCGGCGGCGGACTACCTCGTCGAGATGACCGCCGACCTCACCGTGCACGCCTGGGACCTGGCCCGCGCGATCGGCGGGGTGACCCAGCTGGACCCCGAGCTGGTCACGGCGGCCGGCCGGTACGCGGAGGAGCGGCTGGGCGACGACGGCGTCCCCGGGCTGATCGACCCACCGGTGCCGGTGCCCCCCGGAGCCGACCCGCAGACCCGGCTGCTGGCCCGGTTCGGCCGGCGGGCCTGAGCGCCGGACCCCCGCGTCCGCGTCCGGCCGAACCGTCGCCCCGACCCCCTAGGCTGCCTCCCCGGCAGTGCACGGCAGAGAGGGTCACCGATGAGCCAGCCACCCCAGGGGCAGGTCCCCACCGGACCGGACGACCGGTCCTCGTCCGGCGGCCAGCCGGGCCAGGGCGGTGGCTGGGAGCAGCCGTCCGGTCCGCCTGCGCAGCACCCGCAGCCAGGTCCTCCTCCCCAGCAGCCAGGCCCGGGCGGCTGGGGCCAGCCGGGGGGGCAGCAGCCGGGCTGGGGCCCGCCGCCGGGCCAGCCCGGCCCGGGCGGGAGCTGGGGTCAGCCCGCCGGGCAGCAGCCGCCGCCGGGTGGCTGGGGCCAGCCGCCGGGGCACCCGAGCCCGGGCGGGAGCTGGGGTCAGCCCGCCGGACAGCAGCCGCCGCCGGGTGGCTGGGGCCAGCCGCCGGTGCCGGGCGGGCCGCCGCCCACCCAGGTGTTCGGGATCCCCGGCCAGCCGCCGCAGCCCGGCGTGACCGGCTGGGGCGGCCCGGGAGGCCCGGGTGGCCCCGGCGCTCCGGGTGCGGCCGGCGGGGGCGGCGGGAAGCGCACCGGGGTGATCGCGCTGATCGCCGGCCTCGTGGTCCTCGCCGTCGTGGCCGCCGTGCTGCTCTTCACGCTGGGCGGCGACCCGGAGGAGGACGCGGCCGCCGGGAGCGCTACGAGTGCACCTCCGTCGTCGTCGCCGAGCACGCCGTCCGGCAGCTCGGGCGGCGGGTTCACCGCCGCTCCGCCGCCGGCCGGCTCGGGTGGCGACGGCGACGAGGAGTTCGTCGCCACCCTCCCGCTCGACTTCACCGACTGCGCCGAGGTGCCGCTGGCCGGGGACGGCGACATCGCCGCGGCCTCCTGCGGCGCGGCGCTGACCCAGCCCGGCCCGGCGCAGGCCGACTTCTACCTGTACCCGGACAAGGCCACGCTGGACGACGTCTTCGCCACCGACGTGGCCGGCCTGGGCACCCCGGAGCTGCCGGCCGACGGCGACTGCGCGACCGCGATGGGCTCCGGCGAGTGGACCTACCCGGACGGCAGCGTGGGCGGCCAGGTGGTCTGCGCGGTCACCGAGGACGGCAACGCGCTCATCGCCTGGACCGACGACGAGTTCCTCACCGAGGGCGTGGTGCGGTCGCCGGGCAGCACCCAGGAGGACGTCGCCGCGCTGTACGAGTGGTGGACGGACAACTCCGACTACCAGGGCTGAGCGCGGGAGGACGCCGGTGCGGGCACCCGGACCGGCGGACCGGTCGGCGGAGGACGTCGACGAGGCCGTCTTCGACGCGGTCGAGAGGATCCCGCCGGGCCGGGTGAGCACCTACGGCGCGATCGGACGGCTCGTCGGGGTGGGGCCCCGGCGGGTCGCCCGCGCGCTGTCCGGGGGCGGCGGCGCGGCGGTGCCGTGGCACCGCGTCGTGCGGGCGGACGGGACGGCGGCCGAGCCGGTCCGGGTCCGCCAGCTCGCGCTGCTGGCCGGCGAGGGCGTGCCGCTGCGGGGGTCCCGGGTGGACCTGGCCGCGGTCGGCTGGCCCGACGAGCGGTGGTGAAGGACCCCGTCCTCCCCTCCGCTCGCGAGCTCGCTGGGCAACCGGGACGGAGCCGACGGAACTGTCGGCACCCCGTGGTGTCATCGAGGGGTGCGGGGGCAGACGAGACAGCTGACCGACGACGCGGCACCGGTCTACCGGTTGGTCCAGCCGGCGGCCGTTCCGCTCGTGCGGCCGCGCCTCGACCCGACCCAGCAGGCCGTGGTCGGGCACCCCGGCGGCCCGCTCCTGGTGCTCGCCGGCCCGGGCACCGGCAAGACGACGACGATCGTCGAGGCGGTCGCCGCCCGGATCGACGACGGCGTCGACCCCGAGCGGATGCTCGTCCTCACCTTCAGCCGCAAGGCCGCCGTCGAGCTGCGCACCCGCATCACCGCGCGGGTCGCCCGCACCATCCGCGAGCCGGTGGCCCGCACCTTCCACTCCTACGCGTTCGGCGTCCTCCGCCGCGCCGCGGTGCTGCGCGGCGAGCCGCCCCCCCGGCTGCTCACCGCCGCCGAGCAGGACGCCGTGGTCGCCGAGCTGCTGCGCGGCGACGCCGACGAGGACGGCGCGGTGCGGTGGCCCGGCGGGCTCGCGGCCGCCCTCGGCACCGACGGGTTCCGCGACGAGCTGCGCGAGCTGCTGCTGCGGGCCACCGAACGGGGGATCGGCAGCGTCCAGCTGGCCGAGTGGGGCCGGGCCCGCGGGCTCCCGCACTGGGAGGCCGCCGCCGCGTTCGCCGACCAGTACGCCGGCGTCACCGCCTTCACCACCGCGGCGCGCGGCGGCGCGAGCGGCTACGACCCCGCCGAGCTGGTCCGCGCGGCGATCGACGAGCTGCGCGACGACCCGGCGCTGCTGCGCGACGAGCGAGCCCGGGCCGGCTGGCTGTTCGTCGACGAGTACCAGGACACCGACCCGGCGCAGGTCGAGCTGGTGGAGCTGCTGGCTGGCGGCGGGGGCAACCTCGTCGCCGTCGGCGACCCCGACCAGGCCATCTACGCGTTCCGCGGCGCCGAGCCCCGGGGGATCACCGACTTCCCCACCCGGTTCCGGCACCGCGACGGCCGTCCCGCCGACCAGGTGTCCCTCGGCGTCTGCCGCCGCTCGGGCGCGGAGCTGCTGGCCGTCAGCCGGCGGGTGGCCGAGCGGCTGCCCGGCCCGCGGCAGCACCGCCGGCTCACCCCCGGGGAGGGCATCGACCCGGGTACGGCGGAGGTGCACGTCTTCGACTCGCCGTCCATGGAGGCCGCGTTCCTCGCCGACACGATGCGCCGCGCGCACCTGCTCGACGGGGTGCCGTGGTCGAAGATGGCGGTCGTCGTGCGCTCGGCCACCGCGAGCCTGGGCCCGGTCCGGCGGGCGCTGACCCAGGCCGGGGTGCCGGTCGCGGTCAACGCCGACGACGTCGCGCTCGCCGCCCAGCCGGCGGTCCAGCCCTTCCTCGCCGCCGTGGGCGCGCTGCTGCCGGCCGCGCCGGGCCCGGACGGCGTCGCCGGTGAGACCGGGCTGGACGAGCCGGGAGCCGAGGCGCTGCTCGCCTCCCCGCTCGGCGGTGCCACCGTGCTGGACCTGCGGCGGCTGCGCCGCGCCGCGCGCCGCGCGATGGCCGCCCGCGGCGAGGACCCGGCTGGGCGCGGCGCGCCGCTGGCCGCGGTCCTCTTCGACGCGACCCTGCTCGACGCGCTGCCCGAGCACGTGGCCCGCGCGGCGCACCGGGTGGCCCGGGTGCTGGCCGCCGGCCGGGTGAGCCTGGCCGGGGGAGGGTCGGCCGAGGACGTGCTGTGGGCGATGTGGCAGGCCAGCGGGCTGGCCGGCCGCTGGGCGCGGGCCAGCGCGGCGGGCGGTCCGTCCGGTGCGGTGGCCGACCGCGACCTGGACGCCGTCGTCGCGCTGTTCGACGCCGCGGCCGGGTTCGTCGACCGGCTGCCGCACGCGGGTGTGGCCGCCTTCGTGCAGCACCTGGTCGCCCAGCAGCTGCCCGGTGACAGCGGCGCCGCCCGCGCACCGGCCGGCGAGTCGGTCCGGCTGCTCACCGCGCACGCCTCCAAGGGCCTGGAGTGGGACCTGGTCTGCGTCGCCGGCGTGCAGGAGGGCGTGTGGCCGGACCTGCGCACCCGGGCCAGCCTGCTCGGTGCCGAGGACCTCGTGGAGGCGGCCGGGGGCACGGACCCGGCCACCCTCGACCGCCGCACGCTGGCGCTGGCCGAGGAGCGACGGCTGTTCTACGTCGCCTGCACCCGGGCCCGCCGCCGGCTGCTCGTCACCGCCGTCGACGGCGCGCTGGAGGGCGGGGACGCCGGTGCGACGGCGTCCCGCTTCCTGGACCTGGTCGCCCCGCCGCCACCCGGCGCCGAGGGCACCCGGCCGCACACGCCGCTGCCCCGGCAGCTCACCCTGCCCGCGCTGGTGGCCGAGCTGCGCCGGCAGCTCACCGATCCGCACACCCCGGCCCCGCGCCGGGCGAGCGCCGCCGCGGTGCTGCGCCGGCTGGCCGACGAGCGGGTCCCCGGTGCCGACCCGGCGGGCTGGTGGGGCCTGGCCGCGCTCTCCGACGACGCGCCCCTCGTCGACCCGGATGCCGTCGTCCCGGTGCGGCCCTCGGCGATCGACACCTTCCAGCGCTGCCCGCTGCGCTGGGTGCTGGGCTCCGTGGGCGCCGAGGCGGCGCCGGAGGCCACCCGCACCGTCGGCTCCGCGGTGCACGACGTCGCGCAGCAGGTGGCCGAGGGGCTGCCGCCGGCCGAGGCGGCCGCGGTGCTCGACACCGAGCTGGACGGCCTCGACCTCGGCCCGGGGTGGTTCGACCAGCGCCAGCGGCAGCGCGCGCAGGAGATGCTGGCGAAGTTCGTCGCCTGGCACACCCGCGGTGATCGCGAGCTGATCGCCGCCGAGGAGGACTTCGACGTGGTCGTCGGCCGGGCGCGGCTGCGCGGCCAGGTCGACCGGCTGGAGCGCGACGCCGACGGCCGGCTGGTCGTCGTCGACCTGAAGACCGGCAAGACGCCGCCGCGCACCGTCGAGGAGCACGGCCAGCTCGCGGCCTACCAGGTGGCGGTGGCCGAGGGCGCCTTCACCGAGCACGGCACCGTGCCCGGCGGCGCCGCGCTGCTCCAGGTCGGCGGAGCCCAGAAGGCGGCCAAGGAGCACCACCAGCCGCCGTTGCCGGCCGACGTCGAACCCCGTGAGACCTGGGCCGGCCGGCTGATCGCCGAGGTCGGTGAGGGGATGGGCGGCGGCAGCTTCGCCGCGCGCACCGACACCGACTGCGAGCGCTGCGCGTTCCGGCGCAGCTGCCCGATGCAGGAGTCCGGCCGGCAGGTGACCAGGTGACCGAGCTCGCGAGGTCGCCCAGGAGCCGAGCACGCCGCGGCGCGGCGCCGACGAGCGCCAACGAGGAGGCGTCGTGACGCAGCTGAGTTTCGACCTGCCCGGGCTGGAACCGGCGGGGCGGCCGGAGGTGCCGCGGCTGCTCACGCCGGCCGAGGTCGCCACCCGCTGCGGGCTGACGTACGCGCCGTCCGCGGAGCAGGCCGGCGTGGTGTCCGCGCCGGTCGACCGGCCGCTCGTGGTCGTCGCCGGCGCCGGCTCCGGCAAGACCGAGACGATGGCCGCCCGGGTTGCCTGGCTGGTCGCCAACCAGCTGGTCGCCCCGGAGGCCGTGCTCGGGCTCACCTTCACCCGCAAGGCGGCCAGCGAGCTGAACGCGCGGGTCCGGCTGCGGCTGGGCGCGCTGGCCGACCACCCGCAGACGGACCCCGCGTTGCGGGAGCGGCTGGCCGTCGCCGCGCCCACGGTCGCCACCTACCACGGCTACGCGGCGAGCATCGTCGCCGAGCACGGTCTGCGGATCGGCGTCGAGCCCGGCGCGGGCGTGCTCGGACCGGCGATGTGCTGGGGCCAGGCGGCCACCGTCGTCGCCGCCCACACCGGCGACATGGCCGACGTCAACCTCGGACTGGTCACCACCACCGAGGACGTCCTGCAGCTCGCCGCCGAGCTGGGCGAGCACGACGTGAGCCCGGCCGCCCTGCGCGCCTGGACCACCCGCTTCGAGCAGCGGCTGCGCGGCTACCCCGACGCCCCCAAGAAGCGCGGCCCCTACGCCGATGTGCTGAAGATGCTCGGCCGTCAGCGGGCCCGCGCCGCGCTGCTGCCGATGGTCGAGGCGTTCGAGGCGCGCAAGCGCGCGGCCGGCGCGATCGACTACGCCGATCAGGTCGCCTTCGCCGCCCGGGTGGCGGTCAGCTCCCCGGAGGTCGGCCGCCGGGAGCGGGCCCGGTGGCGGGTCGTGCTCCTGGACGAGTACCAGGACACCAGCGTCGGGCAGCTGCGCATGCTGGAGGCGCTGTTCGGCGGCCCGGGCGCGCACCCGGTGCTCGCCGTCGGCGACCCCCGCCAGTCGATCTACGGGTGGCGCGGCGCCTCGGCCGGCACGATCGAGCGCTTCGCCCGGACCTTCCCGGGCACCCCCGACCGGCCGGCGGAGCGGCTGACCCTGTCCACCAGCTGGCGCAACGACCGCGCCGTGCTCGCCGTGGCCAACGCCGTGGCCGCCGCGCTGCCGGAGCCGGAGCAGCCGCTGCCGGACCTGACGCCCTCGCCGGTGGCCGGTCCCGGGGCGGTGCGCGTCGGGCTCCACGAGACCGTGGCCGAGGAGACCGCCGCGCTGGCCGACCGGCTCGCGGAGTGCTGGACGGGTACCGCTGCGAACGGGCACCGCCCGACCATCGCGGTGCTGGCCCGTCGCCGCGCGCAGCTCCCCGGCATCGCGGCCGCCCTCCGCGAGCGCGGGCTGCCGGTGGAGGTCGTCGGGCTCGGTGGCCTGCTCGACGTCCCTGAGGTGTCCGACGTCGTGGCCACCCTGCGGGTGCTCGTCGACCCCAGCGCCGGTGACGCGCTGGGCCGGCTGCTCACCGGCGCCCGGTGGCGGATCGGCCCCCGCGACCTGGCCGCGCTCGAGTCCCGCTCACGGGCGCTGGTCAAGGAGCGCTCCTCGGCCCGCCCCGCACCGGACGGCGGAGCGGACGCGCCCACCCCCGAGCTCCCTCGGGAGCGCGGCAGCATCGTCGAGGCGCTGGACGACCTCGGCCGGCCCGAGGCCTACTCGCCCGAGGGGTACCGGCGGCTGCGCCGGCTGGGCGCGGAGCTCGGCTCGCTGCGCGGCCGGCTGGGGGAGTCGCTGCCCGACCTCGTCGACGAGGTGGTGCGCGCCCTCGGGCTGGAGACGGAGCTGGCCAGCCACCCCGACGTGACGCCCGGCGGCGCGCGCACCCACCTGGACGCCCTGCACGAGGTCGCCGCGGAGTTCGCCGAGCTGGCCGAGCTGCCCTCGCTGCCGGCGTTCCTCGGCTACCTCGCCGACGCCGAGGTCCGCGAGCGGGGCCTCGAGCCCGGCGAGGTGGCGGTGAACAAGGAGGCGGTGCAGCTGCTGACCGGGCACTCCGCCAAGGGCCTGGAGTGGGACGTCGTCGCCGTGCCCGGCATGACCAGGGACCAGTTCCCGGCGAGGTCCGACGCCTCCGACTCCTGGATCCGCGACCCCGGCGCCGTCCCGGTCGACCTGCGCCTCACCGACCGCGCCGAGCTGCCGCGGCTGCACCTGCCGGTGCCCGGCTCCGGGGACCAGGCCGCGGTCCGCGACGCGCTGGAGGAGTACGTCGCCGAGTGGAAGGACTTCGGCCTGGCCGAGGAGATCCGGCTGGGCTACGTCGCGGTCACCCGCGCCAAGCACCTGCTGCTGTGCTCGGGCAGCTGGTGGCGGGACGGCAAGACCGCCTGCGGCCCCTCGTCCCTGCTCCTGGCGGTCAAGGACGCGGTCGAGGCCGGTGCGGGGGTGGTCGACGCCTGGGCGCCGCCGCCGGCCGACGACGCCGAGAACCCCGCGCTGGCCGAGTGGCCGGTCGGGACCTGGCCGGCCGACCCGCTGTCCTCCGGCCGCCGGCGGGCCCTGTCCGCGGCCGCCGAGCTGGTGGCCGTCTCGCAGCCGCACCCGCTCACCGACGAGGCGCTGCGCGCCACCGACGACCCCCTGGTGGCCGACTGGCTGCGCGACGCCGACCTGCTGCTGCGCGAGCGCGCCGAGGCGGGCCGCGGCGTGGTCGACGTGCCGCTGCCGCCGCACCTGTCGGTGTCCGCGCTCGTGGCGCTGCGCCGCGACCCGGGCGAGCTCGCCCGCCGGCTCCGCCGGCCGATGCCCGCCGCCCCGGCGCCGCTGGCCCGCCGGGGAACGGCGTTCCACGCGTGGCTCGAGGAGCGGTTCGGTACGTCCCGGCTGATCGACCTCGACGAGCTCCCCGGCTCCGGCGACGCGGAGGCGGCCCCCGACGAGGCGTTCACGGCCCTTCAGGAGGCCTTCCTCGCCAGCGAGTGGGCCGACCGCCAGCCGGTCGACGTGGAGGCGCCGTTCGAGACGCCGCTGGGTCCCCTGACCCTGCGGGGGCGGATCGACGCGGTGTTCGCCGACGGGCAGGGCGGCTTCGAGGTCATCGACTGGAAGACCGGCCCCGTCCCCGGCCCGGCCGAGCTGGCCGCGGCCGGGGTGCAGCTGGCCGCCTACCGGCTCGGCTGGTCCCGGCTGACCGGGGTGCCGGTCGAGCGGGTCAGCGCCGGCTTCCACCACGTCGCGGCCAACCGGACGCTGCGCCCGGTCGACCTGCTCGACGAGGCGGGCCTGCTGGCCCTGGTCACCGGCGCCGGCTGACCGGCCCGACGTCCCTACAGAGCGCCGGCAGCCGCGGCGAGCACCGCGACCGATGCCTCGGGGGTCTCGAGGTTCACGACGTGGACCACCGTGTCGCCCACGCGCGCGAAGTAGTTCTCCGACACCTCGAAGGCCTCGTCGCCGACGCCGTCGATCGGGGTGCGCTCGCCGATGGCGGCCGCGTACTCCAGGTCGGTCGGCGCGAGCACCGCGACGGCGAACTCCTTGCCCGAGCCCTCGCCCCACGAGCTCCGGGTCCACGAGTACTCGCAGGTGGTACCGAGGACGCCGAGCGGCTGGGAGGTCACGGTGACGTCGCCCTCGTCGGAGGGGAACTGCTCGGTCAGGATCCCGGCCATCGCCTCGTTGCTGACCAGGCTGCACGGGTCGACAGCCGGCGTCTCGGTGGGGACGTCCGCGTCGACCGGGACGTCCGCCGGGAGCTCGGCTTCGGCGCCGGTCGGGGCGCCGCCGGCACTCGGCTCGTCACCACCCCCGCACCCGGCCAGCGGGAGCAGCGCGACAGTGCAACAGAGGACGATCAGGCGGGGTCGCGTCATGGCGTCCATCCCCATCAACCGGCACCGCAGCGAATCGCCGGGCACTCGACCGGGGATGCTGACAGCACGCGGCCCCGCCCGGCAATGCCCCGGCGCCCCTCCGTACCCGGGGTCGCGGGTGCACGTCAGGGCGTGAGCGCCCCGGCGGAGGCGATCCGGTCCAGCACGGTGCGCGCCAGCTGCTCGGGGGCCTGCTCGGGCACCCAGTGCGTGATCCCGGACAGCTCCACGAAGCGGTAGTCGGCGGTCACCTGGTCCGCGCACGCCTCGGCGGCGGTGCGGCCCACGGCGACGTCGCCGTCGCTCCACACGTAGGTGGTGGGCACGTCCACCGGGTCGACGTGGGTGCCCGACCCCATCGCGCGGTACCAGTTCAGCGCCGCGGTCAGCGCGCCCGGTGCGGACAGCTGGGCGACGTAGGCGTCGACCGCCTCCGCCGGCACCCCGGGCGCCTCCAGCACCCGGCGCAGCCGCCGGGCGTCGTCGGCCAGCAGCGCCTCCTCGGCCCTGCCCTCCTGCCGGAACAGCGCGATGTAGCTCGACCGCTCCTTCTGCTCCGGATCGCCCCGGTAGGCCAGCGTGTACGCGGTGGGGTGCGGCACCGAGACCGCGGTCAGCGTGCGCACCCGGTCCGGGTGCCAGGCGGCCAGGCCCCACGCCACGACCGCGCCCCAGTCGTGCCCGACGACGTGCGCCACCGGCACGTCCAGCGCGGTCATCAGATCGGCGGTGACCTGGACCAGGTTGGGCAGCGCGTAGGCGTCGACGTCGGGCGGGCGGGCGCCGGGGGAGTAGCCGAGCTGGTCGGGCGCGTACGTGCGCAGCCCGGCCTGGGCGAGCAGCGGCGTCACCGCCGACCAGGACAGCGAGGTCTCCGGGAACCCGTGCAGCAGGAGCACGGGCGGCCCGTCCTCGGGCCCGTCGGTCCGGACGTCGAAGGTCAGGTCGCCGACGTCCACCTGCAGCATCCCCACGCCCATGCACGCAACGTAGCCCGGTCCCCGCCCGGGCCGCGCGGCGCCGGGAGATACGGTCAGGACCGTGAGCAGCAGCGCCGAACGCGACTTCGTCACCGCCCACCGCGACGACCTGCACGCCGACCTCGACGCCTGGTTGCGCATCCCGTCGATCTCCGCCGACCCGGCGCACGCCCCGGACGTGCGGGCCAGCGCGGAGTGGCTCGCGGAGGCGCTGCGGCGCACCGGGTTCCCGACCGTCGAGGTCTGGGAGACCGCCGGTGCCCCGGCCGTGTTCGCCGAGTGGCCGTCGGCCGACGCCGGCGCCCCCGTCGCCCTGGTCTACGGGCACCACGACGTCCAGCCGGTCGACCCGGTGACGCTGTGGGAGCACCCGCCGTTCGAGCCGACCCTGGTCGAGGGGCCCGACGGGCCGGAGCTGCACGGCCGCGGCGCGAGCGACGACAAGGGCAACGTCGCCTTCCACCTGCTCGGCATGCGCGCCCACCTCGCTGCGACCGGCCGGGACACCCCCGCGGTCACCGTCAAGCTGATCGTGGAGGGCGAGGAGGAGTCCGGCTCACCCCACTTCGCCGACCTGCTCCGCACGCACGCCGACCGGCTCGCCTGCGACGTCGTCGTGGTCAGCGACACGGGCATGGCCGCCCCCGACGTGCCCAGCGCGGTCACCGCCATGCGCGGGCTCGCCGGCGCGGAGATCACGCTGCGCGGGCCGCGGGTGGACCTCCACTCGGGGTCCTTCGGCGGCGGCGTCCCCAACCCGCTGCACGCCCTGGCCACCCTGCTCGCCGGCCTGCACGACGCTGACGGCCGGGTCACCCTGCCCGGCTTCTACGACGAGGTGCGCCCGCTCACCGACCGGGAGCGCGACCTGATGGGCCGGGTGCCCTTCGACGAGCAGGCCTGGCTGGCCGGCCCGGCGGCGTCCCGGGTCGCCAGCGGCGAGGCGGGCTTCAGCACCCTGGAACGGATCGGCGCCCGGCCGACCGCTGAGGTCAACGGCATGTGGGGCGGCTACACCGGCCCCGGCCACAAGACCATCGTGCCCGCCGAGGCGCACGCCAAGATCAGCTTCCGGCTGGTCGCCGACCAGGCGCCGGCCGACCTCGGCGACCAGGTGCGCGCCTGGGTGGCCGCGAACCTGCCCGCCGGCATGGAGGCCGACGTGCACGTCCCGCCCGGCGGTGTCGCGCCCTGCGCCAGCGACCTGGACCACCCGGCCATGGACGCGCTGCTGCGGTCGATCGCGCAGGCCTTCGACACCGACCCCGGCGAGGTGCTGTTCACCCGCGAGGGCGGCAGCGGCCCGGAGGCCGACCTCGCCGGCATCCTCGGCGCGCCGCTGGTCTTCCTGGGCGCCATGCTGCCCACCGACCGCATCCACTCGCCCAACGAGCGGGTGCTGCTGCCCATGCTGCACCGGGGCGCGGAGGCGGCCGCCCATCTGTGGCGGGAGCTCGCCACCGTCCCGTTCCCGCGCTGATCCCGTGGCGGGGGACGGAGGCGGGCACGGGAGGTTCGGCGGCTACCGGCTGCTGGACGTCCTCCAGGACGGCGACACCGACCAGCTGGTCCGGGCGCACGACCCCGCGCTCGGCCGGGACGTCGCCCTCCGGGTGCTGGCGCCGCGGCCCGGCCGGCGGGAGCGGTTCCTCCGCGAGCTGCCCGTCGTCCTGCGGCTGACCGAGCCGCACCTGGTCCGCGTGCACCGGTACGGCGACGTCGGCGGCCGGCTGTTCGTCGCCACCGAGCTGGTCGAGGGGGAGCACCTGGCGGACGTGCTCGCCCGCACCGGTCCGTTCGACCCGGCGCGCGCCGTCGACGTGGTCGGTCAGCTGGCCCGCGCGCTCGACGTCGTCCACGCCGCGGGCCTCGTGCACCGGGACGTCGGTGCCTCGAGCGTGCTGGTCAGGGCCCGGCCGACCGGCGCGGACGGGGACGCCGTTCTGCTGGCCGACCTCGGGACCGCGCCGGGCGCCGGGCGGGACCCCGAGCACCCGGCCCCCGAGCTCGCCGGAGGTGGGCCCGGAGACGCCCGCGCCGACGTGCACGCGCTGGCCGGCCTGCTGTTCGAGCTGCTCACCGGTGCGCGACCCGGGGACGGCGCCGGCCCGCCGGCGCCCTCGGCGCTGCGCCAAGGGCTGCCCCCGGAGCTGGACGGCGTGGTGCAGCGCGGTCTGGCCGCCGACCCCGAGCAGCGCTGGACCTCCGCCGGCGGCATGGCCGCTGCCGCCCGCGCTGCGCTGGCGCTCAGCGGCGTCGAGGTCGCCCGGCCCCCGGACGGTGCCGCGGCGACGACCGGCGACCCGGCACCGGCGCCGCGTCCGCCCGTGCTCGCCGGCGCCGCCGCGCTGCTCGCCGTCCTGGCCGCCGCCGTCCTGCGCCGGCGGCGGGGCACCGGACGGCGACGGTGAGCGGGCCGCAGGGCGCTCCGGCGCCCGGCTGGTACCCCGACCCCGACGGAGCGCCGGGCCTGGTCCGCTGGTGGAACGGGATGACCTGGTCGGACGTGACCACCCCGGTCGGCCCCGGCGTCGAGGTCGGCGCCCCCTTCCAGCCGACGGCGGCACCGCAGGGGGAGCAGTGGGGCGGGGGCGCACCGGAGCAGCCCCGCCGCCGGCGCCGGTGGCCGTGGGTCGCCGGGCTCGGTGCGCTGCTGCTGGTCGCCGTCCTGGTGCTCGCCGGCGTGCTGTCCGGCGGATCGACGGAGGAGGTGGCGGACCCGCCGCTCCAGGTGCCGCCGACCCAGGCCGGCCCCACCTTCCCGCCCGGGACGGTGCGCATCTTCGACGAGCCCGCCGGCATCTCCTACCCCTTCCTCGGCGACGGCTGGTACGAGTGGGACCGCGGGCCGCAGCTGGAGACCACCGAGACGGCGGGGCAGTACTTCGTCACCCAGGAGGACCTCCCCGACGGCTTCGACGTGTTCATCGCCCAGTGCACGTCCGGGCCGCTGGGGGAGGGCTTCGGGTGGAGCGGCCCGGAGAGCCTGCAGGCGACCACCACCGCGATCGCGGACTACGTCCGCGCGGCGCACTACCCGACGCCGAACGAGCGCACCGTCCGCCGGGACGAGGCGGTCACCGTGGACGGCGCCGCCGGCTGGGTCCACGAGTTCGACCTCTCCTGGGACGTCGCGGGCTACGACTCGACGGGGGAGCGGGCGGCCCTGCTGCTCGTCGACGTCGGCCGGCCGGCGCCCGCGCTGCTCTACCTCTCGATCCCGAACA
This sequence comes from Modestobacter sp. I12A-02662, assembly GCF_041028325.1. Lineage (NCBI taxonomy): Bacteria > Bacillati > Actinomycetota > Actinomycetes > Geodermatophilales > Geodermatophilaceae > Modestobacter > Modestobacter sp. I12A-02662. The sequence goes on along the minus strand of NZ_JABGDE010000015.1, from coordinate 77,810 downwards.
CGCACGCCGAGCTGTACGGCGTGATCGACCGCGTGCTGGCCGACGTCCAGCTGATCTGATCGGGGAACCGGGCGGCGACGGGCCTCGCGGCGCGGTTAGGGTCGGTCCCGTGACAGCCCCACTGACCCTGCGGCACCCGGTGGAGCGGTTCACGCTCGACAACGGGCTGCGGGTCGTCCTCGCCCCCGACCGGAGCGTCCCCGTCGTCGCCGTCAGCGTCTTCTACGACGTCGGCATGCGCTCGGAGCCACCGGGCCGCACCGGGTTCGCGCACCTGTTCGAGCACATGATGTTCCAGGGCTCGGCGCACGTCCCGAAGATGGAGCACGCCCGGCTGGTCCAGGCCGCCGGCGGCACCTTCAACGGCTCGACGCACCAGGACTACACGAACTACTACCAGGCGCTGCCCGCCGAGGCGCTGGAGCGCGCGCTGTTCCTCGAGGCGGACCGGATGGCCGCCCCGGCGATCACCGAGGAGAACCTCCGCAACCAGATCGACGTGGTGAAGGAGGAGATCCGGGTCAACGTGCTCAACCGGCCCTACGGCGCCTTCCCCTGGCTGCAGCTGCCGCCGATCGCCTTCGAGAGCTTCGCCAACACCCACGACGGCTACGGGTCCTTCGTCGACCTGGAGTCCTCGACGGTGGATGACGCCCAGGACTTCTTCGACCGCTACTACACCCCCGCGAACGCGGTGCTGTGCATCGGCGGCGACCTGGACCCGGCGCAGACCGAGGTCCTGGTGCGTCGGTGGTTCGACCCCGTGCCGGCCCGCCCGGCCCCGCCGGTCCCGAACACCGGCGAGCCCTCGCCGACCACGGTCCGCCGCGGCGTCGTCGAGGACGCCCTGGCCCCCGCGCCGGCCGTCGCCGTCGGCTGGCGGGTGCCCGACCCGGTGGGCGACCTGGACACCTACCTCGGCACCGTGCTGCTCAACGAGGTGCTCAGCGAGGGCGACGCCTCCCGGCTGGAGCGCCGGCTGCTGCACACCGACCGGCTCGCCGTGGCGCAGCACAGCTACCTCGGCCTGTTCGGCGACCCCTTCGACGTCCGGGACGCCACCCTCCTGGTCGCCCAGGTGCACCACCCTGCGGAGGTGCCGGTGGACAAGGTGCTGGACGCCGTCCAGGAGGAGATCGACCGGCTGGCGACCGACGGCGTCGGCGCCGACGAGCTCGCCCGGGTGCAGGCCCGGGCCGAAGCGCAGCTGCTGCGCCAGGCCGACTCGGTGCTGGGTCGCACGCTGGGGTTCGCCGCCGCCGAGCTGGTCCACGGCCGGGCCGAGCTGGCCGGGGAGCTGGCCGCCCGGCTGGCCACGGTCACCCCCGAGCAGGTGCAGGCGGCGGCCGGCGGGCTCTCCCGGGACACCGCCGCCGTCCTGGAGCTGCGCGCGACCGGAGCCGCCCGATGACCGCACCCGTGCTCGACCTGTCCCTCGTCCCGCCGCTGGGCGAGTCCCGCCCGGCCGCGGTCCCGCAGGTGCACGAGACCTCGCTGCCCAGCGGGCTGCGCCTGGTCGTCGTGCCCCGGCCGGGTGTTCCGCTCGTGGAGCTCCGGCTGCGGGTGCCCTTCGCCGCGTCCTCAGGGCGCTCCGCCCCCGCCCACGTGGCGCGCACCTCCGTGCTGACCGGGGCGCTGCTGCTGGGCGCGGGCACGCACGACCAGCTGGAGATCGCCCAGCTGCTGCAGGCCCAGGGCGCCGAGCTCTCGGTCTCCGCGAACGCCGACCGGCTGCAGTTCAGCACCACCCTGCTGCCCGAGGGGCTCGGCGCCGTCCTCGGCGTGCTCGCCGAGCTGCTGAGCCGGCCGGCCTACGCCGCGCCGCAGGTCGACGCCGAGCGGTCCCGCGTGGTCGAGCGGCTGCGCATCGCGCGGTCGCAGCCCGGGGTGATCGCCCGCACCGCGCTGGCCGCCCGGCTGTACGGCTCGCACCCCTACGCGCAGCAGCTGCCCGACGCCGACCTGGTCGCCGGCGTCACCCCGGCCGCGCTGCGCAAGCTGCACCGCGACCGGGTGCTGCCGGCGGGCAGCACGCTGGTCCTGGTCGGCGAGGTGGACCCCGCGGCCGCCGCCGACGCGGTCGCCGGTGCGCTGACCGGCTGGACGGCGGAGGGCAGTGCCGTCACCGCCGCGCCCGTCCCGGCCCTCGAGCCGGGCGCGCTGCAGGTCGTCGACCGGCCCGGCGCGGTGCAGTCCAACATCCGGCTCGGCGGCCCCGCCCCGGGGCGCACCGATCCGGAGCTGCCCGCGGCCCGGCTGGCCGGCATGGTCTTCGGCGGCTACTTCTCCTCCCGGCTGGTGGAGAACATCCGCGAGCGGCGCGGCTACACCTACAGCCCGCGAAGCTCCGTCGAGCACCTGCGCGGCGGCTCCTCGTTCACCGTGGACGCCGACGTCGCCACCGCCGTGACCGGACCGGCTCTGCTGGAGACCTGGTACGAGCTGGGCCGGATGGCCCTCACCCCGGTCTCCGCGGCGGAGCTGGAGTCCGCTCGGCGGTACCTGCTGGGCAGCCTCGCCCTCCGCACCGCCACGCACGCCGGGCTGGCCAGCACGCTGTCCTCGCTGTTCGGTGCCGGCCTCTCGGCCGAGTGGCTGGCCGACCACCAGCGGGCCCTGGCCGCGGTCGGGGTCGAGGAGGTCACCGAGGCCTCCCGGCGCTGGCTCGCCCCGGCCGGTCTCACCGCGGTCGTGGTGGGGGACGCCGCGCAGATCGCCGTGCCGCTCGGTGCGCTGGGACCGGTCGAGGTCACCGCCCCCGCCGTCCCGCTGACGACGTGAGCGTCCCGGCGGGCGGGAGCACCCCGGCCGACAACCCGCCCCCGGCGGCCCGTGGGGACTGGCCCGAGGACCGGCGGGTCGGGCGGACGACCGACGTCCCGCTGCTGTCGCGCACCGGGCACGACCGGGGCCACCTGGCCCGGTCGCTGCCCGACCCGGCCGAGGGCCGGCCGGTGCGGGTGCTGCTGGTCGACGAGCGCCGCACCGTGCCGGTGCGGGAGGGCGGGGCCGGTCCGGAGCTGGTCTACGACGAGCGGGCGGACTTCCCCGAGGGCGGCATCTACCTGGGGCGGGCCGACGGCGTCGCGTACGCCGCGGTCCGCACGCCCCAGGGGGTCGGCGTCCCCGGCCGGACGGTGGACCGCTGGGCCGGCCTGCGGGAGGTGGGCGGCGCGCTCGGCGACCTGGACGCCGGGCTGCTGGCCGAGGCGGTCGCGATGGTCGAGTGGCACGAGCGCAACCGGTTCAGCCCGCTCACCGGCGCCCGCACCACGGTCGAGCGGGCCGGCTGGGTGCAGCGCGACCCCGAGAGCGGGGTCGAGGTCTTCCCGCGCACCGACCCCGCCGTGATCATGCTCGTGCACGACGGCGGCGACCGGTGCGTGCTCGGCCGGCAGGCGGTCTGGCCGGCCGGCCGGTTCTCCATCCTGGCCGGCTTCGTGGAGCCGGGGGAGTCGGCGGAGGCCGCGGTCGCCCGCGAGGTCGCCGAGGAGGTCGGGCTCGAGGTCACCGACGTCCGGTACGTCGCCAGCCAGCCGTGGCCGTTCCCGCAGTCCCTGATGTTCGGGTTCGTCGCCCGGGCCGTCGGCACCGACCTGCGCGTCGACGAGGACGAGATCGAGGAGGCGCGTTGGTTCAGCCGGGAGGAGCTGCGCGCCGGCACCGGCCCGCGGGCGCTGCCGCCCGCGGTGTCCATCGCCCGGCACATCATCGACCGCTGGGCCGCCGGCGACCTCTGCTGAAGGACCCCGCTGCCCCCCACCACTCGCAGGCTCGTGGCGGGCCCCTGCAGCGGGGCCTACAGGAATCTCCCTTGCAGGACGAGGGCGGGGCGGTCGGCGTGGTCGGCCAGGACGACGGCGTCCGCGAGCGCCACCGGGTCGACCTCGGCGTCGTAGCGGTCGAACGCCGGCAGCTCCCAGGCGCGGTCCGCGGGCATCCGGCGGCGGCGCGCCTGCGGGCCCACCCGCAGGTGCACGACGACGTCGAAGGCCAGTCCCAGCCCCTGCAGCAGCGACCCCGGCACGAGCAGGACCGCGCCCGGCGGCACCGGCCGGTAGCTCTCCCGGGCCGCGCGGTCGCGGGCGAGGTCCCACAGCGCCGGCAGGTACTCGCCCGGCCCCTGCGGCCCGCTGCGGTCGAGCACCTCGCGGGCGAGCGCGGCGGTGTCGAGCCAGTCGGTGTAGCGCGCGTCGGGATCGGTGCGGCCGTGCTCCAGCCGCAGCGACGCCGGCCGGTAGAAGCCCTCCACCGGCACGACGACCGCTGGCCGGCTGTGCACGGGCAGCCGATCGGCCAGCGCCGCGGCGAGCGCGTGCGGCCCGGTGCCGCCCGGGGGGACGGGCAGGTCGGGCCCGTCGACGGCGACCCGGAGCGCCGCGGCCCCCGGCGCCGGCGGGACGTCGGCGAGCAGCCCGGCCAGCCGGTCGGCGAGGGCGGCCGGGGAGAGCGGGACCGGTGGACTCAGCTGTACGTCTCCGGGACGGCGCCGTCCGCCGACGGCACCCGGCTCGGCCGCGGGCGGACGACGCGCGGCGCCTCCGGCAGCGGGCCGGGGACGGGTGCCGGGGGTTCGTCCGGAACGGGTCCGGACAGCGTCTCGAGCACCTCCGCGGCCAGCTCCTGGGCGGGGCGGCCCTGGGAGCGGGCGCGGCGGCGCAGCTCCTCGAAGGCGACGCGGGGCGTGGTGCGGTGCCGCTCGGCGAGCACGCCGATGGCCCGCTCGATCGAGACGCGGGCGGCGAGGGCGTGCTCGAGCTGGCCGACGGTCCGGCGCAGCTCGGCGAGCTCGGCGGCCCCGGGGTCGTCGTCCGGACCCGCCACGGTGGCCGAGCCGCGAGCGGCCCGGCGGGCTTGGCGACCCGGCTCGGGGTGCGCGCCGAGCTCCTCGGCCACGAGGTCGGCGAGGGTCATCGCCTCGACCAGCGACAGCCCGTCGAGCGCCGCACCGGAGGTCCGGGCGTCCACCGGGCCGTCGGGGCCCAGCACGGTCCAGCCGCGATGGCTGCGGACGACGAGCGCGGCGGGCAGCCCGCCGGGGGTGCGCAGGAGGTCGGCGGGGACGTCCGGGCGTGCGGGGTCCGCGAAGGCGTCCATCACACCCTCTCCCAGTACCGGCGACGTGTCGGACGGGGCACCCCCGCGGCCCCCGTTACGGGGGATCATGACCCGCTGGGGGCCGCGGGTCCGGGATCACGCGCCGGAGAGCTGCTCGATCTGGGCCTTGACCTGGTCGATGGTCGGGTTGGTGAGCGCGGTGCCGTCGGCGAAGAGGAGGGTCGGCACCGTCCGGTTCCCACCGTTGGCGCGCATCACCAGATCGGCGGCCTGCGCGTCGTGCTCGATGTTCACCTCGGCGAAGTCGATCGACTCGCGCTGCATCAGCTTCTTCAGCCGGAAGCAGTAGCCGCACCAGTCGGTCGTGTACATGGTCACCGTGGACGCTGAGGCGCTCATCGGGTGGATCCTCCCTCGTTCCACCCCGGGCCGACCACCCCAGGGAGGAGGAGGCGCCACGGGGCTCGTCAGTTGAGGGCAACACCCATCGCCTGGGGATGCTTCCCCCGGGTCGTCGGCCCGGGCTGGGAGGATCGGGGACGTGGGGACGCCGGGGACAGCAGGACGGGTGGACGGGGCGGCGCTGACGGGGGCGGAGGCGGTGCTCGCCGGGCTGGACGACGAGCAGCGGGCCGCCGCGTCGGCGGTGCGCGGACCGGTGTGCATCCTCGCCGGCGCGGGCACCGGCAAGACCCGCACCATCACGCACCGCATCGCGTACGGCGTGCACCTCGGTGAGTACGTCCCCGAGCAGGTGCTGGCCGTGACGTTCACCGCCCGCGCGGCGGGGGAGCTGCGGGGGCGGTTGCAGGCGCTCGGGGTCGGCGGTGTCCAGGCCCGCACCTTCCACGCCGCCGCGATGCGCCAGCTGCGCTACTTCGCGCCGCGGGTGCTGGGCGGTCCGATGCCCGGCCTGGTCGAGAACAAGCTGCGGCTCGTCGCCGGCGCGGCGTCCCGGCACCGGCTGAGCACCGACCGCACCAGCCTGCGCGACCTCGCCAGCGAGGTGGAGTGGGCCAAGACCACGCTGGCCACGCCCGAGGACTACCCGGCCCGGGCCGCGGCGGCCGGCCGGGAGCTCCCCTTCGACGCCGCGGCCGTGGCCGAGGTGTACCGCAGCTACGAGGCGGCCAAGCAGCGGGACGGCGTCCTGGACTTCGAGGACCTCCTGCTGGTCACCGCCTACGCGATCGAGGAGCACGACGACGTCGCCCGCGAGGTCCGCGCGCAGTACCGCCACTTCGTCGTCGACGAGTACCAGGACGTCAACCCGCTGCAGCAGCGGCTGCTCGACGCCTGGCTGGGCGGGCGGGTGGAGGTCTGCGTCGTCGGTGACCCCAACCAGACCATCTACACCTTCACCGGCGCCGACCCCGACCACCTGCTCGGCTTCGCCGACCGGTATCCCGACGCGGAGGTGGTCAAGCTGGAGCGCGACTACCGCTCCACGCCCCAGGTCGTCGCGCTGGCGAACAAGCTGATCGGGCAGGCGCCGCTGCGGCGCGGGCTGCCCGGGCTGCGCCTGCTCGGCCAGCGCCCGGAAGGCCCGGCGCCCCGGTTCGCCGAGCACCCCGACGAGCCCACCGAGGCGGCCGCGGTCGCCCGGGCGTGCCGGCAGCTCATCGACGAGGGGATGCCCGCCAGCGAGATCGCCGTGCTGTTCCGGATCAACGCCCAGTCGGAGGTCTACGAGAACGCGCTGACCGACGTCGGCGTCCCCTACGTGCTCAAGGGCGGCGAGCGGTTCTTCGAACGGCCCGAGGTGCGCGAGGCGGTGCTCCTCCTGCGCGGCGCGGCCGCCGGCGGCCACGAGGCCGGCGCGCTGGTGCCCACCGTCCGCGACGTGCTGGCCTCGACCGGCTGGGCCGAGCACCTGCCGCCGGCCGGGGGCGCGGCCCGGGACCGCTGGCAGTCGCTGGCCGCGCTGGTCGACCTGGCCGTCGACCTGGTGGCCGAGCAGCCCGGCCTCGACCTGGCCGGCTTCGTCGCCCACCTCGCCGAGCGCGCCAACGCGCAGCACGCGCCCACGGTGCAGGGGGTCACGCTCGCGTCCATGCACGCCGCCAAGGGCCTGGAGTGGGACGCGGTGTTCGTGGTCGGGCTGGTGGACGGCGTCGTCCCCATCGCCCAGTCGCTGTCCCGCCCGGGGTCGGTGGAGGAGGAGCGGCGGCTGCTCTACGTCGCCGTCACCCGGGCGCGCGAGCAGCTGAACCTGTCCTGGTCGCTGGCCCGCAACCCCGGGGGGCGGCGGTCCCGGCCGCGCAGCCGGTTCCTCGAGGGGCTGACCCCTGACCTCCCGGCGGCTCCCCGGCGGCCGGCCAAGCGCCCGAAGGTGGTGCTGGAGGGGGAGGCCGGCGAGCTGTTCGAACGGCTCCGGGCGTGGCGCAGCGCCACCGCCCAGGAGGCCTCGGTGCCGGCCTACGTCGTCTTCACCGACGCGACGCTGCAGGCGATCGCCGAGACGCGGCCGAGGTCGCTGCGGGAGCTGTCCGCGCTGCCCGGTGTGGGGGCCCGCAAGCTGGAGCTCTACGGCGCCGGCGTACTGGAGGCCGTCGACGCCTGACGCGCCGCTGACCTGCGAGTTCATCTTTTCTCGGGAAGTTCTCGTAATTCGTTTGACCCGCTTCCGCGGGCTCCCCTAGCCTTCGTGCACCACCTGGTCGTGACCCAGGACGCAGCATGCGCAGCGAGACCGGCCGGCAGGCCGGCTCCGACCCCGGAGAGGAGGGGCCCCGTGATCAGCATCGACTTCGTCGTCACCGGCGCGGGCATCGCGACCCCTCCGCCGGCCGTCGGCGCGTGCACCCCCGCTTGGACCGAGCAGGTCGTCCGGATGGCGCCGTACGCCGCTCCGTTCCAGGGGACCGGTCTGCCCGTCGCCGCGACCACGGTCCGGCTGCGCGATCTCGCGCCCGAGGCCACCGGTGCGTCCACCGGCACGCCCGCCTCCGTCCAGCACCAGACCCGCACGGGTCTCGCCGTTCCCGGCGTCCCCGCGCAGCGCACCACCCCGGGTGACCTGCCCCCGGAAGACCCACTGAGCTAGCGCGCTCAGCTGGTCCTCCTCGAGGCCGCGGAACCCGGACACCGGGATCCGCGGCCTTCGTCCTGTGATGGCCCCGCGGACCCGACCCCGACCACCGGTCGGCGGGATCCGCCGTCCGGCCGCACGACGAAGGAAGAGGAGGACCGGCCGTGCCGACCACGATCGACTCCGCGGCGTCCCAGCGCCGGCGAGGGTTCGACCGCACGCACGTGTCCACCAGGGAGCGCGAGACCGCGCCCACCCGCCGGGTGCTGCCCTGCCGCGTCCAGGACCCCGAGCTGTGGTTCGCGGAGAGCCCGGCCCGCCTGGAGGAGGCCAAGACGTGGTGCCACCAGTGCCCCGTGCGGGCCGCCTGCCTGGCCGGTGCCCTCGACCGCGGGGAGCCGTGGGGCGTCTGGGGCGGCGAGATCTTCGACCACGGGGTCGTCATCGCCCGCAAACGCCCGCGCGGCCGCCCGCGCAAGGTCCGCGCAGAGGACGCCGCGTGACCTCCCACCGCAGCACCCGACCGTCCTCCGTCCTGCGCCCCGGCGCCGGGGGACCTGCCACCCGATGCACCAGCACGCGCCGCACGGCGCGCCGACACCCCGAGGACGTGAGATGTACCTGATCGACCAGGACCTGACCCGCGCCTACATGGCGGAGCGGGTCGCCGAGGCGGACCGGGCCGCCCGCGCCCGGCGCCTCGCCGCCGCTCGCCGGTGGAACCGCAAGGCAGAGCGCGCGTCCCGGCGTGCCGCCCGGCTCAGCGCTGCCGTGTGGTGACCCCGTTCCTGCACCGCCGGGCCCGGACGCGCGCTGCGTCCGGGCCCGGCCCCTGCGCGCGCGACGACCGGACCGCCGGCGGCCGGTGCGATGCGGCACGATCGGGCAGGTGACCGGCACACCTGCCGCGGCGCAGCGGCTGCGGGACCTCGCCCGGCTGCGCCGGGTCCGTGACCGGATCGACCGGGAGTACGCGCAGCCGCTGGACGTCGAGGCGCTGGCGCGCGGCGTGCACATGTCCGCCGGGCACCTCAGCCGCGAGTTCCGGGCGGCCTACGGCGAGCCGCCGTACGGCTACCTGATGACGCGGCGCATCGAGCGGGCGATGGCGCTGCTGCGGCGCGGCGACCTCAGCGTCACCGAGGTCTGCTTCGCGGTCGGCTGCTCGTCGCTGGGCACCTTCAGCACCCGCTTCACCGAGCTGGTCGGGATGCCGCCCAGCGCCTACCGGCGACTCGCCTCGGAGGCTGCGGCGGGGATGCCGCCGTGCGTTGCCAAGCAGGTGACCAGACCGGTCAGGAATCGAGAAGCACCGGCCGCCGAGCCGCACCTAGCGTGATCGCCATGGACCTCGCCATCCACCAGACCATGCTCCCGCACGACGACCCCGACGCCTCCCTGGCCTTCTACCGCGACGTCCTCGGTTTCGAGGTGCGCAACGACGTGGGCTACGGCGGGATGCGCTGGATCACCGTCGGCTCGCCCGACCAGCCCGGCACGTCGATCGTGCTGCACCCGCCGGCCGCCGACCCGGGCATCACCGAGGACGAGCGCCGCACCATCTCCGAGATGATGGCCAAGGGCACCTACGCCATGATCCTGCTGGCCACCAAGGACCTCGACGGCACCTTCGAGCGGCTGCAGGCCGGCGGCGCCGAGGTGGTCCAGGAGCCGACCGAGCAGCCCTACGGCGTCCGTGACTGCGCCTTCCGCGACCCGGCGGGCAACCTGATCCGGATCAACGAGCAGCGCTGAGCCGCCCGGCCCGGCACGGCCTGGCCGCCGGGTGGTCATCGTCACCGCCCCGACCGGCGCCGGTCGTGAGATCCTGGGGACGGGTCCCGCGACAGGACTCCCGGACGAGTACGCCGTACCCGGACAGCGACAAGACGGCGTTCCAGGAGTTGTCGTGCACTGGTTCGTCCTCGTCCTCTCCGGCGTCCTCGAGGCCGTCTGGGCCACCGCCCTCGGCCGGAGCGAGGGGTTCACCCGGCTGGCCCCGACCGTCGTCTTCGCGGGCGCCCTCGCCGCCAGCATGGCCGGCCTCGCCTACGCCATGCGCGGGCTGCCGATCGGCACCGCGTACGCCGTCTGGGTGGGCATCGGCGCCGCCCTCACCGCCGGCTACGCGATGTGGACCGGGCAGGAGCCCGTGTCGGTCGTCCGCGTGCTGCTGCTGATGGGCATCGTCGGCTGCGTCGTCGGGCTCAAGCTCACCCACTGACGGCGCGCTCGAGAGGGAGTGCGCGGTCGGCACCCGCCGTCACACTCCTGGGCATGGCGAGCTGGCGAGAGGTCGAGGAAGCAACCCCTGATCTGGCCGCCGTCGTCCGCGCGGCGTTCACGGCCGCCAGGCACGCGACGATGGCGACCCTGCGGGCGAGCGGCGCACCGCGGATCAGCGGCACCGAGGTGGAGTTCGGCGACGACGGCGAGCTGCGCATCGGGTCCATGCCGGGCGCGCGCAAGGCCCAGGACCTGCTGCGCGACCCGCGGGTGGCGCTGCACAGCCCCACCGCCGACCCGGGCGAGGACGGGTCGACCTGGCCGGGAGAGGCGAAGGTCGCCGGGCGGGTGGTCGAGGAGGCACCCGGCGACGGCGGCGCGCACGTCTTCCGCCTCGACCTCACCGAGGTGGTGTGGACCGGCCTCACCGACGACCGGACGGCGCTGCGCATCCGGTCCTGGCACCCGGACCGCGGTCAGGAGGAGCACATCCGCACCTGACCGCCGGGCTCACGCCGCGAAGCCGGGCAGCCACTCCTCGACCACGCCCCGGTAGGGCGCCTCGGCGTCCAGCTGGCAGAGCACCCCGATCGACCCGATCGTCACCCGGTGGATGAGCAGGTAGGCCGGCGGGAGGTTCAGCTGCCGGCCCAGCCGGCTGGCGTCGCTGCGCGGGTCGCCGATCCGGGCCGCCTGCTCCTGCATCCAGCGCCGGGTGAACTTGAAGCGCGGGGCGGCGATGGGGTCCAGGAAGGGGAGCAGGTAGTCGAGCACGCCCTGCGCGTCGACCTCGACGCTCGGGAGGATGAAGCCCTCGGCGCGGAGGTCGGTCAGCACGTCGTCGGCCCGGCCGTCCAGCGCCCACCGCACCAGCCGGCCGATCGGCTCGGGGAGCCCCTCGGGCAGCCGCGCGGTGGCGCCGAAGTCGATGACACCCAGCCGGCCGTCGGCCAGCAGCCGGAAGTTGCCGGGGTGCGGGTCGGCGTGCAGCAGCCCGGCCCGCTGCGGACCGGAGAAGTGCAGCTCGGCCAGGAGCACACCGGCCCGGTCCCGCTGCTCGCGGGTGCCCTCGGCGATGACCCGGGACAGCGGGAAGCCCTCCAGCCACTCCGAGACGATGACCTTCGGCGCGCTCGCCACGACGCGCGGCACGGCGATCTGCGGATCGCCGGCGTAGGCGGCGGCGAAGGCCCGCTGCGCGTCGGCCTCGAGCCCGTAGTCCAGCTCCTCGACCACCCGGTCCTTGAGCTCGGCGATGAGCGGCTTGACGTCCATGCCGGGGAACAGCGCCGCGAACAGCCGGGCGAAGCGCGCCAGCTGGGTGAGGTCGGCCATCAGCGCCGGGCCGGCTCCCGGGTACTGGATCTTGACGGCCACCTCCCGGCCGTCACGCCAGGTGGCCCGGTGGACCTGGCCGATGCTCGCGGCGGCGGCGGGCGCGTCGTCGAAGTCCCGGAACCGCTCCCGCCACCGGCCGCCGAGCTGCTGGTTCAGCACGGCGTGCACCGTCTTCACCGGCATCGGCGGAGCGGCCTCCTGCAGCTTCACCAGCGCCTCGCGGTACGGCCCGGCCACCTCGTCGGGAACGGCGGCCTCGAAGATCGACAGCTGCTGGCCGAGCTTCATCGCACCGCCCTTGAGCTGCCCCAGGACGGCGAACAGCTGCTCGGCGGTGCGCTGCTGGAGCTCGGCGTTGACCTCGTCGGACGAGCGCCCGGACAACCTCTTGCCGATGCCCAGGGTGGCCCGCCCGGCGGCGCCCAGGGGCAGGGACGCCAGCTTCGCCGTCCGGGAGACCGTCCCACGGGGGATGTCCCGTCCGGTGTCAGTCACCAGGTCATTGTCCATGCTGGCCGGTCGCGGCGCCCCCGGCCGGGCCGGAGCAGGCGCAGCCCGGGTGCCGCGGCCAGCGGCGCAACCGGGGCAGCAGCGCGGGAGGACGGAACTCGAGCGTGGCGTCGACCGCCGCCGGGGTGGCGTCCCCGTCGAGGTGGGCGAGCACCTGGACGGCCGCGGTCAGCGCGGTGAGCAGGCAGGTGACGGTCGCCCCGCTGTGGGCGGGTTCCCGGGCGCTGAGCTGGGTGGCCAGTCGCGGCCAGGCCGGGTCGTCCTCCCGGCGCCAGGCGTCGGCGCAGCGGAGGCAGCTGCTGCTACCCGGCAGCACGAGGGGCCCCACCACCCCCGTCTCGCCGCGCACGGTGGCCACCAGGTGCGGGGTGCCCTCACGCTGCAGCGCGGTCGTCAGCGGGTCAAGCGCCGCCCACGGCCGGCACAGCACCACCACGTCCGGGGACCGGCCCGGCGGCAGGGGGCCCAGCTCGGTCAGCGGGCTCACCCGGCGGACCGCGTCCGCGGCGGCCAGGGACCGGGGGCGTCCCTCGTCGCTCGCCGCGACCCCGCCGACCACGGCCTCGGCGGCGAGGGTGCTGCCCCGGTCGCGCACGTGGACGCGGCCCACGCCGCTGGCCGCGAGGACCGCGGCCAGCGGAGTTCCCACCCGGGTGGCGCCGTCGACCACCACCGCGCTCTGCCGGCGGTCCCGCCAGCGCCCGCCCGCACCGGCGCGGGCTCCGGCCGAGGGCAGCTCGGGGAGGGCGCGGGCGGCGGCGGCCGGGCCCGGGTCGACGGCCAGCAGGTCGGCGGCGGTCAGGTCGTGCACGAGTCCCGCGGCGCGGAGCCCGCCCAGCACGTCGTCGACCACGTCGGCCGGGGTGCCGTCCGCGGCCGACTCGCCGCGCACCTGCCGCTCGGAGCGGCGCCCGTCCAGCCGGCGGAGGAGCGCGTCGATCCCCGGCCCGGCGGGGCAGATGCGGACGCCGTCGGCGCCGTCCACGCCGCCGACCTGGACCGTTCCACCGGTGAACTCGTCCTCGCCGAGCCGCAGCACCGCGGTGCCGGGCGGGAGCAGGGGGTGCGGGCTCTCGGTCACCGCCGCAGGGTGCCAGCGCCCGGCACGGTCGGCGCCCGCTGCCCACAGCCTGTGGACGACACTGTGGACACGGTGGGGAACCGTCGGAGTGTCGCTGTGCACCGACGGGGGGCCGGCCCGGGAAAATTCCTCGACCGGTCCGCCGTTCCGCGGGCTGAGCTGCGCGGACGGCGTCCCCCGCCTGTGGACGGCGGGCAGCCGTCCACCGAACGGGGGACCCCTGGCCACCCGCTGTCCACCGCCTGTGTGCACCTGCCCCCGGTCGGGTGTCCCCGGGCTGGGCGGGCCGTCGCCTGATGGCTACGGTGCGTTCGTGCAACAGCGACTCGACCGCGGCCTGCCGGCTGCGCCCGCCGCCGCCGTCCCCGTTCCCCCCGGGCAGGCGGCGCTCGGGTCGACGGGGCACACGGCCACCGAGCCGGTGGAGGTCCGCCGCAGCGCCCGCCGCCGGCGGACGGTGACGGCCTACCGCGAGAACGGACGCACCGTCGTGCTAATCCCGGCCGCCTTCAGCGCCGCGGAGGAGCGCCGCTGGGTCGACCGGATGGTCGCCAAGCTGCAGACCCGCGAGGAGCGCCGGTCGCGCGGCCTGACGTCGGACGACGAGCTGATGGCCCGCGCCCAGGAGCTCTCCGCGGCGTGGCTGGGCGGCCGGGCCGTGCCGGCGAGCGTGCGCTGGGTCGACAACCAGAACCGCCGCTGGGGCTCCTGCACCCCGGCCGACCGGACGATCCGGCTGTCCAGCCGGCTGCGCGGCATGCCCGAGTACGTCGTCGACTACGTGCTGGTCCACGAGCTGGCACACCTGCTGGAGCCCGGTCACGACGCACGCTTCTGGGGGCTGGTGCAGGTCTACCCGCGGATGGAGCGCGCGCTGGGCTTCCTGGAGGGCGTGGAGTCCCGGGCCGCGGGCGCACTGCCGCCGGCGGGCGAGGACGACGAGCTGGAGCCCGGCGCCGTCGACTGAGGAAGGACCCCCACCCCCCACCGCTCGCAGGCCCGCGGCGGGCCCCTGCAGGGGGCCGATCAGCTGCGGGGCTCGGGGCCCTCGTCGTCGCCGCCGCCCTGCCCGGCGTCCCCTCCGGTCAGCTCGGCGAACGGGTCGGCCGCGCCCTGCCGCGCGACGAAGTCCAGCGGCTCGTCGAGGTCGTCGGAGGTCGGCAGCAGGTCGGGGTGCGACCACAGCCGGTCCCGCTCGGCCGACCCGTGCTGCTGGGCCATGGCGCCCCACACCGTGCTCGCGTCGCGCAGGCGGCGGGGCCGCAGCTCCAGGCCCACCAGGGTGGCGAACGTCTGCTCGGCCGGGCCGCCGGAGGCCCGCCGCCGGCGCATCGTCTCGGCGAGCGCCGGGTAGCCCGGCAGCCGGTCGGCCGCGGCGGCCGCGACCACGCTGTCCACCCAGCCCTCGACCAGCGCGAGCAGGGTCTCCAGCCGGCGCAGCGCCATCTGCTGCTCGGGGGTCTCCTCCGGCTCCAGCACGCCGCTGCCCAGCAGCCGCTGGATGCTCTCCGGGTCGCTCGGGTCGAAGCCGCCGCCCAGGCCGCCGCCCATCGCCTCGTTCAGCCCCCGCTCGATCGCCTCGCGGTCGACGTGGATGCCGCGGGCGTAGGCGTGGACGGCGTCGGACAGCTGCTGGCGCAGCCACGGCACGTGCGCGAACAGGCGCTGGTGGGCCGCCTCGCGCAGCGCGATGAAGAGGCGCACCTCGTCGTCCGGCCGGTCCAGGCCGGCACCGAACGCGGCGACGTTCTGCGGCACCAGTACGCCGGCGCCGGTGGGCCCCAGCGGCAGGCCGACGTCGGTGCTGGTGACCACCTCGTCGGCGAGCCTGGCCAGGGCCTGGCCCACCTGGGCGCCGAACATGACGCCGCCCACCTGGCTCATCAGCCCGCTCAGCGGGCCGGCCATCGCGGCGGCCTCCTGCGGCAGCGCGCCGGTCATGGCGGCCACGACCCGCTCCGCGAGCGGGTCGATGAGCGCGGTCCACGCCGGCAGCGTCTGCTCCACCCACTCGACGCGGGACCAGGCCAGCGCCCGGTCCACGCCCGAGGGCAGCTCGGTGACCTGGTCCAGCCAGAGGTCGGCCAGGCGCAGCGCCTCGGTGACGGCGGACCGCTCGCCCGCCGACGTCGGCTGGTGCCCCGGTGCCAGCTGGCTGATCGCGCCCTGCCGGGCGAGGTCCCAGTTCACCGGCCCGCCGGACCAGCTCATGAGGCGCTGGAGCTCGGCGAAGAGCGGCATCTTGCCCAGCAGCTCCTCGGGCGTGCCGCCGCCGCCCGCGCCGCCGCCGAACAGGGCGCCGAAGCCGAACGGGTCGTTGCCGCCGGCGCCGGGCTCGCCCCGGCGCTCGGGGTCGCGGTCGGGGAGCCCGAAGCCGAAGGGGACATCGCTCATGGCACCACCGTAGACGGGTTGACCTTGCTCGGAGCGCCCGCGCAGGGGTGCGGGGCGGCTCCGCCGTCCGCCCTGAGCGGACGTCGCCCGGCCGGGCGGTCAGCTCGGTCGCCTACCCTCGCCGTTCGACGGGGCGGGCCCGGGTCCCGCCGCCCGTGCGAGGAGGAGACGTGAGCCGTCGGACCACCGTCCTGGCCACCGGGACGGTGCTGCTGTTCGTCTTCGGCGTGCTCGGCGCCCTGCTGCCGGTGCCCTACATCGCGCAGGTCCCCGGGCCGACCTACAACACGCTGGGCGACATCGACGGGCAGCCGATCATCACCGTCACCGGCCGGGAGGTCAACGACAGCTCGGGCAACCTGAACCTGACCACCGTCGGCGTGCCGCAGGGGCCGCTGACCCTGGTGGGGGCGGTGCAGGGCTGGTTCGACGACGAGGTCACCGTCGTCCCGCGGGAGCAGGTGTACCCCTCCGACCGGTCGGTGGAGGAGACCCAGGAGCAGAACCGGCAGGCCTTCCTCACCTCCGAGCAGGCCGCGCGCAGCGCCGCGCTGGGGGAGCTCGGGTACCCGGAGAAGGTCGTCGTCCAGGACCTCACCGAGGACTCGCCGTCCACCGGCCAGCTGGAGGCGGGCGACGCGATCGATGCGGTGGCCGGCACCGCGACGCCCGACCTGGACACGCTCTCGGCGGTCCTCGCGGACATCGCCCCGGGGACCGCGGTGCCCGTCGCCTACACCCGGCTGGGCGTCCCCGGCTCGGGCACGGTGACGACCGGCCCCGCCGCGGAGGGCGGTGGGTCCGCGCTGGGGGTCATGGTCCTGCTGACGCCGCACGCGCCGTTCGACGTCTCGATCGAGGTGGACGACGTCGGCGGGCCGTCGGCCGGCCTGATGCTCAGCCTGGGCATCATCGACCTGGTCGGGGACGTCGACCTGACCGGCGGCGCGGTCGTGGCCGGCACCGGCAGCATCGACGGCGACGGGACCGTGGGCCCGATCGGCGGCATCCCGCTGAAGATGGTCTCCGCCCGCGAGATCGGCGCGGAGCTGTTCCTGGTGCCGGCGGGGAACTGCGCCGAGGCCGTGCAGAACGCCCAGCCGGGCCTGGCCATGGCCGAGGTCGCCACCCTGGACGACGCGCTCGAGGCGCTCGCCGACCTGCGCGCGGGCAGGACGCCGGAGCCCTGCTGACCGCCGGCCGCGGACACCGCCGGACCGGCTGTCACAGAACCGTGATGTGCTTGTGCCGACACCGGGAACCCGCCGTCGCCGGGAGAAGTTGAGGGAACGGACCCGTGTGGCCCGTCCCGCCTCCCGGCGGTGCCGACGCCCGTGGTCGCCGTCCGGTGGCAATCGCGCCACCACCGAGGTCGTAGGAAAGACAGGAGACCGACCGTGGCCATGCGGCCCCCCGTGCCGGTGCCGACGCTGTCCCGGCGCGCCAAGCTGGTCATCGGCGCCGTCGCCGTGCTGCTGGTGCTGTTCACCGTCATCGGCACGCTGACCAACGTCTACGTCGACTACCTGTGGTTCGACGAGACCAACTACACCGAGGTCTTCTGGACCGAGGTCCAGACCCGCGCGCTGCTGTTCGCCGTCGCCGGCCTGGCGACCGGCGGGCTGGTGGCGCTGTCGGTCCACCTCGCGTACCGGTTCCGGCCGACCTTCCGGCCGATGTCGCTGGAGCAGCAGAACCTGGAGCGCTACCGGCAGTCGCTGGAGCCGCGCCGCAAGGCGGTGCTGACCGCGATCGCCGCGGTGCTGGGCCTGTTCGCCGGGTTCACCGCGCAGGGCAGCTGGCAGACCTGGCTGCAGTTCCGCAACGGCACCGACTTCGGTCGGACCGACCCGCAGTTCGGCAGGGACATCTCGTTCTTCGTCTTCGACTACCCCTTCTACCGGCTGGTGCTCGGCTTCGGCTTCGCCATCGTGCTGCTGTCGCTGATCGGCGCCGTGCTCACGCACTACGTCTTCGGCGGGCTGCGGCTGCAGACCCCCGGGCAGAAGCTCAGCAGCGCCGCCCGGGTGCAGCTGTCGGTGCTGCTGGGCCTGTTCGTCGCGCTGAAGGCCTTCGCCTACTGGCTGGACCGCTTCGGGCTGGTCTACTCCGACCGCGGTGACGTGTTCACCGGGGCGTCCTACACCGACGTCAACGCGCTGCTGCCGGCGAAGAACATCCTGGTGTTCGTCGCCGCGATCTGCGCCATCGCCTTCTTCGCCAACATCGTGGTGCGCAACACCCTGCTGCCGGCCGCCGCGCTGGTGCTCCTGCTGCTCGCCAGCCTGGTCATCGGGGTCGCGTACCCCGCTATCGTGCAGCAGTTCGTCGTCCGCCCCTCGGCCGACCAGAAGGAGCAGGAGTACATCCAGCGGGCCATCGGGTCGACGCTGGACGCCTACAACCTCTCCGAGGTCGAGTACGTCAACTACGCCACCGAGTCCTCGGGCAGCGAGGCCGACACCCAGGCCGCGCTGGCCGAGCTGCGCAACGACACCGAGACGATCCCGAACGCCCGGCTGCTGGACCCCAACGTCCTGGCGCCGACGTTCACCGCGCGCCAGCAGATCCGCAACGTCTACGGCTTCCCGGAGAAGCTGGACATCGACCGGTACACCATCGACGGGGTCACCCAGGACTACGTGGTGGCCGTCCGCGAGCTCAACAGCTCCGGGCTCAGTGAGAACCAGAGCAGCTGGATCAACCGGCACACCGTCTACACCCACGGCAACGGCTTCGTCGCCGCACCGGCCAACCAGGTGGTCGCCGGCCAGGAGGGCGGCGAGCCGAACTTCACCACCGGCGACCTCCCCACCCGCGGCGACATCGAGGTCGAGCAGGCGCGCATCTACTACGGCGAGCTGCTCAACGACAACGGCCAGGACGTGTACTCGGTGGTCGGCGGGGCCGACCCGCGCGAGTTCGACCAGCCGGAGGGCGGCTCGGACGAGGGCCAGATCAACTCGACGTACGACGGCGAGGGCGGCGTCTCGATGGGCAGCTTCTTCCGGCAGCTGACCTACGCCATCTACTACCGGGAGCGGAACTTCATCCTCTCCGGCGCCGTGAACGACGAGTCCAAGGTGCTCTACGTCCGCGACCCCCGGGACCGGGTGGAGAAGGCCGCGCCCTTCCTCGAGGTGGACGGCGACCCGTACCCGGCGGTGGTGGACGGCCGGATCGTGTGGATCCTCGACGGCTACACGACCTCGGACGCCTACCCCTACGCCGAGCAGATGTCGCTGGGGGAGGGCGCGACCGACGCGCTCACCGGCACGGGCACCACGGCCCTGCCCGACCAGCAGTTCAACTACATCCGCAACTCGGTCAAGGCCACGGTCGACGCCTACGACGGCACGGTGAAGCTGTTCGCCTGGGACGAGAGCGACCCGGTGCTGCAGACCTACCGCAAGGCCTTCCCCGGCGTGATCGAGCCGCGCAGCGCGATGGACGACGAACTGGTCAGCCACGTCCGGTACCCGGAGGACCTGTTCAAGCTGCAGCGGGACGTGCTGACCCGGTACCACGTGGCCAACCCGGTCGACTTCTACAACCAGAACGACCGCTGGCAGGTGCCGAGCGACCCGACCATCACGAACGCGACCGACGACCAGCCGCCGTACTACATCCTCGCCCAGCGGCCGGGTGACGAGGGCGCGAGCTTCCAGCTCACCAGCGCGCTCAACGCGTTCGAACGGGAGAACCTGTCGGCGTTCATCTCCGCGTCCAGCGACCCGGCCACCTACGGGGAGATCCAGATCCTGCGGCTGCCGGGCAACACGCCGTTCCGCGGGCCGCAGCAGGTGCAGAACTCGTTCCTGAGCAACAACCAGGTCAGACCGGACCTCACGCTGTTCAACAGCGCCAACTCCGAGGCCGTGTTCGGGAACCTGCTGACCCTGCCCATCGGGGAGAGCGGACTGCTGTACGTCGAGCCCCTGTACGTCCAGGGGTCCGGCGAGAACGCCTTCCCGCTGCTGCAGAAGGTCCTGGTCAACTACGGCGACCGGGTCGGCTACGCGAACACCCTCTCCGAGGCGCTGGACCAGGTGTTCGGCGCGGGCGCGGGCGAGGCGGCCGCCGACAGCGGGGACGCCGCGGACACCGGGGTGGACGACGAGGCGCCCACCACCGAGCCGCCGGCCGATCCCAACGCCCAGCCGTCACCGACCGCGGAGCCACCGGCTGGCGACGGCGGCTCGGACAACCCGGCGCGGGACCAGGCCGTCGGTCAGATCAACGCGGCCCTCGAGGCCCTCGCCGAGGCGCAGCGCAACGCGGACTTCGAGGGCATCGGTCGGGCCCAGGCCGACCTGCAAGCCGCGATCCAGGCGTACCAGGCGGCGGTCGGACAGGCGGGCGCGAGCCCGACCGGGTGATCCCGGTGGCCGGGCCGCCGTCCTGGCGGCCCGGCCACCCCCTGGCGGCAACGAGCCGGGGGCTGGGGTATGGTGGTCCCACCGACGCGGGGTGGAGCAGCTCGGTAGCTCGCTGGGCTCATAACCCAGAGGTCGCAGGTTCAAATCCTGCCCCCGCTACAACTGCAGGGGCCCTCACAGTGACTGTGAGGGCCCCTCGCATGTGCGCACGCTGCGCGCGGCCGTCCGGAGCCGTGTCACCTCCCGCAAGGCGCTCGGTGCGCCGGCGAGGGCGCCGCCGCCGGGGCCGGGCGCGTCGTCGGGACCGACGCCGCGGCACGTCGTGCACGAGGGGATGGCCCAGGGCCGCGGGGGACACCGGTGCCTCCTTCGGCCGGGGGTGCCAGGGAGGCAGTTGGAGGTCACGCCCGGAGAACCGCCGGGTCGCGGTCGGTCGTGCGGGCGGAGCACCGGGCGGCGTCAGTGGCGATACGGTCGGAGAGTCTGGCGGCGTCGGCGCCGACGAACCCGAGCAGCGCCGAGCCGCGGCAGGTCTGCCAGGGCAGGCCGAGGAAGTACAGGCCCGGCACCTCGGTGACCCCGGCGGTGTGGCGGACGTGCCCGTCGACGACGACGCCGGGCACGTGCAGCCAGGAGTGGTCGGGCCGGTAGCCGGTGGCCCACACGACCGCGTCGACGTCGACCGTGGTGCCGTCGGCGAAGGTGGCGGTGCGCCCGCCGAGGTCGGTCAACCGCGGCCGGAAGTCGATCCCGCGGCGGCGCAGGGCCCTGCTGCGGGTGCCGATGACCAGGTCGCCGCGGGCGCGCAGCCGGCGGGCGATGCGGGTGTGCGCGGGCACGGTGAGGAACCCGGATCTCGTGAGCCAGGAGAACAGGTCGCGGCCGGCGATCCGCTGGGGCAGCTCGGTCGGGCGGGTACCGACCGCCACGGTGACCGGCTGGGTAGCGCCCAGCTCGGCGGCGATCTGCAGGCCGGAGTTGGCCGCACCGACCACCAGCACCCGGCCGGCGCCGGGCAGCTGCCTGGGGTTGCGGTAGTCGGCGCTGTGCAGCTGCGGCACGCCCGGGTCCAGCCGGTCGGCGACGGCGGGCACGTGGGGGACCTGGAAGGGCCCGGTCGCGACGACGACCTGCTTCGCGCGCACGGTGCCGGTGGGCGTGGTGGCCGCGAAGCTCCCGTCGGCGTTGCGGTGCAGCCGCAGCACCGGACAGTTCAGCCGCACCGGCAGTGCGAAGTGGGCGGCGTAGCCGGCGAGGTAGTCGGCGACGTCGTCCTTGCCGGGGTGGGTGTCGGCCGGCGCGGGGAACGGCAGGCCGGGCAGCGAGTCGTACTGGGCGGGGCTGAACAGCCGCAGGGAGTCCCCGCGGGAGCGCCACGCGTGTCCGATCTCCGGGCCGGCGTCCACCAACAGGAAGCGGGCTCCGGCGAGGGTGAGGTGGTGGCCGAGGGCGAGGCCGGCTTGACCGGCTCCGACGACGAGCACGTCGAGGACTGCGCGGTCGTCGGTGGACAGGGACAGGCGCACGGGCTCGGGCATGGGTGCTCCAGGTGAGGCGAGGGCGGGACGCAGCGGCGGGCGGGTCGGAGAGGTCAGCCGAAGCAGACGACGAGCAGCGCGGTGGCGAGGGTGAGGTCCGCGACGAGGCAGGTCTCGGCGTACCAGCGCGGCACGACCCGGCCGATGCGGTGGTGGGCGATGTCCCAGGCGGCGTGCGCGAGCCAGCCGGCGGCCAGCACGTAGCGGGCGGCGTCCGGGTCGACGGCGACCGCAGCGAGGGCCACGGCGCCGAAGGCGAGTACCGCGGCGGTCTGAGCGGTGAGCAGCCCGCGGTCGCCGAGGTCGCCGCGGGCGGTGCCCCAGGTGAGGTAGATGACCGCGGCGAGCAGCACGCACCAGGCGCTGATCCAGGCCTGCGTGTGCTCGGGCAGGCGCGCGATGAGCACGAGAGTGTTGACGGCGGCGACGGCGCCCAGGGCGGTCGGCCAGCGGCGGGCCAGTGTGCCGCGCAGGCCGGGGCGGCGGGTCGTGGACTCCGCGATCGCCGCGGTGGTGCTGCTCATGGGGGCTCCTTCGTCCGGGCTGGTCTGTCTCGGACGCTAGGTGCGGGTCGGCGGCGTCACGCCGGGAGAACCGCCAGGTTGGCGGGTGCAGCCCCTGGGGTCGGAGCGACTCCGGGACTGCACGTCAGTCCAGCGTGAGGGCGGTGAGCTCGGCTCGGGAGGCCACGCCGAGCTTGCTGAACACGTTGCGCAGGTGGAAGTCGACGGTCCGGGGGGACACGAACAGCCGCGCGGCGACGTCCCGGTTGGACAGCCCCTGCCGGACCAGCCCGGCGACCTGGCGTTCCTGCGCGGTCAGCTCCGTGGTGGTGGTGACGTCACGGCGTCGGGCGGTCTCTCCCGAGGCGCGCAGCTCCTGGGCGGCGCGTTCGGCGTGAGGGGCCGCGCCCAGCTCCTCGAACAGGGTGAGGGCGGCCCGCAGGTGCTCGCGGGCATCGATCCGCCGCCGGGCGCGCCGCAGGTGTTCGCCGTAGGCCAGGTGGGTGCGGGCCCGGTCGGGCACGCGCGGGGAGCCGGCGTGCGCGTCCAGCGCGGCCAGGAAGTGCTTCTCGGCATGGGCGCCGTCGGCGAGCAGGGCGCGGCCGTGCTCGGTGACGGCGACCGCCGACGCGGTGCCGGTGGCAGCGGCGAACTGCTCGACCTCGGCCAGCCAGGCGCGGGCGACGTCGGTCCGGCCGGCCCGGATGGCGACGTCGAGCACGTCGAGAGCGGCCATCCGGCGCAGCATCGGGAGCCCCATCTGCTCCAGGTGGTGCAGCGCCGGCGCGGGCTGCCCGGCGGTGCGCAGCGCCTGCGCCCAGTGCGCCAGGTCGGCCACGAGGCTGTCGGTGATGCCGACCGGATGCGCCGCGCGGATCGCGGTGACCTCGGCCAGGTGCCGGTCGGCGGCCTCATCCCCGCGCAGCGCCGCGACCACGGCCAACTGGGCGGTGGGTAGCGCCGTCAGACCGGTGGAGCCGGTGCTGGCGGCCAGGGGCAGCGCCTCGGCGGCTGCGGCGGCGGCCTTCGCCCACGCGCCGGTCGCCAGCTGGGCGTGGAAGCCCCGGGTGAGGGCGTGCTCGACCATGTTCAGTGCACCGGCGCGGCGCGCGGAGGTCAGTTGCTCCTCGTGCAGCCGCAGCGTGCGCTCGTCCTCGTCGATCTGCCAGGCGGCGATGCCGAGGTTGGGCTGCAGCACGTGGTCGCCGTCGAGCGGCTCGGCGTCGGTGAGGTCGAAGGCGCGCCGGAAGGAGCTCGCGCCGGTCGCCCAGTCGCGGCGGCCGACGGCGGCGAATCCCTGCAGCAGCGCCCAGGCGGCCCGGGCCGTGGCCGGTGCGTCGGCGGCAGGCTCGGACACGAGCGCGGCCGGGTCCACCGGGCGCGGCGAGCGCGCCCCGAATGCCGACAGCGATGCGGCGAGCATGGCCAGCGGCCGCGCCGTCGCCTCGTCGACCTCGGCGGCGAGCTGGGCGGCCTGCAGGACGAGGTCGTAGCCCTCGCTGAGGGAGTGGGTGTTCCACTCGATCTGACCCTGCAGGGTCAGCAGCTGGGCGCGCTGCACCGGGTCGGTCACGTCGGCCGCCGCGGCGGCCGCCAGCCCCGTCGCCCGGGACGGATGGGCGCCGAGCCAGGCAGACGATGCGGCCAGGAAGAGCCGCCGGCCCCGGGCCTCGCTGTCGATGCTCAGCTCGGCGGCGCGTGCCCAGGCGGCAGACGCGGCTTCGTGGCCGCCGCGGGCAGCGGCGCGGTCGGCGACGCCCTCCAGGGCGGCGACCACCGACTCGTCGGGGCGGTCGGCGGCGGCGGCCAGGTGCCAGGCCCTCCGGTCGGGGTCGGCGCCGAGGGCATCGGCCAGCGCCCGGTGCGCGGCGCGGCGCTGCGCGCTGGTGGCCGCCTGGTACACCGCCGAGCGCACCAGCGGGTGGTGGAGGGCCAGGTCATCGCCGTCGATGCGCAGCAGCCCGGCCTGCTCGACCGCGTCCAGGGCGTCGTCATCGATCTCGAGCCGGTCGGCGGCGTCGCGGACAACGGTGAGCCGGCTGGTGTCGTCGGCGGCGGCGAGGAGCAGGAAGCGCTGCGCGGGTTCGGCCAGCCGCCGGCAACGGTTCAGGAAGGCGCGTTCCACGCCGCCGGTGAGCGGCAGCTGCGCCGGCAGCGGTGCCCGGCCCGACAACTGCTCGGTGGTGAGCGCGGGAACCAGCTCGACGAGCGCCAGGGGGTTGCCACCGGTCGAAGCCACCAGCTGGTCCCGCACTGCCGGATCCACTGCAACCCCGGCCCGGCCGGTCAGCAGCGCGTCCGCGGCCTCGCCGGCGACCCCGCCCAGCACGATGGCCGGCACACCTTCGGCCTCGAACTCGCGCTCACTGCCGTCGCGGGCGGCGAACAGCAGGCCGATGCGTTCGGCCTGCAGCCGGCGGGCGACGAACAGCAGCGCGGCAGCCGAGGCGTCGTCGAGCCAGTGGGCGTCGTCGACCACGGCGACGACCGGGCTGTCCTCGGCGGCGTCGGCCAGCAGGCTCAGCGTGCCGAGGAAGGCCAGGAACCGGTCGCCCGCGCCCGCGGCTTCGCCGAGCGCGGCCCCCAGCGCCGCCCGCTGGGGTGCGGGCAGCGCGTCGAGGCGGCTGCGCAGCGGCCACAGCAGCCGCTGCAGCGCGGCGAAGGCCAGCGGCGACTCCGACTCCACCCCGGAGGTGCGCAGCACCCGCAGGTCCCCGGCGTCGTCCAGGGCGTCGGCCAACAGTGCCGACTTGCCCGACCCGGCCACGCCACGGACGACCAGCGCGCCGCCGGTTCCGCTGCGCGCGGCGTCGAGCAGGGCGGCGATCGCCGCGCGTTCGGCGTCCCGTCCGGCCAGCACGGGCGGAACCGTACCGACCGCAGCGGACGGGGCCGGTGATCGTGGACCTGGTGGTTCTCCCGGCGTCAGGACACCTGGCGGCGGCGAGCGTGGCAGCCAGTCCCGCAGTCCCCACCTCGAGGAGGAGCCATGTCGGCCCACCCCGCCGCCGAACCGGCGGCCCCCGCCCACGAGCACCAGCACGCCTCCGGCGGGCACGCCCACGGCCACCCGTCCACGGCCGCCGACAAGCTGCGCCGGCCGTGGACGGTGTTCGCGCTGATGATCGCCGCGCAGTTCATGGTCATCCTCGACGTGTCAGTGGTGAACGTCGCGCTGCCGTCGATCAGCGAGGACCTGCAGCTGTCCGCGGCGGACCACCAGTGGACGATCAGCGCCTACGTGCTGCTCTCCGGTGGGCTGCTGCTGCTCGGTGGCCGGATCGCCGACCTCTTCGACCGGCGCGGCGCGTTCCTCGCCGGTATCGGCCTGTTCACCGCTGCCTCGCTGGTCAGCGGTCTGGCGCAGACCCCGCTGACGCTCATCCTGGCCCGGGCGGCGCAGGGCGCGGGGGCGGCGCTGCTCACCCCGGCCGCGCTGTCGATCACCATGACCGCCTACACCGGCAGGCAGCGGCAGACCGCGCTCGCCGTCTGGGGCACCGTGGGCAGTCTCGGCATCGCCGCGGGTGTGCTCTTCGGCGGGTCGCTGACCAGCGCGCTGGGCTGGCGGTCGGTGTTCTTCATCAACGTCCCGATCGGCTTCGCTGTCGTCGCCGGAACCCTGGCAGCCGTGGCCCGCGGCGGTTCCCGGCCCGGCGCGCTGCGCCGGCTGGACGTGCCCGGCGCGCTGACGCTCGTCGCGGGGCTGCTGGCGCTGGTGTCCGGCATCGAGGCCACCCGCTCGGCCGGCTGGAGCGCGCCGCGCACGTGGATGGCGCTGGCCGCCGCGGCCGTCCTGCTGACGACGTTCGCCCGGCTGGAGCGCCGCGCCGCCGACCCGCTGGTGCCGCCTGCGACGTGGCGCATCCGGTCGCTGGTCTCCGCCTCGGCGGTGATGGCCGGCGTGACCGGTGTGGTGGTCGGCGCGATCTTCCTGACGTCGCTGTACCTGCAGGCCATCGTGGGATCGTCGCCGGTCGTCGCCGGGCTGCAGTTCCTGCCGCTGGCCGCCGCGATCACCGCCGCGGCCGCCGCCGCGTCGAAGGTCATCGGCCACCTCGGCGCGCGCCCCCTGATCCTCGGTGGGCTGGTGGTCATGGCCGCCGGCGTGCTGCTGCTGGCCACCGGCGCCGGAGGCACCTCCTATGCCGCGGATGTCCTGCCCGGGTTCCTACTCGTCGGTGCCGGCGTCGGCCCGATGTTCGTCGCCATCGCCGTTGCCGCGATGAGCGACGTGCCCGCCGAGCGCTCCGGGCTGGCCTCGGGGCTGATGATGACCGGCCACGAGATCGGCGCTGCCCTCGGCGTTGCCGCGCTCACCGCGATCGCCGGCCACCTGGCCACCCCCGCCGGCCTCGTCGACGGCTACGGCCGGGCCTTCACCGTCACCGCCGGCGCGCTGGGTGCGCTGTTCGTGCTCACCCTGTTCGCCGTGCCCGCCGGCAAGCCCGCAGCCGGTGCGGGCGCCCATGGGGCGCACGGCCACTGAGCTCCGGGCAGCCGGGCGGTGCGGTGGAGAAATCTGCCGCACCGCCCGGCGCAGCGTCGACCACGTCCGCCGCCCCGCCACTGCCACCGTGGACCGGCCGAGGCCCAGTGCCGGCATCGCCGCCGCCCGCCCGCCCCGTGCTCACCGGCCCGCGCACCAGCTCAGCGGGACGACCGACGATCCGCTTCGAGCACCGGCATCCGGCCAGCCCACCACCGCAGCACCCGCGGCGGCTCCCCACCCGCCCGGCACGCCACCGCCCGTCCCGTCCAGAGTTCCGCATGCCCTTCACCCAGGAGCACTGGCCCACTCCCGCGTGCAGGAGCTCATCCGCGACGCGCAACGGGCCCACTCGTCCGGTGCCTGCAACCCTTCCGGCCCCGGTGGCGACGTTTCCGCTGCTGCGGCATCTGACCGCAAGCCATCCCCGCCGACGGTCACACCCCACGGCCCGGTCGCTGCCTGACCCTCCCGGTTCAGATCCCGGCGATTTCCCCGGTGAGACGCCCTCACCCCCGCGCCGACGCTTCTCCCCGACCGCACCACCACCCGCAACCTCGAGGAGATCCCATGCTTTCCAGCACGCCGCGCACCTTCATCGGCTCGACCACCTTCACCGTCACCGGCATGACGTGCGGCCACTGCCAGCGTGCCGTCACCGACGAGATCGCCGCCGTCGACGGCGTCGCGTCGGTCACCGTCGACCTGGCCTCCGGCGCCGTCACCGTCACCGCCGAGCGCCCCGTGGACCGGGCCGACATCGCGGCCGCCGTCGACGAGGCCGGCTACGCCCTCGTCCCGTGATCCCCGCCCACCTCGACTCTTCTCGGAGACCTTCCGTGCCCACCACGACCCGCACGCACAGCCCCGCCACCACACACGCCGAGACCGCGCACGGCCTGAGCGCCAGGAAGTTCACCCTCCACTTCCTGGAGATGGTCGTCGCGATGGTCGTTGGCATGGTGGCCCTGCACCCGGTGTGGACCCTCGTCCTCGACGCGCTCGGTGCTCCCGGCCTGATGGACAACCCCTACACGGGCTCGCTGATCATGGCGACGAACATGACCGCAGCCATGTCTGCGTGGATGAAGGTCCGCGGCCACCGCTGGCGGCCCATCGTCGAGATGGGCGCGGCCATGTACCTGCCCTTCCTGGTGCTCTTCGTCCCGCTCGCCCTCGGGCTCATCGGCACCGGCGCCCTGATGCTCTGGGGCCACGTGCTCATGCTCCCGGCGATGGCCGCCGCGATGCTGTTGCGCCCGCACGAGTACGCGCACTGCTGAACCCGCGGCGCCCCGCCCCGTGCCCACCGGCGCGGCGGGAGCGGCCCGCCCCTCCCGCCGCGCCCCCGACCCCTCCAGGAGACCGCCGTGGCCGCTCCCGCTACCCGAGTCCGCCGGGCCACCCCGGCCGACGCCACCGAGGTGGCGGCGATGGTCCGTGAGATCGCCGCGCACGAGGACCAGGCCGCGCACGTGCACGTTCTCGACGCCCAGTGGCGCACCCTCCTACAGCGGCCCGAGGTGGTCGTGCTGCTCGCCGAGCGCGGCGGCGCAGCCGTCGGCTACGTCTCCGCCCTGCGGCAGCTGCACCTGTGGACCGGCGGCGACGTGCTCGACCTCGACGACCTCTACGTCCGGCCCGGGCACCGCGACGCCGGTGTCGGGCCGGCGGCTCATGGCCGCCCTCGCCGACCTGGCCGAACCTGAGCAGCTGCTCATCCGGTGAGGCATGGAAGTCGGCAACCTCCACGCCCAGCGGTTCTACCGCCGCCTCGGCGCCGCCCTGCGGCCCCAGATCCTCGCCACCTGGCCGCCCGCCGCGTACACCGCGCTGGCCGCCGACACCTGATCCCACCAGGCCGCGCCGACCACCGGGCCGGCCGAACCTGGCGATTTCCCCGGTCCGAGCCCGCCCACCGCCACTGACGATCGACCCGTAGCCGACCCGGCCCGTCCACCAGGAGACCGCGATGACGACCACCGCACCGGCCCCCGCCGCCGCGGCGACCGAGCCCGCCAGCTGCACCCTCGACGTCGGCGGCATGACCTGCGCCTCCTGCGTCGGGCGCGTGGAGAAGGCCCTGCGCAAGCTCACGGGCGTGGCCGCCGCGGAGGTCAACCTGGCCACCGAGGTCGCCACCGTCCGCTTCGATCCGGCCCAGGTCGGCCTCGAGGAGCTGACCGCCGCGGTGACCCGGGCCGGGTACACCGCGACCCCACGCCGCGACACGCAGCCCGACGCCGGCACCGCGCCGCCCGCCGCCACCGCGGGGCGGGACGACGAGGCGCACCTGACCGCGCTCAAGCGCAGGTGGCAGGTCACCCTCGCCACCGGCCTCGGGCTGATGGCGCTGATGTACGTGCCGCTGTACCTGGACACGATGGACTGGCTGATGCCGGCCATCCTCGTGGTCGCGACCATCGTGCAGTTCTGGGCCGGCCGCGACGTCTACCGCGCCGCGTGGACCGCGGCCCGGCACCGGTCGACGAACATGAACACCCTGGTCGCCCTCGGCACCGGCGTCGCGTACGTCTACAGCGCCTTCGTCACCCTGTGGCCGGCCGCCGCCGAGCGATTCGGGCTGCCGCTGCACGTGTACTTCGAGACCTCGCTGGTGATCCTCGCCCTGGTCCTGGCCGGCCGGTGGATGGAGGCCCGCGCCAAGAAGGCCACTGCCGCGGCGATCACCGCGCTGGTCGGCCTGGCGCCGAGGACAGCCCGGGTGGTGCGCGACGGCGCCGAGGTCGACATCCCCGTCGAGCAGGTCGTGGTCGGCGACCGGGTGCGGGTGCGGCCCGGGGAGAAGGTGCCGGTCGACGGCGTCGTCACCGACGGCGCCACCGCGGTCGACGAGAGCATGCTGACCGGCGAGGGCCTGCCGGTGGACAAGACGGTCGGGGACTCCGTCATCGGCGCGACGATCAACCGCACCGGCACCGTGGTGCTGCGGGCGACCGCGGTCGGCGCCGACACGGCTCTGGCGCAGATCGTCCGCCTGGTGGAGGACGCGCAGGGCGGGAAGGTGCCGCTGCAGCGCCTCGCCGACCGGGTCTCGGCCTGGTTCGTGCCCATCGTCCTGGGACTGGCGGCGGCCACGTTCGCCGCCTGGGCGCTGCTCGGCCCGGACACCGGCGCGATGACGATGGCGATCACCACCACCATCGCCGTGCTGATCATCGCCTGCCCGTGCGCTCTCGGGCTCGCCACGCCGACCGCGGTCATGGTCGGCACCGGCCGCGCCGCCGAGCTCGGCATCCTGATCCGCGACGGCGACGCGCTCGAGACCGCTCGCCGGGTCACCGCCGTCGTGCTGGACAAGACCGGCACCATCACCCGCGGCAAGCCGGCCCTCACCGGCGTCACCACCACCGGCGGCTGGGCCGAGGACGACGTCCTGGCGCTGGTCGCTGCCGCGGAGGCCGGCAGCGAGCACCCGGTCGGTGAGGCGCTCGTCGCCGCCGCCGCCGCCCGCTTCCTCGACCTGCCGGCGCTGCGCTCCTTCGACGCCGTCCCCGGTCACGGCATCGACGCCGTCGTCGGCGAGCGACACGTGCTGGTGGGCAACGCCGCGCTGATGGCCGCCCGCGGCGTGGAGGTCGACGCGCTCGCCAGCACCGCCGCTGCGGCCGCCGCCGCGGGACAGACGCCGATGTTCGTCGCCGTCGACGGGCAGCCGGCCGCGGTGCTGACCGTCGCCGACACCGTCAAGCCCGAGTCGGCCGAGGCCGTCGCCCAGCTGCAGGCGCTGGGCCTGCAGGTGTGGATGCTCACCGGCGACAACGCCGCGACCGCCGCCGCGATCGCCGACCAGGTCGGCATCGAGCACGTGCTGGCGGAGGTGCTGCCCGCGGACAAGGCGGCGCAGGTCCGCCGCCTGCAGGAGCGGGGGCACGTCGTCGCCTTCTGCGGGGACGGGATCAACGACGCCGCCGCGTTGTCGGCCGCCGACGTGGGCATCGCGATCGGCACCGGCGCCGACGTGGCCATCGCCGCCTCCGACATCACCCTCGTCGGCGGAGACCTGCGCGGCATCGTCTCGGCGATCGCACTGTCCCGCCGCACCGTGACCACCATGAAGCAGGGCCTGGGCTGGGCGTTCGGCTACAACTTGCTGCTGATCCCGGTCGCGGCCGGCGCCCTGTACTGGTGGAACGGGCTGCTGCTGGACCCGGTGCTCGCCTCGGCGGCGATGGCGATGAGCTCGGTCAGCGTCGTCACCAACGCGCTGCGGCTGCGCCGCTTCCGCCGCCCGGCCACGGCCGCCGAGATCCTGTCCCCGCCGCTGCGCGCCCGCATCGGCCAGTACGCCTACCTGACCGGCGTGGCGGTCGTCGCGCTCGCCCTCGGCGCCGGGCTGACCGCCGTGTCGCGGATGGACTTCGCCGAGCGCGGCATGAACGGCCAGTTGGCCTGGGCACAGGGAACCGGCATGCCGATGCGCCCGGCGATGAGCGAGATGATGACCGCCGAGGTGCCGCCCACCGACGCCACCGACGCCGGTCTCGACGTCCGCCTCGACCTGCCCGCCGGCGTGCGCCCCGGGCAGCCGACCCGGCTGGTCGCCACCGTCGTCGACGGCGGGACCGGGGAGCCGATCGAGGACCTCACCCGCAGCCACGAGGCGTGGATGCACCTGATCGCCACCCGGGAGGACCTGGGCACCTTCGCGCACGTCCACCCGCAGCCCACCGGCGAGCTCGGGCAGCTGGCCGTGGAGGTCACGTTCCCGACCGCCGGCCAGTACATCGTCAACACCGAGTTCCGGCGGCAGGGTGAGATGGGTGATGTGCACTCCCGGCAGGTGATCACCGTGGCCGGCGTGGCACCGGAGCCGGTGGTCCTGGCGGCCGGGCCGCGGAGCGTCGTCGTCGACGGGGTCCGGGTCGAGCTGGAGGGAGACGCCGAGGTCGGCGGGCGCAGCGACCTGGACTTCACCATCACCGACGCCACCACCGGCCGGCCGGTCGACGACCTGCAGCCCTACCTCGCCGCTGCCGGCCACGTCGTGGTCATGCGGGCCGACGGGACGACGTTCGCCCACGAGCACGCCGAGGTCGAGGACGCCTCCGGTCGCCCGGTCTTCGCCCTGCCCGGCCAGACCTTCGGTCCCGAGCTCGACGTGCACGCCGAGTTCGCCACCGCCGGGACCTACCAGCTGTGGGCCCAGTTCCGGCTCGCCGACGGCGACGTGGTCACGGCGCCGTTCACCGTCGAGGCCACCTGACCGCGGGACCCGGCGGCCCCGCATGCTGCGATCAGCGTGCGGCCGCCGCCGCTCGACCACTGGGTCCACCCGCCGTGGACGCCCCGAGAACGGACCGAGGAACCAAGATGACACTGCATGTGCGCGCGGCGGCGCTCGACGACGTCCCAGCCGCCGCCGAGGCGCTGGCCGACGCCTTCGCCGACTACCCGTGGACCCGGTGGACGGTCGACGCCGACGGCCACGGCGATCGGCTACGGGCGTTGCACCACCTGTTCCTGTCCGCCGTCGCAGTGCCCTTCGGGCAGGTGGACGTCGGCCAGGTCGGGGAGGAGCTCGTGAGCGTCGCGGTGTGGATGCCCAGCACCGCGCTGCCCGACGACGTGCGGGCACGGGTCGGCCCGGCGGCCGCCGAGCTGGCGGGAGAACGGGCTGCGGCCGCGGCCGAGGCCGAGGCGGCGCTGGCCGACCGCCGACCGAGTGAGCCGCACCTGACCCTGGCCAGCGTGGGTGTCGTGCCGCACCGGCAGGGACGGGGCCTCGGTGCCGCGACCCTGGCTCCGGGCCTCGACCGCGCCGACCGGGACGGGCTGCCAGTGCACCTGGAGACCAGCGCCGAGCTCAACGTGCGGTTCTACCGCAGCCTCGGCTTCGCGGTGACCGACGTCGTCGACCTGCCCTGCGGTGGCCCGCGCACCTGGGTGATGCTCCGCGGGCCGGGGACGACGGCCGCCGATCGGCCGGCGGCCGCGGCGGTCGGGCGCAGGGCGGGAAGCGCCCCGTGGACGGGATCCTGATCGCGCTCATCGTGGCCTGCGGGGTCGGGTCCTCGTTCAGCAGGACGCCACCGAGACGGCCCTCGACACCGCCACGCTGCCCGCGGTCGCCGCCGCACTCGTCCTGCTGGTCGCCGGCGCCCGCTCGGCGACGCCGGCCAACGCCTCCGTCCCCGGGCGACGCCGGTGTGCCGCTCGGCGAGCTCCGTGCCGATGGTGCGGGAGCCGCAGTGCAGCATCAGCCACATCTCACCGTCGAGGGCCAGGCACACCTCGATGGAGTGGTCGCGGTCATGGCGCCGAACAGGCTGGGCGGGCGGCCGGAGCGGGACACCGCTCCGGCCGCCCCGACCGTCGGGCACCGGACCGGACTCAGGCCTCCGGCTGCACGCAGGCGTTGCCGATGAAGACGCCCTCCAACTCCGGGGCGCCCAGCGCGGCGGCCGCCTCGTCGGCGAGGGTGAGGCCGGCCGCGACGCCGTCGCACGAAGGCTCGCCGTCGATCGCCTGCACGTCGCCGAGGTCGAAGACGTCGACGTCGTCCTCCAGCGCCGCCCCGTCGAGCGCGGCCTCGGCCTCGAGCTCGCCGTCACCGGGTTGGATCGCGAACTCGGTGATCTCCAGCGTCGCGCCGTCGAGCGTGGTGAAGCTGAGGCCGCCGCTGTGCCGGATGTCCTCGTCCTCGATCGCGGTGATCGGGAAGGCCAACTGCGCCAGGCCGCTCGCGTCGCCGAGCTCGCCGGGCTCGATCAGGCCGACGTGCAGGTCGTCCACCAGCACGGGGACGACGTCGGGGTTCAGCACGACGGTGGTGACGCCGCCGACCTCGTCGGCGCCGGCGGCGGGCGCGGCGAAGACGCTGAGCGCCAGGGCTCCGGCGGTGGCGGCGGTGGTGGTGAGGATGGCTCGGGTGGATCGCATGCTGATCTCCGTGGGTCCGGCCCCTGGGGGGCGTCGGTGTGGGTGCCCGGACTTCCGAGCCCGTCGACCTGGAGATGCAGTCGCGCATGCCTCACCGACCTGACGTCGCGGGCGGCCGGCGCGTCGTCACCAGAATGGAGCGCTCACGTGCTCGCTGTAGCGGCCGGGGCGCCCACTCCCGGGCGATCGGCAACGGGTGCGGTACAAGGCCGGCGCGCCTCGGCGGCGAGCGCGAGCCGGCCGAGGGCGTCCACGCGGTCGCTCATGCCGCTGCCTCCAGGCTCAGCAGCGTGCGCTTGGCCGCGACGCCGCCCACGTAGTCGCCGAGCGCGCCGTCGCTGCGCACCACCCGGTGGCAGGGGACGACGACCGGCAGCGGGTTGGTCGCGCACGCCGTCCCGACCGCGCGGACCGCCCGCGGGCTGCCGGCGGCCGCCGCGAGGGCGGCGTAGCTGGCCGTCCTCCCGTAGCCGACCTCGCGCAGCCGGGTCAGCACGTCGCGGCGGAACCCGGCCGACAGCCGCAGGTCCAGCGGCAGGTCGAAGGCACGGCGCCGGCCGGCGAAGTACTCCTCGAGCTGCCGGACTGCGGGGTCGAGCCGGGCCGGGGCCCGCAGCACGCGCGGGCTGATCCGGTCGGCGAGGGACTGCAGGACGGCGTCGTGGTCCTCGGCGGCGTACGCCACGCGGACGAGTCCCTGGCCGGTGGCGGCCAGCAGCAGCGGCCCGACCGGGGTGTCCACGGTGGTGAACGCGACGTCGAGCAGGCCGGCGTCGTCGGCGGCGCGCGCCAGGCGAGCGGCCAGGCGGTCGAGATCAGCGGTCATCGGGAGCTCCTCGGTAGGTGCGGCGCAGCGCCGCGATCCCGTCGGCGGCAGCGCGGCGGGCGGCTTCGGGGGTGCCGCCGACGAGGGCGGCGATCTCGGCGTAGGGCAGGCCGGCGAGGTGGTGGTAGGCGACGGTCTGCCGCTGCTTCTCCGGCAGCCCGGCGAGCGCGGCCCACAGCTCGCCGTCCCGCTCGCCGGGCAGGCCGGTGGTGCTGGGCACCTCCGGCGGCTCGGCGACGGGTACGGCGCGTCGGGCGGCCGCCCGCAGCTGGTCGACCGCCTTCCGGCGGGCGATCGTCACCAGCCATGCCTCGACGTCGCTGCCCAGCGGCAGCGCGGGGTAGGCCCGCAGCGCCGCGAGGAACGTCTCGGACCAGGCGTCGTCGGCGGCGTCCGGACCGACGACCGCGCGGCAGACGCGCAGCACGGTCGGTCCGTGCCGCCGCACGACCGCCTCGAACGGCTCGAGGGGCACGTCAGAACAACCGGCTGTCGCGCTGCTCCAGGTCGAGCAGGAACCGCTTGCGGGCCAGCCCGCCGCCGAAGCCGACCAGGCTGCCGTCGGCGCCGATCACCCGGTGGCAGGGGACGACGATGGCCAGCGGGTTGCGCCCGTTGGCGGCGCCGACCGCCTGCCCGCCGCCCGGCTGACCGACCGCCGCGGCGACCGATCCGTAGGAGCGGGTCGCGCCGTACGGGATGCGGGTCAGCTGGTCCCACACGGCCAGCTCGAAGTCGCTGCCGACCGGCCGTAGCGGCAGGTCGAAGGCGGTCCGCTCGCCGGCGAAGTACTCGCCGAGCTGCCGGGTCACGTCGGCGAACCCGTCGTCGGTGCGCTCGCCCAGCTCGGCGTCCACGAACAGCCCGGGCGGCGACATGGCCAGCCGCACCAGCGCGCCGTCCTCCCGGACGACGGTCAGCGGGCCGATCGGCGAGGGCACCACGGTGTGCGTCCTGCTCATCGTTCGCGTCTCCATACCGGGTAGACGTCCCGGACGCCGCGATTGTGAGGTCGGGGTACGACATCTCCCACAGTCACCGTGGGGCCGTTCCCGTCCGTGCGGCCGTCCCCGTCCGGGCCGAGGCGCTAGCATCGGTCGAGCACCGACCCGGGTGACGCCGCTCGTCCGGGCGGCGCGCCCTCCGCGGTCGGTGCCCAGGCCATCCACACGTGGCCGACGGTTCTCCACCGTGGACGGGCCGAGGCGTCGGCGTCTCGCGGATCCGGAGGCCGGGTCGCGTGCGCGGAGCGGTTCCCCCGGGCCCGCGCCGCGCGACGTCATCCCACGACGTCATCCCCGCGACGGCGGGACCGCGCGCGGCATCCCGCCGCCGCGGCAGCCGTGCCGGGCATTCCAGAGGAGGAGTCCGTGGCTCGACGAGGCCAGCGCCCGACGGGCACCCGCCGTTCCGCCCCGCGGGACGAGCGACGCGCCCGCGACGACGTGCTGTCGGGGCTCGCCCGGGCCGTCCGGGAGGTCGAGGCAGCCGCCCAGCGCGGTCCCGTGACGCCCGCCGTGCGCACGAAGTTCCAGGCCGTGGCGCTGGAGCTGCGTGAGGAGCGCGCCCGGGTCCGCGGGGACCAGGCCAGCAGCGAGAGCCACCGGGCGGAGCAGCTCAAGCGCCTCGACGGGATCGCGACCGTCCTCGCCCGGACCGCCGTGCGCGACCCCGCGCTCCTCGCGCTGCTCGCCTCGGACGCCGTCGCCGCCGACCCGGCCAGGTCGGTCGGGCGGGACCTGCGGGGCGTCGTCGGAGTCGGGGCCCCCGACGGGGTCCCGTCGTCGGAGCGCGCGGCCGCGTCCGCCCCGCCCGAGCGCCGGGTCGTGCCCCAGTCGGTCGTCTCCCGGCAGCTGGCCAACCCCTTCCTCGCCCCCGACTACGACTCCGTCCGGCAGAGCAGCACGGCCCGGCCGCACCGGCTGGCCGGGTGGGAGCTGCTCGGCCCGCTGCTCAGTTCCTTCGAGCGCGCCGGCGGCGGAGCCCCGGCGTGCATGGCCCTGCCCGAGCCGTCCGACCGGCACGCGCCGGGTGGCCGGGAGCTGATGCCGCACCAGGCGCAGCTGGTCGCCGCAGCCGCCGCCGGCCACCGCACCTTCCTGCTCGCCGACGAGCCCGGCCTGGGCAAGACGGCGCAGGCGCTGCTCGCCGCGGAGGCGGCGAACGCCTACCCGCTGCTCGTGGTCGTACCGAGCGTCGTCAAGACCAACTGGGCCCGCGAGGCCGGCCTCTGGACGCCGCACCGCTCGGCCACGGTCGTCCACGGCAACGGTGACACGGTCAACGGCTTCGCCGACATCGTCGTCGTCAACTACGAGGTGCTCGACCGCCACGTGGGCTGGATCGGCGAGTTCGGGTTCCGCGGCATGGTCGTCGACGAGGCGCACTTCATCAAGAACAAGACCTCCCAGCGGTCGCAGCACGTCCTGGAGCTCTCCGAGCGCATCCGGTCCCGCACCGCGCGCCCCCTGCTGATGGCCCTCACCGGCACCCCGCTGATCAACGACATCGACGACTTCCGGGCCATCTGGCAGTTCCTCGGCTGGATCGACGAGACCAAGCCGCTCGCCGACCTGATGGACGCGCTCGAGGAGACCGGCCTCTCTCCGGCCGACCCCGGGTTCCACGCCGCCGCCCGCCGGTGCGTGATCGACCTCGGCGTCGTCCGTCGCCGCAAGGTCGACGTGGCTGCCGACATCCCCGCCCGCCGGATCGCGGACCTCCCCGTCGAGCTGGACGACAAGGCCGGCCGGTCGATCCGGGCGGCCGAGCGGGACCTCGCCCGCCGGCTGGTGTCGCGGTACGAGAGCGCGCTCGCGGCCCGCGAGTCCGGTGCCCCCGTCGAGGGCATCGACCACGAACTGGTGCGCAGGGTGGCCCGGTGGGAGCTGAAGGACGCGGCGACGGCGGAGGCCGGCGAGAACGTCTTCGGCATGATGCGGCGCATCGGCCAGGCGAAGGCCGGCCTCGCCGCCGACTACACCGCGCAGCTCGCGCGGAGCGCGGGCAAGGTCGTCTTCTTCGCCAAGCACGTCGACGTGATGGACGTCGCCGAGGAGACCTTCACCAAGCTGGGGATCCGGTTCTCGTCGATCCGTGGCGACCAGACGCCCACCGCCCGGCAGAAGCACATCGACGCCTTCGTCAACGACCGCGGCGTCGCCGTCGCGGTCTGCTCCCTGACCGCGGCCGGCGTCGGCATCAACCTGCAGGTCGCCTCCAACATCGTGCTCGCCGAGCTCTCCTGGACCGATGCGGAGCAGACCCAGGCCATCGACCGCAGCCACCGCATCGGGCAGACCGACCCCGTCACCGCCTGGCGGATCATCGCCGCGCAGACCATCGACGCGCGGATCGCCGAGCTGATCGACAGCAAGGCGGGACTCGCCGCCCGGGCGCTGGACGGCTCCGACGAGGAGGTGCAGTCGTCGGCCGACGTGCAGCACGAGGCGCTCGTCACGCTGCTCACGGACGCGCTGACCGCGGCGCGCTGACCGTCGTCGCCGTCCGGACCGGTGCCCGGGGCCCGACGTCGCGGGCTCAGCCGAAGGCGAAGTAGCGGAGGAAGACGTAGGGCCAGGTGAGCACGAGCGTCACGACGGTGACGAACAGGCCGTACCTGGTGGACTCCCAGAAGCTGATGGGGTGCAGGTGGCGGGCCGCGATGCCGATGATCACGACGTTGGCGCCCGCGGCGACCGCGGTGGTGTTGCCGCCGAAGTCGGCTCCCAGCGGGAAGGCCCACCACAGCGCCTCGCCCTGCGTGGCGGTGGGGGCGGCGTCGGCCAGGTCCTCGACGATCGGCGCCATCGTCGCGGTGCAGGGGATGTTGTCGACGAACGCCCCCAGCACCGCCGAGCCGAACAGCAGGCCCGTCGCGGCCAGGAAGAACCTGCCATCGGTGGCGTCGACCGCGGCCTGGCCCAGCCGGTCGATCACGCCCACCTCGACCAGGCCCCCGACCAGGACGAACAGAGCCATGAAGAACACGAGCGTCGGCCACTCCACCTCCTCCAGGAACTGGGCCGGCGTGGCGCGGGAGACCAGGACCATCGTCCCGGCGCCGAGCAGCGCGATCAGGCAGGGCTGGACGTGGAGCCAGGAGTGCAGCGAGAACCCGGTCGTGACCAGTCCCAGGACGAGGAGGCACCGGTCAGGTAGAGCACCGGGCGCAGGCCGAGCTTCTCGCAGATCATCAGCGTCACCGGCGCGACCAGCAGGACGGTGGTGACGTTGTCGAGCAGGGCCGATGCGCCCGCCGTCACGACGATCAGCAGCACCATCAGCCGGAACGGGCGGCCGCGTTACCTCTGGGCCGCCCAGACGGCGAGGTAGTCGAACAGCCCGGTCTGCTTGAGGACGCCGACGATGACCATCATCCCGACAGCAGAAAGGTGGCGTTCCAGTCGATGCCGCTTTCCGCGGAGCAGAACGACGGTCATCGGCCGGGCCCGACCCGCACGTCCCGCTGCACCTCGGGGGTCCTCTCGTCGTCGCTGCGCCGGCCCACGTGGCGTCGCGCCGCGGTGAGGAACCGCCGGTCGGCGCGGTCCCGTCGGCGGGGGGGCCGCGGAGCGCGGCCCTCGGGAGGCCGCGGACGGGCGTCCCCACGCTCGCCGAGCCAGCTGGCCAGGCGACCGGCGCGGTGCACCGCGAGCAGGCGGCGTTCGACCTGCCGCCGCGCCCTGCTGGGCACGATGAGCAGCAGCTGGTCGTAGGTGCGGAGGGTGGTCCGGGCGTCGGGGACGATCGGCTGGCCGTCGCGCACGATCACGGAGACCACTGCCCCCGGCGGCAGCCGCAGCTCCCACATCGCGACGCCGTGCAGCCGGGAGCCCCTCGGGACGGCGAACTGCAGCAGGTCGGCGTCGATGCTGGCCAGCGGAGCCGACTCGATGGCCACCTCCGCGGCGCCCTCCTCGTCGCCCACGCGCAGACGCCGGGCCAGCGTCGGCAGCGCGGGCGCCTGCACGAGGGTGAAGACGACCACCAGGACGAACACGATGTCGAAGACCTGCTGCGCGGCCGGCATCGGGGTGCTGAGGGGGATCGTGGCCAGGACGATCGGCACCGCGCCCCGCAGCCCCGCCCAGGACATGAACGCCTGCTCCCGCCACGGCACCAGGAACGGCGCGGCGCACACCAGGACGGAGAACGGGCGGGCGAGCAGCAGCAGGCCCCCGCCCACGATGAGCGCGGGCAGCAGCGCGGCGGGCAGCCGTTCAGGGCTGACCAGCAGCCCCAGCAGCACGAACAACCCCATCTGGGACAGCCACGCCAGGCCCTCCGCGAAGCCCAGGGTGGCGTTGCGGTGCGGCAGTCGGGCGTTGCCCAGCCACAGGCCGGCGACGTAGACCGCCATGAACGAGGAGGCCGCCACCACGCCGGCGGCGGCGAAGGCGAACATGACGATGGCGACGGTGGCGATCGGGTACAGCCCCACCGACGGAAGCGCACTGCGGCGCAGCACCCTCTCGCCGACCCGGGCCACCGCGAGACCCACGACGGCGCCGACCACCAGCTGGTAGAGCACCTGCGCGGCCGCCACCAGCGGATCGGCCTGTTCCCACCCGTCGGACACGATGAGGGTGACCAGGATGATGGCCAGGGGGTCGTTGGACCCGGACTCGGCCTCGAGGGTGGCACGCAGTCGCCGCTGCAGGGGGAAGCGGCGGAGCACGGAGAACACCGCTGCGGCGTCGGTGGAACCGACGACGGCCCCCAGCAGGAGGGCGGTCCGCAGGTCCACGTCCAGCAGCGCGTACGTCACGGCGGCCGTGACCGCCACGCTGAGGGCCACGCCGAGCGTCGCCAGCAGCAGCGATGGGGCCAGGACCGGGCGGATCACCTCCCACCGCGTGGTGAGGCCACCCTCGGCGATGATGATGGCCAGCAGCACCAGGCCGACCACCTGCGTGAGCTGGGCGTCGTCGAACTCGAGACCGAACCCGGCCTCGCCGACGACCACGCCGAGGCCGAGGTAGAGCAGCAGGGTCGGCAGCCCGGCCCGGGTGGACAGCCGCACGGCCGCGACGGCGATCAGCAGGAGGGCGGTCACCGCCAGGACGACGACGTTCAGCTCGGCGACCGACACGTCCCCTCCCTCCGCGGTGACCGTGGACGTCGTTCACCGGGGAGTGGGGCACGCCGGAGTGCGGCCGGGTGGTCGGCCAGGGCCTCGGCGGCAGGGTGCACACGGCCTCCTCCCGGACCCGTCAGCTGGCGGCCGTTCCGTGTCCTCCGCATGGTCGCCGCCCCGGCGACCGCCGCGGAATCCGTGGCAGCACCCACTTCCGCCGGGAACCACCTCGCCGGGCGCGCGGCTTCGCTCAGACTGCGGGCACCCACCGTGCGAGCGATCGTCGTGCCGATCGTCCCGCCGCGCCGCGCGCGGGACCCCTGCCGGCCTGCCCGGCGTACCCTCCGCTCACGACGTCGTCGCCCGGCTCACTGGGGATGAGGCTGTCGGTTGATGAGTGCATGCACCGGACAGGCGGGACCCCCGTGGGCCGCTGACCCCGACGGGACCAGGGCCGGCCCGTCATGACCGAGCCGACCCCGATCCGGCCGGGAGGCGAACCAACCGGCCGGATGCGCGAGTTCCTAGGGCGGCACCGCTACCTCAGCCTGGCGACCCGCAACCCGGACGCGTCGGCGCACCTGGTGCCGGTCGTCTACCTGTTCACCGACGACCGCTTCCTCGTGGCCACGTCCTCGGCCACCAGGAAGGTGCGGAACCTGGCTGCTGATCCCGCGGTCACGGTCACCGTCGACGACCGCACGACCATCGAGTGGGTGTCCGCGGTCGGCACGGCGGAGCTGCTCACCGGCCCGGAGTCGCGCGAGCTCAACCACCGGCTCTACGCGTTGTGGATGACCGCCGAGGGTCTGGACGTCGTCGGCGGCCTGCTGCACGAGGTGGAGGACGTCACCATCGTCGTGACACCGGATCGCTGGCTGGCCTGGTCGCTCGAGTCGGACGTCGTGCCCGAGCTGTCCGCCGCCGGTATCCCGATGGACGATCCGTCCCGGTGGTTCACGATCTGACGACTGTCGGGACCCGGGTCCCGGCTGCGACGAGGGTCACCTGATCCGCCAGCGGGGGGCCTGCCCCGGTGTTACGTTCCGCGGCATGGGGCACATCACGCGGAGACGGGCACTGGCCACGGCGGTCGCCGCCACCGCACTGGTCGCCACGGCCACGGCCACGGTCGGCGGGGCCTCGCCGGCGGCAGCGGACGTCGGCGGTCTCCCCGTGGAAGAGGCCAGCGTCGCGTCGATCCGCGCCGCGATCGAGGACGGCTCCGCCACCTGCCAGGACGTGGTCGAGGAGTCGCTGGCCCGGATCGAGGCCTACGACGACGAGGGCCCGCAGCTGAACGCCGTGCTCGAGGTGGACGACGACGCGCTGAGCACCGCTGCGGCCCTCGACGAGCAGTACGCGGAGGAGGGCTTCGCCGGCCCGCTGCACTGCGTGCCGGTGCTCCTGAAGGACAACTACGACACCGCGGACCTCCCGACCACCGCCGCGTCGGCGACGCTGGAGGGCGCCCAGCCGCCGGACGACGCCACGACGGTGGCGCGGTTGCGCGAGGCCGGCGCGATCGTCATCGGCAAGGCCAACATGCACGAGTTCGCCGTCACCGGCGTCACCGCCAGCTCCCTGGGCGGGCAGACGCTGAACCCCTACGACCTCACCCGGACCCCCGGCGGGTCCAGCGGCGGCACCGGCGCGGGCATCACGGCCGGCTTCGCCACCGTGGGGACCGGCAGCGACACGGTCAACTCGATCCGGTCGCCATCCTCGGCCAACAGCCTGGTCGGCCTGCGCCCCACCCGCGGGCTGGTCAGCCGGGACGGCATCGTGCCGGTGTCCTCGACCCAGGACGCCGCCGGCCCGATCGCCCGGTCGGTGGCCGACGCCGCCGCAGTCCTGCAGGTCATGGCCGGCCACGACCCGGCTGATTCCTACACCGACGTCCTGGTCGGGCGGGAGCTCCCGGACTACGTGGCCGCCGTGGACGACCAGGTGCTCGGTGGCGCCCGGATCGGCGTGGTCACGAACTTCCTGCTCGAGGGGGAGCTGTACGACCCGGTGAACGCGGTCGTCGACCGGGCACGCGCGGACCTCACCGCGCAGGGCGCGACGCTCGTCGACGTCGACCTGGGTGCCACGGCCGCCGAGCTGTCGGCGAGCTACGACGTCCAGCGGTTCGAGTTCGAGCCGCTGCTGGAGAGCTACCTCGCCACCACCAACGCCCCCGTGGACACGCTCGAGGAGATCCGGGCGACCGGCCCGCTGCACCCGACCGTCGAGAACTTCCTCGCCACCGCGGACGAGACCGGGGACGGCCGGGCCAGCGCCGAGTACGCCGCCCGGCTCGACGGCATCGCGGAGCTCCGCGACCGGGTCCTCGCGATGATGGACGAGCAGGACCTCGACCTGCTCTTCTACCCGATGCAGAGCCGCCTGGTGGAGCCGGTCGTGGAGCAGCAGCAGCGGGACCGCAACGGCATCCTCGGGGCGCTGACCGGCTTCCCGGCCCTCACCCTCCCGGGCGGCTTCAGCGAGCCGACGGCGAGCGCGCCGATCGGGGTGCCGGTGGGCGTCGAGTTCCTGGCCCGCCCGTTCGACGAGCCGCTGCTGCTGGCCGCCGGGCGGGGGTACGAGGAGGCGACCGGGCACCGGACGCCGCCGCCGACCACGCCGCCGCTCTGAC
Source organism: Modestobacter sp. I12A-02662 (assembly GCF_041028325.1). Taxonomy (NCBI): domain Bacteria; kingdom Bacillati; phylum Actinomycetota; class Actinomycetes; order Geodermatophilales; family Geodermatophilaceae; genus Modestobacter; species Modestobacter sp. I12A-02662. The sequence continues at coordinate 34,814 of NZ_JABGDE010000015.1, read as the reverse complement.
CGCCGGCGGCCGGGCTCAGGCGGTGAGTTCGTCCAGCAGGACGCGGACTCGGCGATCGAGTTCGTCGCGCAGCTCCCGGACCTCCTCCAGGGGCCGGCCCGCCGGGTCCGGCAGGTCCCAGTCCACGTAGCGGGCACCGGGGATGTCCGGGCGGGCGTCCGCCGCCCCGATGTTCACCACGACGTCCGCCCGGCGGATCAGCGCGTCCGAGGGCGGCTCGGGGTAGGGCTCGGCGAGCGGGACCCCCAGCTCGGCGAGTGCCTGGACCGCGACCGGGTTGAGCCGCCCGGTCGGCTCGATGCCGGTCGAGCGGACGTCGACCCGGCCCTTGGCGTGGTGGTCCAGCAGGGCGGCGGCGAGCTGGGACCGGCCCTCGTTGTGCCGGCAGACGAAGACCACCTTGGGCACCGGGCGCGCGGACTCGTGGCGCTGCCGGGCCAGGTCCACCAGCCGGTCCTCCGCGCGGTGACGGGCGAGCACCGGGAGGAACGCGGTGATCCGTGCCTTCCTGGCCAGTTCCTCGTAGGACGAGCGGACGACGTCCTCGACCTCGTCGCGGGTGAGCACGCCGCGGTGCAGGCCGGCCAGGTCGTCGGTGAGCCGGACCACGACCTCGTCCGCCAGCTGGTCCTCGCCCCGCGGATCAGGCGTGTCGATGGCCCTCATGGACCGATGATGCCCGGAGGACGCAACTCAGCTCGGGACGACCTGGCCGGACCCCTGGACGGTGCTGGTGACCTGGGCCCCGCCGGTGTACTCGATGTCCCCGCTGCCGTTGACGACGGCGGTGAGCTCCCCGGTGACCCGGACGTCGGCGTCGCCGGAACCGCTCACGGTGACGGTGGCCTGCCGGCTGTCCAGCGAGGAGCCGTCGTAGTCCCCGGACCCCTCGACCAGCACGTCCTGGACCGCGGCGGTGCCCTCGGTCTCCACGTTGCCCGAGCCGGCCAGCGCCACCTGCAGGTCCTGGACGGCCACGCCGCTCACCTCGACGTCCCCGGAGCCGTTGACCGCGAGCGAGAGCGCGTCGGTCGGCACCGACGCGACCTCCGCGTCACCGGATCCGTCCACGACGAGGCCGTCCAGCCGGGGGAGGGTCAGGGAGTAGTGGACGTCCCCCAGCTCGAGGACCCGGCCGTCGATCCCCAGCACGAGGACCCCGTCCACGACGTCGCTGGTGAGCCGGTCGATCACCTCGCTCCCGGCGGTCACGGTGAGCTGCGGACGGTCGCCGGCCCCGACGGACAGGTCCCCGCTCGTCTCCAGCCGGACGCTGGTGACGTCGGCGACGGGGCGGTCCTGGGTGGTGTCCGGGCCGGGATCGGCGAACACCGAGCAGCCGGTGGCTGCGGTCAGGACGAGGACGGCGGCGGGCAGCGTTGCGGTCCGGTGCTCGGGCACGGGCGCTCCAGGTGGGCTCGGTCGGCTCAGGTGGCATCCCGGGGGAGTGCGGAGCGGCTGCGGTCGGTGAGCAGGTCGACGTAGCGGGAGGTGACCGGCACGGGGATCCCGTGCCGGGCGGCCGTGCGCACGACCGCGCCCGCGACGGCGTCCAGCTCGAGAGGGCGGCCGGCCTCGGCGTCGCGCTGCATCGACGACTGCATGCCGGCCGGGATGCCGTCGAAGAAGGCCACGACGGCCGCCGCGTCGACCGCCGCGCCCTCGGCCCGGGCGACCGCGGCGGCCTCGCCGACCAGCGCGACGAGGTCGTCGCGCCGTCGTTCCCGGACCTCGCCGGCCGGGGCGCCCGCGGCCGTGGTGAGCAGGGCCAACGCGGCCAGGAAGGTCAGCTTGCTCCACATCACCGTGGCCGGGTCGTCACTGACCTGCGCGCTGACCCCGGCGTCGGTGAGGTCGTCGGCGAAGCGCCGGACGGCGTCGGCCGACCGGCCGGTCGCGGCCATCTCCACCCGCACGAACGGGCTGTCGTGCCGGATGACGCCGGGCGCCGTGCGGGTGGACTCGCAGCGGATCGTGGCCGGGACTACGCCGGCGCCGGGGTAGCGGCGCTGCAGCAGGTCGACGTGCTCGACCCCGTTGAGCAACGGCACCACCAGGGCACCGCCGACCGCGTCGGCCGGGAGGCGCTCCAGCGCGTCGGCGAGCTGCGTGGCCTTGACCGCGATCAGGCAGACGTCGACGCCGTCGTCGAGCCGCTCGGCGGCCCGCACCCGGACGGCGAACGTGCCGAACTGCCGGCTCTCGACACGGAGCCCGTCGCGGGCCAGGACGTCGACGGTGGCCGGGCCGGCCAGGCAGGTGACGTCCTGCCCGCGGCGCGCCAGCAGCCCGGCGAGCAGCCCGCCCACCCCGCCGGGACCGAGCACCGCGATGCCGCTCATGCGCCCTCCCGTCGCGTCACGCCGGGCACACGCTCCTCGGTCCGGGGTGGCGGGGCAAGGGTCCCCGCGGTCGGGATGAGCTGCCGGGCGACCGCGAGTGCCTCCTGCAGGGGCATCCGCGCCCCCTCGACCGACGCCGCGTCCGTGGCCTCGTCCCCCAGCCGGCGGCGGACGGCGGTGAGCGCCTGCTCGAGCCGCTGCCGGTCCCGGACGAAGGCGGGCTGGTGCTGCTGGTTGGACCGCACGGCCCCGGCCAGCAGTGCGGCGTCCCGGTCCGCACCGAGCTCCCCGAGGAGCACCGCCAGGCTGAGCAGGACCCACCACTGGGAGGCGGTGTTGCCGAGGTCCTGCCACTGGTCGAGCAGACGGCCCAGCTCCCGCAGCGCGACCGGAGGGGAGTCCTGCTCGCCGAGGAGGGGCGCAGCGGAGCTGCGGGCCAGCATGACCAGCAGCCGGTTGTCCACCCGGGACGCGTGCTCGACCGCTGCCGTGTAGCTCGCCAGCGCGCCGGCCGGGTCGGAGTGGACCAGCGCCTCGCCCAGGACGTAGTGCCACCACGCGAGGGCGCTCGGGTTGCCGCTCGCGCGGACGGCGGCCCGCAGGTCGGCGGCGCGGGCGGCGGCCTCGGCGGCGCCCCCGTCGTAGGTCATGACCTGGCACACCGACAGGTCGATCGTCAGCCCGAGGACGGGCTCGCCCGCCCGCCGGTAGAGGTCCGCGGCCCGGCGGTAGCGCCGGACGGCCTCCTCCGTCTGCCCGGCGAACATCGCCAGTCCGGCCCGCTGGTCCATCACCCGGGCCGCGGTGGGGGAGTCCGGCCCGCCGGCGGCCACCAGGCCCCGGCCGGTCAGCTCCTCGGCGTCGGCCATCCGGCCGACCGCCCACGCGGCGGCGGCCGCGGTGGCCATCGCGTCGGGGAGCCGAGGGTGCTCGACCTCCCACCCGGCCACGGTGAGGCCCCACTCCAGCAGGTCCGCGCGCTGGTGGTAGTACGCGAAGTCGTGCACGTCACCGGCCAGCCGGACGGCGAGCGGCCGGTCGTCCCGCACCGCGTGCGCCCAGGCCGCGTGGAGGTCGGCCGTGAGGACGCCGAGCGCGGCCACCGCCTCGGGCTCGCGAGGTGTCCACAGCAGGGCGCTCCACCCGGCCAGGCGCCCGGCGGTGTCCTCCGCGTGCCGGGCGCGCACCGCGCGTCGCTCGTCGTCGCCGAGGTGCTCGTCGGCGAAGGCGCGCAGGGTCTCCAGCAGCCAGAACCGGCCGTCACCGGCCTGCACCAGCGACTTCTCGGCGAGCCGGGCCAGCAGCGGCGCGACGGCGGGCGTGGTCAGCGGCGGTCCTCCGCACACCGCCTCGGCCCGGTCCAGGGTGAACGAGGACGGGAACACCGCCAGCCGGGTGAACAGGCGCGCCTCGTCGTCGGGGAGCAGGCGGAACGACCAGTCGACGACGGCGCGCACCGAGCGGTGCCGGGCGGCGGCCGTGCGGCGCCCGCCGGAGAGCAGGTCGAGGCCCTGCGCCAGGCGGGCCGCGAACTCGCGCAGCCCGAACGTCGGGGCCCGTGCGGCGCCGAGCTCGATCGCGAGCGGCAGACCGTCGAGCCGGCGGCAGGTGTCCGCGATGACCGCGACGTCGTCGTCGGAGAGCGCGCCGGCCTCCAGCCCGGGTGCCCGGTCGATGAACAGCCGCACGGCCGGCGTGTCCCGGGCCGCGTCGGCGGGCACGGGCAGCGGCGCGAGGACGTGGACGTGCTCGTGCGCCACGTCCAGCCGCTCGCGGCTGGTCACCAGGAGCGCCAGGTCCGGGACCTCGGCCAGCAGGCGTTCCGCCAGCGGAGCGAGGTCGGCCAGCACGGTCTCGGCGTTGTCCAGGCACAGCAGGCCGCAGGCGTCGCGCAAGGCCTCGGCGAGCGCCCCGGGGGCATCAGACCCGCGAGGGAGGTCGACCGCGGTCGCCTCCGCCAGGGAGCCGACCAGCCGCTGCGGCGTCGCCGTCGACAGGTCCGCCCACCACACCGCGGCGTCGGCGCCGGCGCGGCGGTGCGCCGCCTCCACGGCCAGCCGGGTCTTGCCGACCCCGCCCGGTCCGACCAGGGTCACCAGCCGCTGCTCGGCCAGGCAGTCGCCGAGCAGGGCCAGGTCCGCTGCCCGCCCGAGCAGCGGGCCGGGCCGCCAGGGCAGCGCGCGGACGGCTCCGGCCGGCGTTGGCCGGGGCGGCCGGAGGGGTGGTTCGCGGGGCGCCGGCACCGCGCCGCGCAGGATCTGGGTCTGCAGCTCCCGGAGCGACTCGCGCGGGTCCATGCCCAGCTCGTCGGCGAGCAGCTCCCGGTGCCGGCGGTAGACGTCGAGCGCCTCGGCCGCGCGACCGTCGGCGGACAGCGCCCGCATGAGCACCTCGACCGTGCGCGGCCGGTGTGGATGCCCCGCGAGGAGCTGGCGGCCGGCGGCGACGGCCTCGGGGACGGCGCCGCGCGCCAGCTGCAGCGCCGCCCGCTCCTCGAGGGCGGCGATCCGCAGCTCCTCCAGCCGGACGGCCGGCGCCCGCGCGAAGCCCTCGGCGAACTCGCCGTAGGCGGGTCCACGCCACAGCGCCAGCCCGCGGTCCAGCACGGCCGCGGCCGCGTCGGGGTCGGCGGCGGACAGCGCCCCGGCCTCCCGGTACGCCGCCTCGAACACCTCGGCGTCGACCAGCCCGGTGGCGACGGCGAGCTCGTAGCCGGCCGGCCGGGTCCGGACCGCCGTCCCGAGCGGGCCGAGGGCGGTCCGCAGCCGCCGGACCACCTGGTGCAGCGCGTTGCCGGGGACCTGGGGCGGGTCCTCGTCCCAGAGCACCTCGATGAGGCGGTGCGCCGGAACGGTGGTGCGCGGCTGCAGGAGAAGGGCGACGAGGAGCGCGCGCAGCCGGACGCCCGGCAGGAGGATCCGCTCGTCGCCGTCCTCGACCTCGAGCGGACCGAGCACACGGAACATGTCGGCGGCCACCTCGACGGTTGACCGGGGCAGTCTGACACGCCCGCAGGGCCGGCGACAGCACGACGACACCGCGCCGACAGGCGTCCCCCGCAGGCTCCTCGCACCGGTTCCCCGCGTGGCGCCACCGCCACCGGCCGCTGTCCCCTCCCGAGCGCAGAGGAGCACGTCCATGCCCTGGTTCCGCGGTTCCGTCGGACGCATCCACCACACCGCCTGGCATCCCGTGGGCGGGGTGCGCGGCGTCGTCGTCCTCCTGCACGGCTACGGCGAGCACGCCGGGCTGTACGACGCCCTGGGCCGCCGGCTCGCCGCCGACGGCTGGGCCGTGCACGCGATGGACGCCTGCGGCCACGGCCGCAGCGACGGGGAGCGGGCGGTCATCGCCACGTGGGACTCCTACGTCGAGGACGCCCGACGGCTGGCCGCGATCGCGCGGGCCGAGCACCCGGTCGGTCCGCTGGTGCTGGCGGGGCACTCCGGCGGCGGCCTGGCCGCCTACCTGCTCGCCCTCCGGTCGCCGTCGGTCGCCGACGCGCTGGTGCTGTCCGCGCCGCCGCTGCGCCCGCTGGCGTGGATCACGGAGGAGCTGGCCGGCGGGACCCCGGCCGAGCCCGCCGACGTCGATCCCACCGAGGTCTTCAGCCGCCACCCGGACTACGTGCACGCGCTGCTGCACGACCCGCTGACCTGGCACGGCGGGTTCCGGCACGAGACGCTGCGCGCCATCGTGGAGGCCTGGCCGGAGGTGCGGGCCGGCCTGGACGCCGGCCGTCCGGACCTCCCGGTGCTCTTCGTCCACGGCGAGGAGGACCAGGTGGTCCCGCTCGCCGACGGGCGGGCCGACGCGGCGCAGCTGCCGAACGCCTCGATCGTCGCCTTCCCGGGCGACCTGCACGACGTCCTCAACGAGTGCGACCGCGCCCAGGTGCACGACGTGGTCGCCCGCTTCATCGCCGCGACCGCCGCCGTCCCGGCCCGTGCGGCCTGACCCCCACACCCTGAGGAGGAACCCGATGACCACCGTCCAGGACCCCGCCGCCCCGGCTGCTGCCGCACCGACCGCCGACGAGGTGGCCGAGCGCGTGTTCCAGGCCGCGCTCGGCGCCTTCGACACGCTGGCCATCTACCTCGGCGAACGGCTGGGCTGGTACCAGGCGATGGCCGGCGCCGGCCCGCTGTCCCCGGCGGAGCTGGCCGGCCGCACCGGCACCGACGAGCGCTACGCCCGCGAGTGGCTCGAGCAGCAGGCCGCCGGCGGTCTGCTCACCGCCGTCGAGCCGGCCGGACCGGGCGTGCCCCGCCGGTTCGAGCTGCCACCGGGAGCGGCCGAGGTGTTCACCGACCGGTCCAGCCTGGCCTACCTCGCGCCGCTGGCCCGCTTCGTGGCCGCCGCAGCCGGGCAGCTGCCCGCACTGGCGGACGCCTACCGGACCGGCTCCGGGGTGAGCTGGGCGCAGTTCGGCCCGGACGCCCGCACCGGCCAGGCCGACATGAACCGCCCCTGGTACGAGCAGGAGCTGGCCCCGGCGCTGCGTCGCGTGCCGGACCTGCACGAGCTGCTCGACCGGCCGGGCGCCCGGATCGCCGACGTCGGGTGCGGTGAGGGCTGGTCGACGGTCGCCCTCGCCCGGGCGTACCCGCGAGCCGCGCTGCACGGGTACGACGTCGACGCCCCGTCCACCACCGCCGCGGCAGAGCACGCCGCCGCGGCCGGCCTGGGTGAGCGCGTCGGGTTCGTCACCGGCGACGTCGCCACGCAGCTGCCGGAGGCGTCGGTGGACGCCGTCTTCGCCTTCGAGTGCCTCCACGACCTGCCCCACCCGGTGGACGTGCTGGCGGCGGCGCGGCGGGCCCTGCGGCCCGGAGGAGTGGTCGTCGTGATGGACGAGGCCGCCGAGGAGGAGTTCACCGCGCCGGCCGGCGACGTCGAGCGGCTGCTCTACGGGTTCAGCACGCTGGTCTGCCTGCCCGACGCCCGGTCGCACCAGCCGTCGGCGGCGACCGGGACGGTGATCCGGTCGTCCACCGTGCGTGACCTCGCGCAGCGAGCCGGGTTCGCGGCGGTCGACGTCCTGCCGATCGAGGGGTTCGGCTTCTGGCGCTTCTACCGCCTGCGCTCCTGACCCGGCCGACGGGCCCGGGTCACCGGAACGTCGCGCCGGTGATCCGGGCCCGGAAGAACTCGCCCTCGGCCTGGCGGTCCGTCCCCCACCACCAGCCGGCGCGGAGCACCGAGCCGATGGTCACGCCGGCGGAGGTCCGCTCCGCCTCGAAGGCCACCCCGAAGCGGTGCCGGCCGAACGGCTCGCCGCCGGGATTCCCCCAGCGGTCCATCTCGGCGCCGAGCAGCCGGCCGTCCGGGCCCACGTGCAGCTCGACGCTCTCGTCCCGCCCACCGACGTGCCACGTGGCGACGACCCGGTCCGCGGCGGACCCCGTCGCCCAGGTGGCGGCGCGGAACGCCGTCGGCACCAGGGTCGCCTCCCCGGCCAGGCGCCCCGCGGCGCTGCGCGCGACGTCCGGCCCGGACGCGGACATGACCGGGACCAGCCCGCCGAGGCGCCAGCGCATCTCGCCGGACCCCGAGCTGAGCCGGTCGAAGCCGGTCACGGGGAGCCCGAAGAGGCGCGCGGTGGCGGCCCAGACGAAACCGGCCGGCGGCGCGAGCACCTGGCGCGCGGTGAACGGGCGCCAGGAGCTGAGGCGGATCTCGCCCCGCATGGACAGCTCCACCGCCTGCCACAGCGGCGTGCCGGGTGCGATGGCGTGCGTCAGCCACCGGCGGGCGGGCTCGGGCAGGCCGTCGAGCACCGCGGGGTCGAACGCCTCCGGCCGCTCGGTGCGGCTGCTCAGCACGTGCCACTCCCGTGCCACGCGGCGTGCCGCACGGGGCACCGTCCCAGAGCCCGTCACCCGCCCGACCGTCGCTCCCCGAGGTCGGAGATGAAGTCGAGGACCAGGGCGTTGACGAACGGCGCGTCGTCCTCGTGCACCAGATGAGAGGCGTCCGGCACGCGTACCTGCCGAGCCTGCCGGACCAGGGATGGCAGCCAGTCGCTGAGTGCAGTGACCACCGCGGGGCTCCGGCCGCCGGAGACCAGCAGGGTGGGAGCGTCGATGGCCTGCACGTCCGCCTCGGAGAGAGGCGGGAAGCCGGCCCGGAGCTCCGCCCGCAGCAGGGACGCGTTGTCGCGCATCTGCTGCTCGCGCTCGGGTGTCAGCCGGGCGACGGCATCCCGGCCGAGGACGCCGCGGGCGAAGACCCGCCAGGCGTGCTCCTCGTCGCCTCGCCGGTGGGCCCAGGCCATCGGGGCGAACGTCCGCACCCCGACGACCAGGGCCGCCAGGGTCGCGCGTGGCCGGCGGACCAGGCTGGAGACCAGCGTGCCGGGACGAGGGCGTGGGCCCGCGCCGAGCACCAGCGGCAGCAGTGGCGGCTCCTCGAGCACCAGGCTGCGGACGACCTCCGGGTGCCGGACCGCGGTGAGCAGGCAGATCAAGCCACCCCACGAGTTGCCGACCAGGTGCGCCGGTGAGGCGTCCAGGACGTGGAGCAGGGCCACGAGGTCGTCGACGTGCGGCGACATCGGGTCGGCAGCCCCCGGGGTGATGTCGTCGTTGGGCCAGGCGTAGCGGCGGCTGTAGGCGATCGCCCGCGCCCGGGTGCCGATCGGCTCCAGCTGTCCTGCCCAGGTGCGCAGGTCGCTGACGCCACCGTGCACGAAGACCACCGCGTCGCCCGACCCCACCTCCCGGTAGGCCAGTGACACGTCGTTGACCGTGATCCGCCGCAGGGCGTCGGCCCCCGCGCCGCCCCGCACCCCGATGCGTGCCATACCCACCCCCGTCATGTCGGCGGCCCAGCCCACTCTTCTCGGCCCGGGTCCCCCACACAACGCGGACGCCGCTCGTGACACGGCTCCCGGGTTCGCCGACGTGCGCCCGGCCGCTGCCAGGATGGCGCGCGTGACGACGGCGCTCGACGAGTTCCAGGGACAGCGCCGGCGGCTGTTCGGCATCGCCTACCGGATGCTCGGCTCGGCCACCGACGCCGAGGACGTGCTGCAGGACGCCTGGCTGCGCTGGCAGGGCGTCGACCGGGCCCGGGTGGCGGACCCGGCGGCGTTCCTGGCCCGCACCGTCACCAACCTGTGCCTCACCGCGCTGACCTCGGCCCGCGCGCGCCGGGAGGTGTACGTCGGGCCCTGGCTCCCCGAGCCGGTGCTCACCGGGCGCGACGCCGAGCCCGAGCTCGGTCCGCTCGAGGACGCCGTGCAGCGGGAGGCCGTCTCCTTCGCGCTGCTGGCGCTCCTGGAGCGGCTGCCCCCGGCGGAGCGGGCCGCCTACGTGCTGCGCGAGGCCTTCGCGTACAGCCCGCGGGAGGTGGCCGACCTGATCGGCACGAGCGAGGCCAACGCCCGGCAGTTGCACGCCCGGGCCAGGCGGCACGTCGCGGTGGCCGAGTCCCGGGAGGTGGACGTCGCTCACTGGCAGGACCTCATCGCCCGGTTCCTGGTCGCCGCCCGGGACGGGAACCTCGCCGGGCTGGAGGCCCTGCTGGCCGCCGACGTGGTGGCGCGCGCCGACGGCGGTGGCGTGGTGCACGCGGCGCGCCGCCCGGTGCGGGGACGCAACGACGTTGCCCGCTACGTCATCGGGCTCGTCCACCGCTTCCAGCAGGGGCTGCTCCCGGCCCTCGTCGAGGTCAACGGCGCTCCGGCGGTGGCCTTCACCGACGCGGGCGACCTGCGCGCCGTCCTGGTGCTGCAGACCGACGGCGAGCGGTTGGCCGGGCTGGACCTGGTCGTGAACCCGGAGAAGCTGACCTACGTCCAGGGCCAGCTGTCACGGATCGGCGGGCTGTCCGGTCTGAGCGGGTGAGGAAGGGAGAACCACCCATGACGACCACCATGGTCACCGGGGCGACCGGCGCACTCGGCGTCCCCACCGTCCAGCGGCTGCGTGCCGCCGGTCACGACGTCCGCGCCCTCAGCCGGCGCAGCGGCCCTGGCCTGACTACGGGGGACCTGCTCACCGGCGCCGGTCTCCCCGAGGCAGTGGCCGGCGCGGACACGGTGCTGCACCTGGCCACCGGGCCCCGGGGCAAGGGCGACGTCGAGGCGACCCGCAGGCTGCTCGACGCCGCCACCGCCGCCGGGGTGCGGCACCTGGTGCTCATCTCGATCGTCGGGATCGACGACATCCCGCTGGCCTACTACCGGGACAAGGTGGTGATCGAGCGGCTCGTCCGGGAGTCCGGCCTGCCCTCCACGGTCCTGCGGGCCACCCAGTTCCACTCCTTCGTCGAGGCGATGTTCACCGCGCAGCGCCGCTCGCCGGTCGTCGTCGCGCCGGCGATCCGCCTGCAGCCGATCGCCGTCGAGGAGGTCGCCGACCGGCTGGCCGAGCTCGCCGGCGCGGCCCCGGCCGGGCGGGTGGCCGACATCGGCGGCCCGGAGCAGCACGGCCTCCCGGAGCTGGCCCGGATGTGGGCGCGGGCCACCGGCACCCGTCGGCCGGTGCTGCCGCTGGCCCTGCCGGGGAAGCTGTTCGCGGCCTACCGATCGGGTGCGGCCCTGGTCCCGGGGGCGCCGTACGGACGGCAGAGCTTCACCGCCCACCTGGCCACCCGTCCGGCAGCCCTCCGGTGAGACCGCCGGGTCAGGCCTGCGAGCCGGCGGCGACGTCGTCGGTGCGGGTGCCGTAGGGGCTCGCGGCCGCTCCACCGGGCGCCGCGGGCGGCGGACCGGTCGGGACGGCCCCCGGGTCGGCGCCGCCCATGTCCAGGCGGAACGGCGGGTAACGGTCGGTCATCAGGGCGGCGTACGCGGTCACCCGCAGCGCCCAGCGGTTCACGCCCACGACCAGGTCGTACAGCGGGCGGGGGTAGCGGCCGGTGAACAGCACGCCGACCGCGGCGATGAGCACCAGGAGCGTGAGCAGGCCCAGTCCGCTGCTCCACTCGGTCTCCGTCCCGTCGGGGGAGCTCGCCTGGCTGCCCGCGTAGATCCCGCCGCCGACGAGGATCGACAGCACCAAGTAGTGCGGGATGGCCAGCAGCCACCACTTCACCAGCACCAGCCCGCGCGAGAGCCGCTCCGGGTGGGGCACGTCGAGGCGCGCCGGGTAGTCCGGCAGGTCCGCCAGCGTGAAGGGCGGGTAGCGGTCGGTGCCCAGGGCCGAGTAGCCGTAGTGGTGCACCCGCCAGGTCCAGCGCACGCAGCGGCGTCGCCAAGACCACCGTCCTGCGCCGGTGGCCGTCGAAGGCCGCGGTCGCCGCGGCCGGCGTGGAGCTGCTCGCGCTGCAGAGCGTCGACGTCCCCGACTCGGGCAGCCTGCGGGATGACCTGCACGCGCTGCTGCACAACGCCGTGGAGACCTTCGCCCGCGGTCGCGGCCAGTTCGTGCCGCGCCTGATGCGCGAGGCCGGGCACCACCCGGAGATCACCGACCTGCTCGCCACCGTGCTCCACACCCGCCGCCAGGCGTACCGGCGCGTCCTGGCGTTGGCCGTCGCGCGGGGGGAGCTGGCGCCCCAGGTCGACCAGGAGCTGCTCATCGACCTGCTGATCGGGCCGATCTGGACGCGCCTGCTGATCACCCGGGACCCGGTCACCCGCGAGTACGTCGACGCCGTCGTCGACGCCGTGCTCACCGCCTTCTCCGTGCGCCCGGCGACGGCGGGATGACCGGGCTCCCCACCCCCTGCGCGGCGTCCTGCCGGCCTGGGGTAACCTGATCCCACCGACGCGGGGTGGAGCAGCTCGGTAGCTCGCTGGGCTCATAACCCAGAGGTCACAGGTTCAAATCCTGTCCCCGCTACCAACCGGAGGGCCCGGTCGCCGCACGCGGTGACCGGGCCCTCCGTCTGTCTGCCTGCCGCTGCGCCAGCGGTGGACCGGAACAGGAGGAACGGATGGGACCGGGACCCTCGACCGCGACGTCAGCGGAGCCCGCGCCGCACCACTGGCCCGGGCAGGTCACCCAGCGGGCCATGGCCGACGGCCGGCCGATCCACTACTTCGACGACGAGGCGACGCCGGAGCCGGTGCACGACGCCGTCGACACCCGCCCGCTGCCCGAGCCGCCACGCGCCGGCGAGGTCCGCTTCGACGTGCTGACCGGCGAGTGGGTCACCATCGCCGGTCACCGGATGAACCGGACGTTCCTGCCCAGCGCGGCGGACTGCCCGCTGTGCCCGACGCGTGACCCCGCCCGGCCCAGCGAGGTCCCCGACCGCGACTACGACGTCGCCGTCTTCGCCAACCGCTTCCCGAGCTTGGCGCCGCTCACCGTGGACCCGGGCGCACCACACCCGCCGGTCCTGGGCCCGGCCGACGGGACCGCCTACGGGCACTGCGACGTCGTCGTCTTCTCCAGCGACCACGCGGCGTCGGTGGTGGAGCTGCCGGCCGCCCGGATGCGCACGATCGTGGAGGCGTGGGCGCAGCGCACCGAGGCCCACTCGGCCGACCCGCGGATCGCCGAGGTCTTCGTCTTCGAGAACCGGGGCGAGGAGATCGGGGTGACGCTCAGCCATCCGCACGGGCAGGTCTACGCCTACCCGTTCGTCCCGCCCCGGACGGCGCAGTTCCTCGAGCAGGCCCGCCGGCACCGGCAGGCGACCGGCAACAACCTGCTGCGGGACGTGCTCGACGCCGAGCGGTCCGAGGGCACCCGGGTGGTGCTCCGCGGCGAGCACTTCACCGCCTACGTGCCCCGGGCCGCGCGCTGGCCGGTCGAGGTGCACCTCGCGCCGCACCGCGACGTGCCCGACCTCGCCGCCCTGCACGACCCGGAGCGGGCCGAGCTCGCCGGGCTGTACCAGGAGCTGCTGCGCCGGGTCGACCGCTTCCACCCCGGGGTCGACCAGGTGCCCTACATCGCCGGCTGGCACCAGGCGCCGACGGGGGAGGCGCGGGAGCTCGGCCGGCTGCACCTGCAGCTGTTCTCGCTGCTGCGCGCGCCGGGCAAGCTGAAGTACCTGGCCGGCTCGGAGTCGGGCATGGGCGCGTGGATCAACGACACGACGCCGGAGCGGATCGCGGACCGGCTGCGCGAGGTCGGTTCGTGAGCAGTGCGGAGGAGCAGGCGGAGCTCGCGGTCGCCGAGCTGCGCTCGGCCTGGGGCGTGCAGCCGGACGGCGTCTGGGCTGCTCCCGGCCGGGTGAACCTGATCGGCGAGCACGTCGACTACAACGGCGGCCGCTGCCTGCCCCTGGCGCTGACCCGGGTGACCGCCGCGGCGGCGCGCCGCCGGGACGACGACCGGGTGCGGCTGGCCAGCACCGACCCTTCCGCCGCGCCGTTCGAGGGCACCCTGGCGGACCTGGGCCCGGGCGCGGTCTCCGGCTGGGCCGCCTACGCCGCCGGCACCCTGTGGGCGGTGCAGCAGGCGGGCGTGGACGTGCCGGGCATGGACCTCGCCGTCAGCAGCGACGTCCCGCTGGGCGCGGGGCTGTCCAGCTCCGCGTCGCTGGAGGCGGCCGTGGCGATCGCCGCGGCCGAGCTGGCCGGCCGGGACGACGACGAGGCGCTGCGGCACCTGCTCATCCGGGCCGCGATCCGGGCGGAGAACGAGGTCGTCGGCGCCGGCACCGGCGGGATGGACCAGACCGTCGCCCTGCTCGCCGAGGAGGGCTCGGCGCTGCTCATCCACACCCGGGACCTCCGCACCGAGCCGGTGCACCTGGGCCTCGCCGAGGCCGGCCTGGAGCTCATGGTCATCGACACCCGGGTGTCGCACACCCTCGCCGACGGCCAGTACGCCGAGCGCCGCGCCGACTGCGACGAGGCCGCCCGGCAGCTGGGGCTGGAGTGGCTCAGCGACGCGGGCCCGGCCGACGTCGAGCGGCTGGCCGACCCGCGCCTGCGGGCCCGGGCCCGGCACGTGGTCTCCGAGAACCAGCGGGTCGACACGGTGGTCGAGCTGGTGCGGGCCGGGCGCGTGGCCGAGATCGGCCCGCTGCTGGACGCCTCGCACGCCTCGCTGCGGAACGACTACGAGGTCTCGGCGGTGGAGCTCGACGTGGTCGTCGCCGCGGCCCGGGAGGCCGGTGCGCTGGGCGCCCGCATGGTCGGCGGCGGCTTCGGCGGCTCCGCGATCGCGCTGATCCGGCCCGGGGACGCCGAGGCGGTGGGCGACGCGGTCCTCGCCGCCTGCCGGCAGCGGGGCCTGGCGGAGCCGGTCACCCTGACGGTCACCTCCGGCCCGGCCGCCCGCCGGATCTGCTGAGCACCGCGGGGAACACCCCGGCCGGGCAGCGGGTTCGGGACGGCATGGAGCCGACCGTCACCGACGCACCGCAGGACAGCCGCTACGAGATCCGGGACGGCGACCGGCTGCTCGGGATCGCGGCCTACGAGCTGCGGGGGAGCCAGGTCGTGTTCACGCACACCGAGGTCGACGACGACGAGGAGCACTCGGGGCTGGGCAGCCGCCTGGTCCGGGCCGCGCTGGACGACGTGCGCGGCAAGGGCGGGACCGTCGTCCCGCACTGCTCGTTCGTCCGCGGCTGGATCGAGCGGCACCCCGAGTACCGGGACCTGGTCGCGACCGAGCAGTGAACCCGGTGCCCGGGTGCCGCCCGGCCGCCTGACAGGGTGGGCGCATGCGTTTCCTGGTCGCCGGGTGGTTCAGCTTCGACGAGGTGGTCGCCACCATCGGCGACGAGCTGGGGGCCGACGTGGTCACCGGCTGGCTCGACGAGCTGGGCCTCGAGCACGACGTCGCCTGGGCGCCCTACCTGCAGCGCGGCCCGCACTGGCGCGACGTGGACCCCACGCAGTACACCCACCTGCTGTTCGTCAGCGGCCCGCTGATGGACATGCCGTTGATGCGTGAGCTGACCGCGGCGTTCGAGCACGCGCAGCGGTGGGCGGTCAACGTCTCCGTGGTGCCCGACGACGCCCGGCCGCTGTTCCACCGCGTCTGGGAGCGCGACGCCCCGGGCGGCGTCGCGCGGCCGGACCTGGCGATCGGCACGTCGACGCCCGACGTCCCGGTCGTGGCGGTGGCGTTCGCGCCGCCGCAGGAGGAGTACGGCGCGCGCAGCCAGGCCGACCAGGTGCGCGCGGCCATCGAGGGCTGGCTGCGCGCGCGGGCCCTGCCGTGGTTCGAGCTGGACATGGACCTGTACGACAAGCCGTACGAGCGCTTCCCCTCGCAGGTCGAGGCGCTGATCCGGCGGGCGGACGTGGTGGTCACCATGCGGCTGCACGGGATGGTGCTGGCCCTCGCGCACGGGGTGCCGGTGGTGGCCTGTGACGGGGTCGCCGGCGGCGCGAAGGTCAGCGCGCAGGCGGCCGCGCTGGGATGGCCCGTCGTGCTCCGTGCCGGTGAGGTGGACGCGACGACGCTGGACGCGGCCCTGGAGCACGCGCTGTCCGGCACGCTCGGCGACGAGATCGCCGAGGCCCGGCGGCGCGGCGCGGCGGGCAACGCGCACGCCCGCGCGTGGCTCACCGAGCAGCTCGCGGAGGGCTGACCCGCACCGGCCTGCTCGCTACTGCTCGTGCCGTCGGCGCACCATCTCGGCGATCCAGACGGGCGCGAACGGCGACGTGCAGTTCGGGGGAGTCGGGTGGTCCCTGAGCACCTGCAGGCGCTCACCGATGTCGATGGCCCGGGCGCGGTGCTCGGCGTGCTCGATCCCGATCTGGGCCAGGCAGTGGTTCATCGCCCACTGCAGGCGGTCCGGGGCGTCCCGCATCTCCGCCTCGATGACGTCGAGCAGCCCGGGGAGGTCGAGGCCGTCGGGCTGCTTCGCCACGCGTTCGGTGGTCAGCGCCCAGCCGGCGCTCGCCACCACGGGATCGGGATCGGCCGACCAGGCGGTGCGCAGCTCCTCGGCGTGCGGGCTCTTCCTGACCACGTAGTTCACGAGCCAGTCGTGCACCTTGGGAGTGCGGGACTCGCGCACCATCACGTCCAGCTCGTCCCGCTCGAACGCCTTCGGGCGGCAGATCAGGAGCGCCAGCAGCCTCGCCGCGGTGTCACCGGTCTCCCACAGCCGGCGCGCGAGGTCCTGCTGGGTCTTCAGCCGCTTCGCGACCGCGCGCAGCTTGCCGAGGTTGACCCCGTGGTCGTCGCCGTGCCGCTCGTTCACCTCGCGGGCCCGCGGGTCCTCGAGCGCGGCCAGCTCGGCCACCACCTCGGCCACCGTCGTCCCGGCCGCCGTCGTCGCAGCCACCCCGGCCTCCTGTCGCTGTCCCGTGGGATGCAGCAGGCAGTCTCCCGCACGCTCGTGCTCTGAGTGCGGACGGCACTCAGAGCACGAGCGTGCGGGGAGACATGTCCGCCCCGCGTCCGATGGTCAGCCCAGCGGGCGCTGGGCGGTGGCGAACCGGCGCTCCAGGTCGGCGGGGACCGGCCGGCGCTCGCGCAGCGCTCGGGGGAGGAGCCTGAGCACGCCGAGCAGGGCCCGGCGGGCGGCCGGGTCGAGGCGAGCCCGACGGGCCAGCCGGACGGTCGCGGCCAGGGCCACCGGCAGCGGCCGGCGGAGCCAGTCGACGAGCACGTCGTTGCGGGTCTGCACCGCCCAGCGCTGCGGCGTGGGCCGGTCCGGGCCGGCCGGGTCGTGCCAGGCGACGACGTCCTCGCAGAACACCAGCTGCCAGCCCGCCGCGGCCAGGTCGAGGGCCAGCAGGTGCTCCTCGCCGCCGAAGAACAGCAGCCGGGAGAACCCGCCGACGGCGAGGTAGGCGTCCCGCCGGACGACGGCGGCGAACGCCGGGAAGCTGAGGACGTCGGGGCCCGGCGCGCCGGGGGAGCGGCCCAGCACCGCCGCCCGGTGCTTCCTGGTGACGGCGTCCTCCGACCCGTCGGCGGCCAGCCGCACCCGGCCCACCACGACGGCGACCCGCGGGTGCGCGTCGAGCAGGTCGGCGGCGCGCTCCAGGGCGCCGGGCGCCCACCAGGAGTCGTCGTCGGCGAAGGCGACGTACCGCGTCGACGTGCGGCGCACGCCGTCGGTGCGGGCGACCGCGCCCGCGTTGGCCGGCAGTGCGACGAGCTCGACCCGGGGGTGCCCGGCGCGCACCGCGGCGACGGTGCCGTCGGCGGAGGCGTTGTCGACCACCACCACCGGTGGGCCGTGCGGCTGGTCGAGGCGGGCGAGCGAGCGGAGCAGCGACTCCCGCCGGTCCCGGGTGGCGACGACGACGCTGACGCGGTGCACCCCCGCTGTCTACCGGAGGGGCTCCCGCGGCCGGCGGGGGGCGTCCTGGCAGAGTCGGGGCGTGATCGAGCTGCGCACCCCCGGTGAGCTGGAGGCCATGCGGGCCGCGGGGGCGGTGGTGGCCGACATGCTCGCCGCCGTCCGGGCGGCCGCGGCCCCCGGCGTCCGGCTGACCGAGCTGGACGAGGTGGCCCGCGCCGTCCTCGCCGACGCCGGCGCGACGTCGCCCTTCCTCGGGTACGCCCCGCAGCCGACCACCCCGCCGTTCCCGGGTGTCGTCTGCCTGTCGGTCAACGACGTCGCGCTGCACGGCATCCCCACCCTGGCCGAGCTCGAGGACGGCGACCTGCTCAGCGTCGACGCCGGTGCCACCCTCGACGGCTGGGTGGGGGACTCGGCGACCACCTTCGCGGTCGGTACACCGCGTGCGGAGGACCTGGCGCTGGTCGACACCGCCGAGCGGGCGCTGCAGGCGGGGATCGCGGCGGCGGTGGTGGGCAACCGGGTCGGGGACATCTCGGCGGCGATCGCGGCGGTCGGCCGGGCCGGGGGCTGCGGCATCAACACCGACCAGGGCGGTCACGGCGTGGGCCGGACGATGCACGAGGCGCCGCACGTCCCGAACGAGGGCCGGGCCGGGCGGGGCGTGCCGCTGCGCGCCGGGCTGGTGATCGCCATCGAGCCGTGGTTCCTGGCCGGCGGCAACGACGACTACCGCGTCGACGCCGACGGCTGGACGCTGCGCAGCGCCGACGGCAGCCGCGCGGCGCACGTCGAGCACACGGTCGCGGTCACCGCGGACGGCCCGCGCATCCTCACGAGGCCGCGGAGCTGACGGTCCACCGTTGTGCGCTCATGGCTGTCTCGGGCTCTCCGTGGCAGCAACGAGCGCACAACGGCGACGCCGACGTCAGCTCAGTGCTCGCTCGAGGTCGGCGAGCAGGTCGTCGACGTCCTCGATGCCCACCGACAGCCGCACCAGGTCGCCGGGCACCTCCAGCGGCGAACCGGCGGCGCTCGCGTGGGTCATCCGGTGCGGGTGCTCGATGAGCGACTCCACCCCGCCCAGCGACTCGGCGAGGGTGAACAGCCGGGTCCGCTCGCACACCTCGAGCGCCGCCTCCTCGCCGTTCCGCAGCCGGAACGAGAGCATCCCGCCGAAGCCGGACATCTGCTTCGCCGCGATCTCGTGGTTCCGGTGCTGCGGCAGCCCCGGGTACAGCACTTCGCCCACCGCCGGGTGCTCCAGCAGCCACTCCGCGATCCGGGCGGCGTTGGCGCCGTGCCGGTCCATCCGGACGCCGAGGGTCTTCAGGCTGCGCAGCACCAGCCACGCGTCGAACGGGCCGGCGACCGCACCCATCGCGTTCTGGTGGTAGGCCAGCCGCTCACCGAGCTCGGTGTCGGCGACCACGAGCGCCCCGCCGACCACGTCGGAGTGCCCGCCCAGGTACTTGGTCGTCGAGTGCACGACGACGTCGGCGCCCAGGGTCAGCGGTTGCTGCAGGTAGGGCGAGGCGAAGGTGTTGTCGACGACGAGCAGCGTGCCCGAGGCGTGCGCGATCTCCGCCAGCACCGCGATGTCGGCGACGTTGAGCAGCGGGTTGCTCGGGGTCTCGCACCAGACCACCCGGGTCGTCTCGGGGGCGACGGCGGCGCGGACGGCGTCCAGGTCGTTGAGGTCGACCGGCTGGTGCGTGACGCCCCACGGCTCGAGCACCCGGGAGATCAGCCGGTAGGTGCCGCCGTACGCGTCGCCACCGAGCACGACCGAGTCGCCGGGCCGGCACACGGTGCGCAGCAGGGTGTCCTCGGCGGCGAGCCCGGAGGCGAACGCCATCCCGCGGGTGCCCTGCTCGAGCGCGGCCAGCGCCGTCTGCAGGGTGTCCCGGGTCGGGTTGGCGCTGCGGCTGTACTCGTAGCCACCGCGCAGGCCGCCGACGCCGTCCTGCTTGTACGTGGTCGTCAGGTGCAGCGGCGGGATCACCGCCCCGGTCGCCGGGTCCGGCTCCTGGCCGGCGTGGATGGCGCGGGTGTTGAAACCGGGCTGGGTCATGCGCCGACCGTAGGAGACAGGCCCACGAGGTGCCCGAGCACGTCCTGCCGGGTCACCACCCCGGCCGGCTTGCCGTCCACGTGCACCAGCAGCGCGTCGGCGTCGCCGAGCGCGCTCACCGCGGCGGTCACCGGCTCGCCGGAGCCGATGATCGGCAGCGGCGCGGACATGTGCCGCTCCACCGGGTCCGACAGGTTGGCCCGGCCGGCGAACAGCGCGTCGAGCAGCGTCCGCTCGGCGACCGACCCGACCACCTCGCCGGCGGTCACCGGCGGTTCGGCGCGCACGACCGGCAGCTGGCTCACGCCGTACTCGCGGAGGATGTCGATCGCGTCGCGCACCGTCTCGTTGGGGTGGGTGTGCACCAGCGCGGGGGTCTGCCCGGCCTTGGCGTCGAGCAGCTCACCGACGGTCTCGCCGCCGGCGGCGGTCAGGAAGCCGTAGTCGGCCATCCACTCGTCGTTGAAGATCTTGTTCAGGTAGCCGCGGCCGCCGTCGGGCAGCAGCACCACCAGGACGTCGTCCTTGCTCAGCCGCTCGGCCACCCGCAGCGCCGCCACGACGGCCATCCCGCAGGAGCCGCCGACCAGCATCCCCTCCTCGCGGGCCAGCCGGCGCGTCATCGCGAAGGAGTCGCCGTCGGAGACCGCGACGATCTCGTCGGCGACGGTCCGGTCGTAGGTCGAGGGCCAGAAGTCCTCGCCGACGCCCTCGACCAGGTAGGGCCGTCCGGTGCCGCCGGAGTAGACGGAGCCCTCGGGGTCCGCGCCGACGACACGCACCCGCCCGCCGGAGGCCTCCTTGAGGTAGCGCCCGACCCCGCTGATCGTCCCGCCGGTGCCCGCGCCGGTGACGAAGCAGGTGATCCGCCCGTCGGTCTGCGCCCAGATCTCCGGGCCGGTGGTCTCGTAGTGCGAGCGCGGGTTGGCCGGGTTGGAGTACTGGTCGGGCTTCCAGCCGCCGGGGATCTCCCGGGCCAGCCGGTCGGACACCGAGTAGTACGAGCGGGGATCGGCCGGGTCGACGGCGGTGGGGCAGACGTGCACCTCGGCGCCGTAGGCCTTGAGCACGTTGATCTTCTCCTGGCCCACCTTGTCCGGGCACACGAAGACGCACCGGTACCCGCGCTGCTGGGCCACGATGGCCAGCCCGATGCCGGTGTTGCCGCTGGTCGGCTCGACGATGGTGCCGCCCGGCCGGAGCGCCCCGGAGGCCTCCGCGGCCTCGATCATCCGCAGCGCGATCCGGTCCTTCACCGAGCCGCCGGGGTTGAGGTACTCGACCTTGGCGAGGACCAGCGGCGCGTCGGGTCCCAGGTGCTCGGTGACGCGGCGGAGCCGGACCAGCGGGGTGTCGCCGATCAGGTCGACGACGGACTCGGCGTACTGCACGGGATCTCCCTGGCGGACGGCGGGAGCCGGCGGCGGGGTGACGCTGCCGGCTGTGGACCTCATCCCATCAGACCGCGCCGGCGACGGCAGCGACGGTGCGGCGGCACGCGGACCGGGCCGGCTGGTCGTCCACGGCGGATACGCTGCCGCCGCCGGGTTCGAGCTCGGCCAGGAGGCCGTCCTGAGCAGCGGCGGGACCGCCGACGGGAAGGACCAGCAGGACATGAGCGAGGGGCTGGGCCGCCTGCACGCCGAGCTGGCCGGGGTCGTCCTGGTGGACCGCGAGCTGCCGGACGTGCTCACCGAGGTCGTGGGCATCTCCCGGCGGGCGTTGCCCGGCGCCGAGGCCGTGTCGATCACGCTGATCCGCCAGGAGGAGGCCTTCACCGCCGCCTTCGACGGGCAGATCGCCATGGACGCCGACGAGATGCAGTACGTGCGCGGCTACGGCCCCTGCCTGGACGCCGGGCGGGCCGGAGAGGTGTTCCTGATCGCGGACATGCACACCGAGGACCGCTGGCCCGACTACACCCGGCACGCCGCGGAACTCGGGGTGGGCAGCTCGCTGTCGGTGCCGCTGCCGTTCCAGGGGGCGTCCATCGGGGCGCTGAACATCTACTCCACCGAGGCGGGCTCGTTCGGCGAGGCCGACGTCCCGCTGGGGGAGGAGGTCGCCGCCTTCGTGGCGATCGCGGTCGCCAACGCCGAGGCCACGGCCCGCGCGACCACCGACGCCGACAACCTGCGCCGGGCGATGGTCTCCCGCGCGGTGATCGAGCAGGCCAAGGGCATCCTCATGGAGCGGTACAAGGTGACCGCGGAGCAGGCGTTCACCCTGCTCACCCACTCCTCCCAGCGCACCAACGTGAAGCTGCGGGACGTCGCCGAGCAGCTGGTCTCCACCGGGGCGCTGCCCGGCGCCTGACCGGCTGGCGCGCGGTCGGCCGCGGGCGTCAGGATGCGCCCATGACGCGCAGCCTGCCGACCGTCCCCCGGCGAACCCTCGGCGGCCTGGAGGTGTCCGCCCTGGGCCTGGGCTGCATGGGCATGAGCCAGATGTACGGCGCCGCCGACCGCACCGAGTCCATCGCGACGATCCACCGCGCCCTCGACCTCGGGGTCACCTTCCTGGACACCTCCGACGTCTACGGCAGCGGGCACAACGAGGAGCTGGTCGGAGAGGCGATCGCCGGGCGTCGCGACGAGGTCGAGCTGGCCACCAAGTTCTCCCTCCGGCGCAACGACCGCGGGGGCAACGACATCGACGGCCGCCCCGAGAACGTGCGCGCGTGCGCGGAGGCGAGCCTGCGCCGGCTCGGCGTCGAGGTGATCGACCTGTACTACCAGCACCGGGTCGACCCGCGGGTGCCGATCGAGGACACCGTCGGTGCGATGGCCGAGCTCGTGCAGCAGGGCAAGGTCCGCCACCTGGGGCTGTCCGAGGCCAGCGCGGCCTCGATCCGCCGGGCGGTCGCCGTCCACCCGATCGCCGCCCTGCAGAGCGAGTGGTCGTTGTGGACCCGTGACCTGGAGTTCGAGGTCGTGGGCGTCGCCCGGGAGCACGGCATCGGCATCGTGCCGTTCAGCCCGCTCGGCCGGGGTTTCCTGACCGGCGCGATCACCAGCCCCGACGACTTCGCCGAGGACGACTGGCGCCGCACGCACCCCCGCTTCACCGGCGAGGCGTTCACCGCGAACCTGCGGCTGGTCGACGCGGTCCGGGCGCTGGCCGAGGAGAAGGGGGTCACCCCGGGCCAGCTGGCGCTGGCCTGGGTGCTGGCGCAGGGGGAGGACGTCGTCCCCATCCCGGGCACCAAGCGGCGCGGCTACCTGGAGGAGAACGTCGGCGCGGCCGGCGTCGCGCTGACCGCCGAGGACCTGACCCGGCTGGCGGAGATCGCCCCGCCCGGGGTCGCCGAGGGCGGCCGGTACGCCGACGCGTCCTACGCGTACGGGAACAGCCCCGAGCGGGCCTGAGCAGCGGCGTGGCCGAGCTCGTCGCCGGTGCCGACCTCGGCACCAGCGGCCTGAAGGTCGCCGCGCTGGACCCCGACGGCGCGGTGGTCGCCGAGGCGGAGGCGGCGTACCCGGTCCAGCGGCCGCGGCCGGGCTGGGCGCAGACCGAGGTGGCGGTCTGGCGGGAGGCGCTGGACGGCGCCCTGGCCGAGCTGGCCGGCCGGCTCGGCGGTCGCCGGGTGGCCGCCCTCGGGCTGTCCGGGCAGATGCACGGCGCGGTGCTGGTCGACGGCGGGGGGACGGCGCTCGCCCCGGCGCTGCTGTGGCCCGACGCCCGCGCCACTGCCCAGGTCGACCGGTGGCGGGCGCTGCCCGCCGCGGACCGGGCCGCCCTGGCCAACCCCCTGGTGCCCGGGATGACCGGCCCGATGGTGGCCTGGCTCGCCGAGCACGAGCCGCACCTGCTCGACCGGGCGGCCGCGGTGCTGCTGCCCAAGGACGCCGTGCGCGCGACGCTGGTGCCCGGCGCGGTCACCGACCGCAGCGACGCATCGGCCACCCTGCTGTGGGACGTCCCCGGGGAGCAGTGGTCCGCGGCCGCGCTCGCGGCCGCGGGTGTTCCGCAGCGCCTGCTCCCTGCGGTCCGCCCGGGGACCGAGGTGGTCGGCACCGCGGCGACCCCGGTGGGGGAGGTGCCGGTCGTCGTGGGCGGCGCGGACACCCCGCTGGCGCTGCTGGCCGCCGGCACGCGCGCCGGGGTCCAGGTCAACCTCGGGTCCGGGGTGCAGCTGATCCGGCCGGGGGTGACGCCGGCGCCGGCGCTGGACCCCGTCGTCCACTGCTACGCCGACGCCGCGGACGGCTGGTACGGCATGGCCGCGCTGCGGAACGGGGGCACCGCGTGGTCGTGGGTGCAGGAGGTGCTCGGGCTGGACTGGACGGCGTTCGTCGGCAGTCTGTCGGCGGCGGAGCCGGGCGCGGGCGGTGCGGTCTTCAGCCCCTTCCTCACCGGCGAGCGCGGCGGCGTCGCCGGCCCCTCGGCGCGCGGCGCGTGGACCGGGCTGTCCGCCGACACCACGCGCGCGGACCTGGCCCGGGCCGCGCTGGAAGGGGTCGTGTTCGCGGTCGCGGCGGCCCGGCGGCTGCTGGGCCCGGTCGGGGAGGAGCAGGTGGTGGTCACCGGCGGCGGCGCCCGCGACCCCCGGGTGCTGCAGCTGCTCGCCGACGTCCTCGGGGACCCGGTCCAGCACCTGGAGGTGCGCAGCGCGTCGGCGGCCGGTGCCGCGGTGCTCGCCGCCCGGGGGGTGGGGCGGGACGTCGTCCCCCGGCGGGTGGCCGGTCCGGTGGTGGAGCCCGCTCCGCATCCGGGGCTCGTCGCGGCCCGGGACCGGTGGGCCGCTGCGCTGGGGTGATCGCGCTCGACGCGCGGAACGTCCGGGCACCTGGCACCGTTGAGCGGAACGGACGGGGCCGGTGTGGCTCCTCGCAGAGGGAGGGAGGCGCGTCATGGCGTCGTCGCTGTTCAACAAGGTCGTCCAGTTCGCCAACAGCCCCAAGGGCCGGCAGGTGATCCGTCAGGCCACGGACAAGGCCCAGCAGATGGCGAAGGACCCGAAGACGCGCGCCCGCATCGACGACGCGCGGCGTCGGATGCAGGGCGGCCGGGGCGGCAGCGGGACCGGCCGCTCCTACTGATCGCGGCTCAGACCGACGGCGCTCGTCCCGTCCGCGGGGCGAGCGCCGTCAGCACGTCGGGGTGCAGCAGGCCGTTGCTGGCCAGCGCGCTGCCCCCGGCCGGCCCCGGCGCGCCGGTCAGGTCGGTGAAGGTGCCCCCGGCCTCGCGGACGATCACGTCCAGGGCGGCGAGGTCCCACAGGGAGACCTCGGGCTCGCAGGCGATGTCCACCGCGCCCTCGGCCACCATCATGTAGCTCCAGAAGTCGCCGTACGCGCGGGTGCGCCACACCGACCGGGTCAGGTCGAGGAAGCCGTCGAGGCGGCCCCGCTCTTCCCACCCGGTCAGGCTCGAGTAGGACAGGCTCGCGTCGGCGAGGGTGCCGACCTGCGACACCCGGCAGCGGGTGGCGTTCTCCAGCCGCCGGCCGGTCCACGACCCGACGCCCGCGGCCGCCCACCACCGCCGGTGCAGCGCCGGGGCGGACACCAGGCCCACGACCGGCTCGTCGCCGTCCATCAGCGCGATCAGCGTGGCCCACACCGGCACCCCGCGGACGAAGTTCTTGGTGCCGTCGATCGGGTCGATGACCCACCGCCGATCGCCGCGGCCGGTGCTGCCGAACTCCTCGCCGAGCACCGCGTCCCGGGTGCGGGCACGGGCGAGGCTCTGGCGGAGCTGCTCCTCGACCGCGCGGTCGGCGTCGGTGACCGGGGTGAGGTCCGGCTTGGTGTCCACCCGCAGGTCCTGCGCCCGGAAGCGGTCCAGGCTGATCGAGTCGGCCTGGTCGGCCAGCACGTGCGCCAGGCGCATGTCCTCGTTGTAGCCCCGCTGCGCCGACGTCATGGCAGGCAACCTATCGGCCGCGTACCGGCCATGTTGGCCAACATGGCCGGTCGCGGGCGATGGCGACGTGCCGGTCCTCCCTCAGTCGAAGACGGCGGCGCTCACCCCGCTCGGACCCTCGTACTCGCGGTCCTCGATCCCGTTCAGCGCGTCGAGGACGTCCTTGCCGCCGCCGTTGTCCTCGGCGTGCTTGACGATCTGCTCCTTCGTGGCCGGGTAGTCCATGCCGCCGAGGGCCTTCTGGATGTCGATGGGGCTCACCATGCAGCCCGGCGTACCCCCGTGCCGCCCGGTGTACCCCAGCCGCCCGACCGGTGCACGGATACCGTCGGGCCGTGGACGCCGGGACGATCGTGGGGCTGCTGGCCGATCCGGTCCGGTTGCGGGTCGTCTCCGCGCTGGCGCTCGGCGCCGGCACGATCGAGGAGGTCGCGCAGGCCTCCGGGCTGTCGCTCAAGGAGGTCGCGCTCGCCGCGCGGCGGCTGGCCCGGGCCGGGCTGGTGCGCCGCGACGGGCACGACCTGGCGCTGCACACAGAGCGGTTCGGGGAGGCCGCCCGGGCCGCGGCGGCCGGCGCCCCGGCGGCGGAGCCGCTGTCCGGGGACCCGGCGCAGGACGCCGTCCTCCGGTCGTTCCTGCGCGAGGGCCGGCTGGTCTCCATCCCCGCCCAGCACAGCAAGCGGCGCGTGGTGCTGGAGCACCTGGTGCACGTGTTCGAGCCCGGCGTCCGGTACCCGGAGCGGGAGGTCAACGCGCTGCTGGCAGCCTGGCACCCGGACGTGGCGGCCCTCCGGCGGTACCTGGTGGACGAGGCCCTGCTCTCCCGGGACGCCGGGGTGTACTGGCGCAGCGGTGGTTACGTCGACGTGTGACGGTGGCGGGAGCACGCAGGGAGCGCCAGCGACGAGGAGCGGACCGCGACCGGAACGCGGCCAGTGTCGTCGACGTGTGATGGGGAGGCTGACGGGTGAGACGGCAGGTGTTCGCCTTCTCCGGGGTGCTGGAGCCGCGGGCCGGTGAGCGGGGCAACCGTCCGCTCGTCGACCACGCGCTGGCGCTCGGGCGGGCTCGGCGGAGCGCCGACGGGCCGGTCCGGCTCTGCTACCTGCCGACCGCGGTGGGGGACGACCCGGCGGCGGTCGCCGTCTACGCGCAGGTCTTCGGCGGCCGGCCGGACGTCGTCCTGACCTCGCTGCGGCTGTTCCCCCGGCCCAGCGTCCCCGACCTGCGGACCCACCTGCTCCAGCAGGACGTCGTGTTCGTCGAGGGCGGCAGCGTGGTGAACCTGATGGCCGTCTGGCGGGCGCACGGCCTGCCCGCGGTGCTGCGGGAGTGCTGGGAGGCCGGGATCGTGCTCGTCGGCCAGGGGGAGGGTTCGCTGTGCTGGCACGCCGGCGGGCCGACCGACTCGTGGTCCACCGGGCTCGCGCCGTTCGGCCAGGGCCTGCGCCTGCTGCCGCACAGCAACGGCGTGCACGACGACCGGACCACCCAGCCCCGGCGGGAGGTGTACCGCCGGCTGGTCGCCGAGTCGGTGCTGCCGCCCGGCTACGCCACCGAGGACGGCGTCGGGCTGCACTACATCGGCACCGAGCTGGCCGAGGCGGTGACCGTCCGCCCGGGTGCCCGGGCCTGGCGGGTCCGGGCGGACGGCGACGGCGGCTGGACCGAGCGCCCGGTGGCCGCCCGCCTGATCTGACGGCCCGCTGCAGGGGCCCGCCGCTCGCTCGCGGCGGGACCCCTGCTGGGGGGCCGTTCCCTCACGTCACCTGGCCGACGGCGTCGACCAGCCGGCGGAAGCTGGCCAGCCGCTCCCGGCGGGCCGGGGGTCCCTGGTCCGCCCATCCGTCGAGGGCGCAGTCGGGGTCCTCGGCGCCGTGCCCGCAGCCGGGCGGGCAGTCGACGGCGGCCTCGGCGAGGTCGTCGAAGGCCTGGAGCACGTCGTCGGCGGTCACGTGGGCCAGGCCGAACGACCGGATGCCCGGGGTGTCGATGACCGTGCCGCCCCCCGGCAGGTCCAGCAGCACCACCGAGGACGACGTGTGCCGGCCCTTGCCGATCTTGCTGACGTCCCCGGTGGCCCGGAAGGCGTCGGGCACCAACCGGTTCACCAGGGTCGACTTGCCGACGCCGGACTGCCCGACCAGCACGCTCATCCGCCCGGAGATCCGGACCAGCAGCTCGTCCAGCGGCGTCTCCCGCGACATCGGCACCGCCTCGACCTCGAGGCCGGCGTAGCGGTCCAGCAGCGGCTGGGCGCTGGCCAGGTCGGTCTTGGTCAGGCACAGCAGCGGCTGGAGACCACCGGCGTAGGCGGCGACCAGGCACCGGTCCAGGAAGCCCAGCGCCGGCTCGGGGTCGGCCACCGCGGTGACGACGACGAGCTGGTCCGCGTTGGCCACCACGATACGCTCGGTGGGGTCGGTGTCGTCGGCGGTGCGGCGCAGCGACGTCACCCGGTCCTCGATGACGACGATGCGGGCGAGGGTGTCCGGCCGGCCGGACGAGTCGCCGACCAGCCGCACCTGGTCGCCGACGACCACCCCGTGCTTGCCGAGCTCCCGGGCGCGCATCGCGGTGACCTCCACCGGGGCGCCGTCGGGGCCCTCGATCCGCACCTGCATCCGGCCGCGGTCCACCGCCACCACGAGCCCGGGGACGGCGTCGGCGTGCGCCGGCCGGGTCCGGGTGCGCGGCCGCGAGCCGCGCCGGCTGGGCCGGACCCGGATGTCGTCCTCGTCCGAGCGGCTGTCGTGCCGGCGGCTCATGCGGGGTCCCGGGGCGTCAGCGGTCCGCCCCGACCTGCTGGCCCAGCAGCTGCGTCCACCGCTCGACGAAGTCCGGCATCGTCTTGCCCACCGCGCCCGGGTCCTCGGCCTCGACGCCCTCGACGGCCAGCCCCAGCACCGCGGCCGCGTGCACCATGCGGTGGTCGGCGTAGGAGCCCAGCCGGGCCGGCCGCCGCGGGCCGGGCTCGATCTCCAGCCCGTCGGGCAGCTGCCGGACCCGCGCGCCGACCGCGGTGAGCACCTCGTCGAGCGCCTGCAGCCGGTCGGTCTCGTGCCCGCGCAGGTGCGCGATGCCGGTGAGCCGGGACGGCCCGTCGGCGAGGGCGCACAGCGCGGCGAGGACGGGGGTGAGCTCGCCGACCTCGCCGAGGTCGGCCACGAGGGGGGTGATCCGCGCACCGCCGGTGACCTGCAGGCCCTGGGTCGTGCGGGTCACCTCGGCACCCATCGTGCTGAGCAGCCGGTCGAGCTGGGCGCCGGGCTGCGTGGTGCCGGCGGGCCAGTCCCGGACGGTGACCCGCCCCCCGGAAACCAGCGCTGCCGCGAGGAAGGGCGCGGCGTTGGAGAGGTCGGGCTCGAGGACCCGGTCCAGGGCGGCGATCGGCCCGGGGGCCACCCGCCAGCCGCCGTCGGTCGGGACGACGTCCACCCCGTGCTCGGCCAGCGCCGTGACGGTCATCTCCACGTGCGGCATCGAGGGGAGCTCCCCGGCCACCCGCAGGTCCAGGCCGTCGGTGAACCGGGGCGCGGCCAGCAGGAGGCCGGAGACCACCTGGCTGGACTCGCTCGCGTCGACGGTCACCGCGCCACCGCGCACCGCGCCGGTGCCGTGCACGGTGAACGGTGCCCGCCCGCGGCCGCCGTCGTCGACCTGCACGCCGAGCGCGCGCAGCCCGGCGATCAGCCCGGCGTTGGGCCGGTCGTGCAGCCGCGGGTCGCCGTCCAGCCGGACCGGGCCGGTCGCCAGGGCCGCCACCGGCGGCAGGAAGCGCAGCACGGTGCCCGCGAGGCCGGCGTCGACCTCGGCCGGCCCGCGCAGCTCTCCCGGGGTGACCAGCCAGTCCGGGTCGGAGGCGGAGCCGTCGTCGGTGACGCCCACGCCGAGCGCGCGCAACCCGGCGGCCATCAGCTCGGTGTCCCGGGCGCGCAGCGGCCGGACCAGCCGGCTCGGCCCGTCGGCCAGCGCGGCGAGCACGAGGGCGCGCGCGGTCAGCGACTTGGACCCGGGCAGGGAGACCACGGCGTCCAGCGGCGCGCCGCAGCGCGGCGTCGTCCAGACCTCGACCATGGGTTCCATCCTGCCCTGCCGGGTCATCCCTCCCGCAGCGTGGCGACGGCGGCGGCGACCCGCCGCGCCCGGGTGGCCTCGGCCTTGGCGCCCTCGACGGCCAGCACGTGCCGGCGCTGGTTGCTGCAGGAGAGCGCGTCGAAGCGGCGGCGCGCCTCGGGCTCGGCGTCCAGCGCCGCGGCCAGGTCTGCGGGCACCTCCACCACCCGCGGCGCCTCGTCGAGCTCGACGTCCACCTCGACGGTGTCCCCGGCCGCCACCCCGGCCGCGGTGCGGTGCTCGGCGGCGAGCGGCAGCCAGCAGCTGCCGGCCATCGGCGCGACGGTGCTGCGGTAGGTGTGCCCGCCCACCGACACCGTCACCGGGGGCCGTTTCCCGGCGCCCGGTGCGGTGACGACCTCGGCCGGCACCTCCAGGCCCGTCGCGGTCCTGCCGCCCAGCACCACCGTCGTGGAGAACCTCATGGCCGCAGAGGATGGCAGTCCCGGGTGCCGGGGTCACCCACCGGCGGGCTCGTCGGCCTTCTGCGCCGGCAGCGTGCGCACCAGCCGGCGGTTCGCGAGCTCGAACATGCCCAGCTCGGACAGCTCGCGGCCGTAGCCGGAGCGCTTCACGCCGCCGAAGGGCAGCTCGGGCGAGGAGCCGGTGGGCTGGTTGATCCAGACCATGCCCGACTCGATCCGGTCGGCGACCGACCGGGCCCGCTCCAGGTCGCTCGAGTACACGACCGCGGACAGGCCGTACTCGCTGTCGTTGGCCAGCCGGACGGCCTCCTCCTCGTCGGCCGCCCGGTGCACGACGGCGGCGGGCCCGAAGAGCTCTTCGGACCAGGCGCGCATGTCCGGGGTGACGTCGGCCAGCAGCGTGGCCTCGACGAAGGCGCCGGGGCGGTCGGGGCGGCCACCGCCGGCGAGCACGGTGGCGCCCTTGTCGACCGCGTCCTGGATCTGCGCCACGAGGTCCTGAGCGGCGCGCTCGGAGGAGAGCGGGCCGAGGGTCGTCGACGGATCGGCCGGGTCGCCGGGGGTGAAGCCGGCGAACGCCTGCTGCAGGCCGCCCACGACCTGGTCGTAGACCTCGTCGAGCACGATGAACCGCTTGGCGGCGATGCAGGCCTGCCCGGTGTTGGCCATCCGGCCCATCGTGGCGGCCTTGACGGTGCGACCGACGTCCTGGGCGTCGAGCACGACGAACGGGTCGCTGCCGCCGAGCTCCAGCACGGACTTCTTCAGGTGCCGGCCGGCGATCTCCGCGACGCTGGCGCCGGCCCGCTCGCTGCCGGTGAGCGTCACGCCCCGCACGTGCCGGTGCGCGATCACCCGCTCCACGTCGGCGATGCGCAGGAACACGTTCGTGTAGACCCCGTCGGGCGCCCCGGCGTCGCGGAACAGCTGCTCGAGCGCGAGGGCGCACTGCGGGTTCAGCTCCGCGTGCTTGAGCAGGACCGTGTTGCCCAGCACCAGGTTGGGGCCGGCCACCCGGACCACCTGGTACAGCGGGTAGTTCCACGGCTCGATGGCCAGCAGCACGCCGAGCGGCTCGTTCACGACGACGGCCTCGCCCTGCGCCACGTCGATCGGCTTCGGCGCCAGGAAGCCCGGGCCCTGGGTCGCGTAGTAGTCGAGGATGCTCGCGGCCAGCCGCACCTCGCCGGCGGCCTCCTTGATCCGCTTGCCCATCTCCCGGGTGATGAGCGCGGCGAGGTCGCCCTGCCGCTCGCGCATCAGGTCCGCGGCCCGCCGGACGACGGCGGCCCGCTCCTCGACCGGCCGGCGCCGCCACTCCCCGAAGGCGGCGTGCGCCCGCTCCACGACGCCGTCGACCGCGTCGGTCTCCAGGAACGGGAACTCCCGCTCGGTCTCCCCGGTGCAGGGGTCCACCGTCGCGTAGGGGCGGGCCCCGGCGTCGCTGGCGGTCTTGGGGTGCCCGCTGGCCGGGGCCTGGTCGCTGGTCACGTCGTCGTGCCTCCGTCGGCTGGTCGTCGTCGGCTCCGTCCTACCCGTCCGCGGGAGCGCACGCGCGGGAGCGGCGACCGTCGGTGCCCCCACCTAGGCTCGGGGGCCACGGGACCGGGCACCGGCCCGCCCGGGGAGGGAGCAGCCGTGTGTGGTCGGTACGCCGCCAGCCGCCGTCCCGAGGACCTCACGGTCGAGTTCGAGGCGGTGCCCGCCGAGGGGCAGCCCCCGCTGCCGGCCGACTACAACGTCGCGCCGACGAAGGACGTGTACGTCGTCCGGCACAAGAAGGAGCGGGACGCCGAGGGCGCGCTCACCGGCGGCGGGCACCGGGAGCTGCGGGCCGTCCGCTGGGGGCTGGTGCCCTCGTGGGCCAAGGACGCCTCGATCGGCAACCGGCTGCTCAACGCCCGGGTCGAGTCGCTGACCGAGAAGCCCGCCTTCCGCACGGCCGCCGCCACCCGGCGCTGCCTGGTCCCCGCCGACGGCTGGTACGAGTGGGCGCCGCACCAAGACCGGCCGGGCAAGCAGCCGTACTACGTCACGCCGGAGGACGGGTCCGGGCTGGCCTTCGCCGGCCTCTGGGAGGTCTGGGGGAGGGGTGAGGACCGGCTGTACACGTGCACGGTGGTCACCGCGCCCGCCGTCGGTGCCCTCACCGAGGTGCACCCGCGGATGCCGCTGGTGCTGCCCCGCGACCGGTGGGCCGAGTGGCTGGACCCGGCGCGGCAGGACGTCGCCGAGCTGGCCACGCCCACCCCGCCGGAGTACGTCGAGCGGCTGGAGATCCGCCCGGTCGGCCCGGCGGTGGGCAACGTGGCCAACAACGGGCCGCAGCTGACCGCCCGCCTGGAGTCGGTGAGCGCGCCGGCCGATCAGCCTGCGCTGTTCTGAGCCCGACCCGAGCCCACGAGGTGACCCGCTGACCACCGAGACGCCGCGCCCGTCCGCCGCGCCGCCGCACCCCCACCCGGCCCCGCGGGCGCTGCCCGGGTGGGTGGCGGCCGCGGTCACCTTCCTCGCCTCCGGGACCGTCCTGGTGCTCGAGGTGGTCGGCCTGCGCCTGATCGCCCCCTACGTCGGGGTGACGCTGCAGACCAGCACGGCGGTGATCGGCTGCGCGCTGGCCGCCATCGCGCTCGGGGCCTGGGCCGGCGGCACCACCGCCGACCGCAGCGACCCGCGGCGGCTGATCGCACCGCTGCTGGTCGGCGGGGGTGCGCTGGTCGTCGCCGTGGTCCCGGTGGTGCGGTTCGCCGGTGCGCTGCTCACCGGCGCCCAGGCGGGGAACGTGCTGCTGCTGGCGTTCGTCGCCGTCGGGGTGCCGGCCGCGCTGCTGTCGGCCGTGCCGCCGATGGTGGTCAAGCTGCAGCTGGGCAGCCTGGCCGAGACCGGGTCGGTGGTGGGCCGGCTGTCCGGGATCGGCACGCTCGGCGGGATCGTGGCCACCTTCGCGACCGGTTTCGTGCTGGTCGCGGTGCTGCCGAGCAGCGTGATCCTGGTCGGGGCGGGGCTGCTCGTCGTCCTCGTCGGGGTGGCCCTGGCGTTGCTGCTGCGGCGCCGCGCGCCGGGGGCCGCCGGCCGGCTGCCGGTCGGCCTGCTGGTCCTCGCCCTGGCGGCACCGGGCCTCGCCGTCGTCGCGCCCACCCCGTGCGAGCGGGAGACGGCCTACCACTGCGCGCGGGTGGACGCCGACCCCGGGCGGGACACCGGCCGGGTGCTCCGCCTGGACACGCTGCGCCACTCCTACGTCGACCTCGCCGACCCGACGTACCTGGAGTTCGAGTACGTCCGCGCGGTCGCCGCGGTCACCGATGCGCTGGCCCCGGACGGTGAGCCGCTGTCGGCCCTGCACGTGGGGGGCGGCGGGCTGACGCTGCCGCGGTACCTGGCCGAGGTCCGCCCGGGCACGGTGAGCCGGGTGCTCGAGGTCGACCCCGGGGTGGTCGCGGTCGACGAGGAGGAGCTGGGGCTGCGGACCTCCCCGTCCCTGGAGGTCCGGGTGGGCGACGCGCGGGTCGGGCTGCTGGACGAGCCGGCGGGGGAGCGGGACCTCGTGGTCGGCGACGCCTTCGGCGGCCTGTCGGTGCCCTGGCAGCTGACCACCACCGAGGCGCTCGAGCTGGTCGACGCCGCGCTCACCGCGGACGGCGTCTACGCGGTCAACCTCATCGACCACCCGCCGCTGCGCTTCGTCCGCGCGGAGCTCGCCACTCTGCGCGCGGTCTTCGACCACGTCCTGCTGCTGGCGCGCGCTCCGGTCGTCGCCGGGCAGGACGGCGGCAACGTGGTGGCCGTCGCCTCCCAGCGGCCGCTGCCCGCAGTGGCGATCGCCGCCGGCCTGGCCGA
This sequence comes from Modestobacter sp. I12A-02662, assembly GCF_041028325.1. NCBI lineage: Bacteria > Bacillati > Actinomycetota > Actinomycetes > Geodermatophilales > Geodermatophilaceae > Modestobacter > Modestobacter sp. I12A-02662. Next base: position 1,020 of record NZ_JABGDE010000015.1, on the reverse strand, counting down.
CCGGCAGCTCGCCTGGCAGGTGGTGGAGGGCGGCGAGCTGGACCGGTTCGTCGGGGACGCCGCCGTCCTCACCGACGACTTCGCCCCGGTCGACCAGCTGCTCACGCCCTACGGCTGAGCGCGGGCGATCGGCGCCGTCCGGGCCCGCGTCCGTTGTCCTCGAGCGGGTCACCCGCACACTGATGCCGGGAGACACGGGCCCGTCGATGACTCAGTGACGCGACCACGACCACGACGCTTCGCGAGTGGTGCGCACCGGTCCCATGCTGTCCCCGACGATGGTCCTTGGGAGCCCGGCGCGTCACCGGCTGTTCGTCGCAGCATTCGGCGATGGTGCGATGCGAGGCGACGCCAGCCGAGGCCCTGAGCGGTTCCATTCGCAGACGACGGCGTTCCCGCGGGAACGTGGGCGAGCGTCTCGCCTCCCGCCGCACACTGCTCTGGGCTGCTCGTGCTCTGCTGCCTGGGGGGATCATCGTGTCAGGGACACTGGCGATCGTCCGGTCCGGCGTCCTACCGATGCTTCCAGCCCGAGCAGCTCACCGTTCCGCGCTGTGGGCGTGGGCGGTCGGGTGCGCTACTCGTCCCGGCGGCAGCAAGGACGACAGCCGCGCTGCGTCAGGACTTCTTGCCGCCCTTCTTGCCGCCCTTCTTCCCCAGCTCGCTCTGTGCGGCCGAGCTCTTGCGGGGGTTCTTCTTCCCTTCCTTCTTCGCCTTGGCGTTCGCCTTCTTGGCTGTGGCGCTGCCCTTACCGCTCTTCTCGGCCATGCCGACCTTCCAGTCGAGGGCTGCCGCCAGGTGCGGACGGCCAGGGGGCTGCCACTACCCCCAGCAGGTCCTCCCGAACACCCGGTCCGGGAGGACCAGTGGTCGGCTCGGCCGCCGTTCCCCGGGCGCTGTCGATGTCCCAGAGGCCGCCTCGTGGATCCGGTGTCCCCGAACGGCCCACTCAGTCCCGGATGCCCCTGCGGGGCACCAGCAAGGATGAGAATCGTGGGCGGCCGTCCGTAGAGCCCGGGA
>NZ_JABGDE010000014.1:0-152061 GCF_041028325.1 Modestobacter sp. I12A-02662 | reverse complement strand
ACGACGCCACCGCCCGCGACGCCGTCGAGGCCTTCATCCGCGGAGACATCGAACGCTGACGAAGGACCACCGTTGCAGGCAGGCCCCCTGCCGACGGCCCGTGCCCCTCGGGGGTGCACGGGCCGTCGCCGTTCCGCGGCCGGGATGCCGGGAGCGGGCTCCTAGGGTTGCCCCATGCCCCTGCGCCGCCCGCTGCCCCTCCTCTCCCTGGTGCGACTCGCCGCCCTCGGCCTCGTCCTCGCCCTGCTGGCCGGGTGCGGCGGGGACGAGGAGCCGGCGCGGGTCCCGGGGGCGCCGATCACCGAGGCGGAGGCCGACGTCCTCGCGCAGGTGCTCTACCGCAACCACCAGGAGGGCGGCGCGGACTTCGTCGTCACCGCGCCCTTCGCCGAGGGCGCGCTGCTCACCCTCACCGGGGAGGTCGACTTCGCCCGCGGCACCGGCCGGGCGCAGGCGGTGACCAGCTATCCGGAGGAGGGCCGGCCCGACGACACCCGCACCCTGTTCTTCACCCCCGACGACCTCTGGTTCGGTGACGTGCCCGGCCTCGCCGAGGCGCTGGCCGGGGCCGGGCTGCCCGAGGCGGGGTACGTCCGGCGACCGATCACCACGGCGACCCCGGGCGGCACGGCCTCGCTGGTCGACGTGCTGGTGCAGCTGGTGCCCGCGCTCTCGGCCCGGCAGCCCGACGACCCGCGCTCGTTCCTCGAGCGGGACTACACCTGGCAGGGCACCCAGTCGGTGGACGGGCAGCTGGCCTCGGTGTTCCAGAGCGGCTCGGGTGCCCGCACGTCGGTCGCCGCGGACACCGAACTGCTGGTGCAGTACGTCACCCGGCTCAGCGACCAGGAGTTCGACGTCACGGTGACCCTGGCCGACCACGGGGCCCGGGACATCGCGCTGCCGGCCGACGCCGACACGGTGGACGCGACCGTGCACCCGGAGATCGCCGGCGCGCTGGGCCTGTAGGGGAGGAGACAGCACAAGAGGGGGCGGCCTCTTCCCCAGGCCGCCCCCTCTTGCACGTCCTTCCTACCAGAGCGGGCTCCCTGCGCGGGAGGTGACACGCCGGGACACGCCGTCCCGCGCCGCTCAGTTGGCGGACGGGTCCGCCGGGGCGGTGGACAGCACGCCCAGGCGCCCGGTCTGCCGGCGGAGCACTGCGTGCCACAGCTCGGGCCCGGCGGCACCGGTCAGCACGTCGCCGGGCAGGCCGTCCACGCACGCCCAGGAGCCCTGGACGATCTCCGTCCCCAGCTGGCCGGGCGACCAGCCCGCGTACCCGGCGAACACCCGCAGCCCGGTGATCTCGCCGACCAGCGGCTCGGGATCGCTGTCCAGGTCGACCAGGTGGACGGCGCCGCACACCGGGCGCAGCCCGGAGTCCTCCGGCAGCGGTCCGGTGCCCCGGCGGGTGGCCAGGCACAGCGCGGTGTCCGTCTCGCAGGGACCGCCGACGTGGAAGACCCCCGGCTCGACCGCGAGGTCCGACCAGCCCGGCAGGACGTCGCCGATGCGGACCTCGCTCGGCCGGCCCAGCACGACACCGATCGTGCCGGTGGCGGAGTGGTCGAGGACGTAGACGACCGCGCCGGCGAACGTCGGGTCGGTCAGTGCGGGCAGCGCCACCAGGAGCGCGCCGGGGCGGATGTCGTCCAGCGTGCCGACGGACAGCTGGGGAGCGGCCTTCCGCCGCCGGCGACCCGCGGCCGGGGAGGCGGCGGGGCGACGCTCGGGATCGGAGGAGGGCACCGGGTTCATCGCCACCAGTGTGCAACAGGGAACCGCGACGGCGGCGACCCAGCGTCCTGACGGCCCGCCGCGGACCGGAGTGTCCTCCGGCGTGTCGGGCCCTCCCGGGGGGCCTCCCGGCCCGGTGGCGCACCCGACGCGGGGACGTAATGTGGCGGGGGTGCAGCAGGCGCCCACCACCGTGCGGCACCTGCTGGCCCGGAGGGACTTCCGCCGGCTGCTCGCCACCCGGCTCACCAGCCAGTTCGGGGACGGCGTCTTCCAGGCCGCGCTGGCCGGCACGGTGCTGTTCAACCCCCAGCGGGCGGCCGATCCGATCGACGTCGCCGCCGGGTTCGCCGTCCTGCTGCTGCCGTACTCGCTCGTGGGCCCGTTCGCCGGCGTGTGGCTGGACCGCTGGAGCCGCCGGCAGGTGCTGCTGGTGGCGAACCTGGTGCGCGCGGTCCTGGTCGTGCTGGTCGGCGGGCTGGTCCTCGCCGGGGTCCAGGGGGCCTGCTTCTACGTCGCCGGGCTGGCCGTCTTCTCGGTCAACCGCTTCATCCTCTCCGCGCTGAGCGCCGGACTGCCGCACGTCACCGACGAGCCCTCGCTGGTGTCGGCCAACGCGCTGTCGACGACCTCCGGGGCGATCGCCTCGGTCGTCGGCGGGGGAGCGGCGATCGGGGTCACCGCGCTGGGCGGCTCGGGGAACGCCGGGTACGCGGCGCTGGCGGTGGCCGCGGCGCTGCCGTACGTGACGTCGTCCGCCGTCGTCTCCGGCTTCCCGCGGCCCTACCTCGGGCCGGACCACCTCACCCGGACGGCCCGGGCCAGCGCTCGGGACGTGCTGGAGGGGATGCTCGCCGGCGCCCGGCACGTGCTGCAGCACGCGCCCGCCGCCTCGGCGCTGGGGGTGATGAGCGTGCACCGGGTGTTCTACGGGCTGCTCACGCTGATGACCCTGCTGCTGTACCGGAACACGTTCACCGAGCAGGGCGGGCGGTTCTTCCCCGGCGGGCTGACCGGGCTGGGCGAGGTGCTGGCCCTGGGGGCCGCCGGCACCCTGCTCGCCGCGGTGGTGACCCCGTGGGCGGTGCGGCGGATCGGCAAGGCGTGGTGGATCACCGCGATGCTGGCCGTCGGCGGCGTCGGGCAGCTGGCCCTGGGCAGCCTGTTCACCCCGTGGTCGATCGTGCTGGCCGGCTTCGCGCTGGGGTTCGTCGCCCAGGCGGTGAAGATCTGCGTCGACACCACCCTGCAGGAGTCGGTGGACGACGACTTCCGCGGCCGGGTGTTCTCCGTCTACGACACGCTCTTCAACGTCACGTTCGTGGCCGCGCTGCTGGCTGCCGCGTTCTGGCTGCCGCCGTCGGGCCGCAGCCTCCCGGCGCTGGTCGTGGTCGGCGTCGGCTACCTGCTGACCGCGGCGGTGTTCGCCCGCTGGTGCCTGCGGCGCCAGCGCCGGGCCAGCGACGTGCTGCACCCGGCCGAGGTGCTGCACGCCGACGCCCCGGCCCCGCCGGCGGAGGAGCCGGGCGTGCGGCGCCGGACCTCCGACGCCGGCCGGGACCTCACCCAGCCGCGGACCTGACCACTCAACCGAGCGACGTCCGGGACGTCTGTGGTGCTGGTAGTGGGCCCGGGACCAGTGGGCCGGGACGCCCTCGCCGTCACGTCCGGGATCGCTGGGCCCCGGCGCTTCTGCCCGAGTCAGTTGGCCGAGTGGTCGGTTCGAGCGCTGACGCCGGCCCCTCACGAAACACTGGGTCCTACGCCTTGGGCTCTCCCCGGTGGTCTCCGGTCTCGTTGTGGCTCACCCCCGCCGAACTCACCCGGCTGGCCCGCCGCGGCTGCCCCACCCACCCCGACGCCGAGTGCGGCTGCCGCGTGGCCGGCCCACCCCCGGCCACCCACGCCTACGAACCCACGGCTCGGCAACGCGCCTTCGTCAGCACCCGGGACCGGCGTTGCCGGTTCCCCAACTGCGGGCAGCGGGTCGGCCGACCTCGACCTCGACCACGTCCTCGCCCACCGGCCCCCGTGCAGGGTCCCGCCGCGAGCTCGCGAGTGGTGGGGGGCACGGGGGTCCTTCGACTTCGCCCCCGGCTGGCAGTTCCGGACGGACCCCGACGGCACCCTGCACGTCACCACACCCTCCGGGGTCACCCGCACCACCCGGCCAGGGCCAGCGACCACGACACCCGCGCCATCGACCGGCGCTGAGCCACCACTTGCAGCCCTCCCGCAGCCGGTCGACGACCCACCGCCCTTCTAGTGCCGTGTCAGGCAACCTTCGCCCTGAAGGCGGCCTCAGGGACACTCGCGTTCCTTGTCGTCGCCGACCGCGTCCCGTGGCCGGCGCGTTGCCTGCTGCCACTCGTCCGCAGATGAACGAAGGAGCGACAGGCACTTCCCGCTGCGGCGCCCCGGCACCAGGATGTCGGCCATGACCGGCCCGGATGACGCCTTCTTGGCGCCCGACGACGCCCTGCGAGATTTCGACGAGGCCGTCGACCTCACAGCGGATGAGGACGAGGGCCCGACCGCACCCCCTGCCGACGACGAGTCCGACCCGCCCGGCGCCGTCGGCACCGAGGTCGCCCCCTAGCCGTCGGTCGGGCCGTCGTCTCGGCCGGCCCACCAGCGGAGCAGCTCCGCCTCGGCCTCCCGCGGGTCGAGCGGCCCCCGCTCCAGCCGCAGCTCCTTGAGGAAGCGCCAGGCCTCCCCGACCTCCGGGCCGGGCCCGATGCCGAGCAGCTCCATGATCCGGTTGCCGTCCAGGTCGGGCCGGATCCGGGCGAGGTCCTCCGCGGCGGCGAGCTCGGCCACCCGCTGCTCCAGCGAGTCGTAGGTGGCCGCCAGCGCCGCCGCCCGCTTGCGGTTGCGGGTGGTGCAGTCCGAGCGCACCAGCTTGTGCAGCCGGGGGAGCAGGTCCCCGGCGTCGGTGACGTAGCGGCGCACCGCGGAGTCGGTCCACTCGCCTCGGCCGTAGCCGTGGAAGCGCAGGTGCAGGAAGGTCAGCCGGGAGACGGCCTCGACGACGTCCTTCGGGTACTTCAGCGCGGTCAGCCGCTTGCGCACCAGCTTGGCGCCGACCACCTCGTGGTGGTGGAAGGAGACCCGGCCGCGGGGCTCGTGCCGGCGGGTGGCCGGCTTCCCGATGTCGTGCAGCAGCGCCGCGAGCCGGAGCACCAGGTCCGGCGACCCGCCGTCCGGGTCGGCCCGCTCCAGCGCGATCGCCTGCTCCAGCACGGTGAGCGAGTGGGCGTAGACGTCCTTGTGCTGGTGGTGCTCGTCGATCTCCATCCGCAGCGCGGAGAGCTCGGGCAGCACCACGTCGGCCAGCCCGGTGGACACGAACAGGTCCAGCGCGGCCCGCGGGGAGTCGTTCAGCAGGGTGCGGGAGAGCTCGTGCTGCACCCGCTCGGCGGTGATCCGGCCGATCTCGGGCGCCAGCGAGGTCATCGCCTCGACCACCTCCGGGTCGGGGGTCACCCCTAGCTGGGCGACGAAGCGGACCGCGCGCAGCATCCGCAGCGGGTCGTCCGCGAAGGAGTCGACCGCGGCACCCGGCGTGCGCAGCCGCTTGGCCAGCAGGTCGCCCAGCCCGCCGAACGGGTCGGTCACCGTGCGGTCGGGGCCCAGGGAGACCGCCATCGCGTTCACCGTGAAGTCCCGGCGGGCCAGGTCGTCGACCAGGGAGTCCCCCCAGGCGACCTCCGGGTTGCGCGACTCGCGGTCGTACCGGTCGGCGCGGAAGGTGGTGATCTCCAGCCGGGTGCCGCGCACCTCGGCGCCCACCGTGCCGAACTGGATGCCGGTGTTCCACGTGGAACTGGCCCAGCCGCGCAGCAGCCGCAGGATCTCCTCCGGCCGGGCGTCGGTGGTGACGTCGAGATCACCCGGCGGCAGCGGGGCCGCGGAGCCGGCGGCGAGCAGCGCGTCGCGGACCGACCCGCCGACCAGGTGCACCTCGAACCCGGCGGCGGCGAACCGCTCGCCGAGCTCGCTGAGCACAGGGGAGACGTCGACGAGCGCGCGCACCGTCGCCTGGACCGCCGGCGGCACTGGGGAGGCGGTGGGACGACGCGGGGGCTCGGCGGACACGACGGTCGAGGGTAGTGCGGCCCGCGACACCGGTCTGCCTGCGCGCTCAGGTGCAGCTCCTCGTGCGTTCCTCGCTGCGGTGCTCCCGGAGCTGTCGCCGAACGCGCGCTACCCTCCTGGCATGGCTGGGACGGGCGGGCGACAGCGCCCCGGCCGCCGGCTGCGACGGGTCGACGAGACCTCCGCCGGGGGTCTCGTGGTGGCGGACGACGCCGCCGGGCCCCGCGCGGCCCTGATCGGCCGCACCGACCGCCGCGGCCGCCTCCTCTGGTCGCTGCCCAAGGGGCACATCGAGGAGGGCGAGACCCCCGAGGACACCGCCGTCCGGGAGGTCGCCGAGGAGACCGGGATCATCGGCGAGGTCGTCGCGCCGCTGGGGATCATCGACTTCTGGTTCGTCGCCGACGGGCGCCGGGTGCACAAGACGGTGCACCACTTCCTCCTCCGCGCCATCGGTGGCGCCCTCTCCGACGCCGACGTCGAGGTGACCGAGGTGGCCTGGGTCCCCCTGGACGAGCTGGGCGACCGGCTGGCGTACGCCGACGAGCGCGCGTTGGTCGAGCGCGCACCGGCCCTGCTGGCCGACAGCGCGTGATGCGGCGAGCCGCCGGGTGCGCCGGCGGCCGCCGATGCACCCGGGCCACCCTGCTGGTGGGCCTCGCGGGAGCGGTGACCGGCCTCCTCCCGCCGGTCCCGGCGCTGGCCGCTCCGACCGCTCCGGCCCCCGCGGGCGCCGACGCCACCGGCCCGGTGGAGGTCACGATCGGCCGGCTGGAGCCGCGGACCGTCACCCCCGGCGCGACCATCGAGGTCAGCGGCACGATCGTCAACCGCTCCGACGAGTCCTACACCGGGCTGTCGGTCCGGCTGCAGCGCGGCGAGGTGCTCCCGGACCGGCCCGCGCTCGACGACGAGGTCGCCGATCCGGGGGAGACCACCGCGGTCGCCGGGCCGTTCCTCGACGTCCCCGGAGAACTCGACCCCGGGGACTCGCTGGGCTTCACCTACACGACCACCGCCGACGCCCTGGAGCTCACCGCGGACGGCGTCTACCCCGTGCTGGTCAACGTCAACGGGATCCCGGACGGCGGCCCGGCCGAACGGGTGGGTGAGCTGTCCACCTGGCTGGTCGCCCAGCCCGCCGCGCCGGTCGAGCGCACCACCGTGGCCTGGCTCTGGCCGCTGACCGACCGCCCGCACCGGAACGCCGCGGGCGCGTTCACCGACGACCGGCTGGCCGAGGAGGTGGCCCCCGGCGGGCGGCTGGACCGCGCGGTCGCCGTCCTCGAGCAGCTGCCCCGGGTGCCCGGGCCGGCACCGGAGTCCACGCTCCCCGCGGTGGCGGTGACCGTCGCCGTCGACCCCGCGCTGCTCGAGGAGCTCTCGGTGATGGCCGCCGGCCCGTACCGCGTGGGCGACGAGGAGGGCACCGGCACCGCCGACGCCGCCGACCTGCTGGAACGCCTGCGCACGGTGACCGCCGACCTCCCCGTCGTGGCGCTGCCCTACGCCGACGTGGACGCCGACGCGCTGGTCGCCGCCGGCCGGCCCGCGGTGGTCACCCGCACCCTCCCCGGGACACCGGAGGGCACCGCGCGGCAGTCCGTCGACGGCGACGGGACGGCGGACGCCGCGCCCACCGACCCGGCGGCCGGCGGCGCGGACGGGACCACGGACGGCGCCGTCCCGCCGGGCGGCGACCAGGCCGCGCCGACCACGGGCGCGGGGGCCGCGGTGGTCACCGAGGTCCTCGGCGTCGAGCCGCGCACCGACCTCGCCTGGCCGGCCGGGGGCACCGTCCAGGCCGCGACCCTGGACGTGCTGCAGGCCGGCGGCGCGCGGACGGTCGTGCTGTCCGCCGACGGTCTGTCCGACGGCGACGCGGCGGCCGGCGCCGACGGCGATCCCGCCGCCGCGCGCGGCGGCTCCCTCGACACCGCCGCCGGCCCGGTGGCCACCCTGGTCGCGGACAGCCGGCTGGGCCACGCGGTCGCCGACGCCACCGGGTCGCGGACCGGCGGCCGGCTGGCCGAGCAGCGGTACCTGGCCGAGCTCGCCGCCCTGACCACCCAGCTGGACGGCGCCCAGCCGCAGACGGTGCTGGTCGCGCCGCCCCGGGTGGTCGACCCCGATCCGGACACCGCCGTCGCGATGATCGCCGACACCCTGCAGCAGCCGTGGCTGGCCCCGGCGTCGGTGGAGCAGCTGGCCGCCGGGCCCGAGGTGGACGCCGGGGGGCTGGCCGCGGACCCGTCCCCCTCCCCCCTCCCGGCCGAGGGCATCGAGGCGGTCGCCCAGAGCGCCGCCGTCCGGGACGACTTCGCCGGCGCGGTCACCGGCGACCCGGCCACGGTGCTCGCCGGGTACGACGCCGCGATCGCCCGGGCGGCGTCCGCCGAGTGGCGCGGTCACGAGGAGGCGTTCGCGGCGGCGACCACCGACCTGCGGGAGACCCTGGGTCGGCTCCGCGACCAGGTGACCCTGCTGGCCCCGGTGGACGGCACGTACAGCCTCGCCTCGGGCGACGCGCCCCTGGTGCTCACGGTGCGCAACGACCTGCCCTTCGCCGTCGACGTCCGGCTGGCGCTGGAAGCCCGCGGCAAGGTCGGGCTGACCACCGAGGACATCGGCGTGCAGACCCTGGAGCCGCTGTCCCGCACCACCCTGCAGGTGCCCGCGCACGTCCAGCAGTCCGGCGGTTTCGCGGTCACCGCGCGGTTGACCACCCCGGACGGCGGCCCGCTGGGTGAGCCGGTGCAGATGCAGGTGAAGAGCACCGCCTACGGGACGCTCACCCTGGCGATCACCATCGGCGCGGCAGCGCTGCTCGCGCTGCTGTTCCTCCGCCGCGGCGTGCGCTTCCTGCTCAGCCGCCGGCGCGGCGCGGCCGCCGTGGAGCTCCCGGTCGACGGCGTCGCCGGCGTCCCGCCGACCCGGAGTCCGGTGTGAGCGGCCCGGGCCGGAGCGCGGACACCGGCACAGGACCGGGCACGTACGGCGGCACAGCCCCGGGCACCGGGCCGGGCACGGACGACGGCGCTCCGCGGCAGCGTCCCCGGCCGCCCACCCCGCTGCCCCCGGTCCCGTACAAGGACCTGCCCCCGTCGCCGGCGCAGCCCCCGGGCCCGGCGCCCCGGCCGCCCGTGCCCGGCCCACCGCGGTACCCGGCGACCGGCGGCGCCCCGGTGCCCCCGCTGCCCGGGCCGCCCCTGCGCGGCGGTCCGCTGCGCCCGGTGCCGCCGTCCGGGGACGCCGCCGTCCGCCGGGCGCCCCTGCCGCCGGTGCCGCCGCCGTCCCGGGTGCGCCGCTTCGTGCCGGGACCCGACGACACCCAGCTGATCCCGGTGCTGCCGCCGGTCCCGCAGGACGAGCAGGAGACGGCGGAGGACGGCCGGCGCCGCGAGGAGGCACCCGGCGGCAGCCGGGGGATCCTGCGGGCCGCCGGCACCATGGCCGTCGCCACGGCGGTCAGCCGGCTCACCGGGCTGCTGCGCACCATGGTGATCGCCGCCGCGCTGGGCGTCGGCCTGGTCAACGACGCCTACAACACGGCGAACACGCTCCCCAACCTCGTGTACGAGCTGCTGCTGGGCGGAGTGCTCTCCTCGGTGGTCGTGCCGCTGCTCGTGCAGGCGCAGGAGCGGGACCGGGACGGCGGGGTCGGCTACGCCCAGCGGCTGATCACCCTGGCCACCGTCGGGCTGGCGGTGATGACCGGCGTCGCCGTGCTCGCCGCCCCGCTGCTGACCCGGCTCTCCGGCATCAGCGGCGACCCCGACCAGGTGGCGCTGGCCAACTGGCTGGCCCGGCTGCTGCTGGTCGAGATCGTCTTCTACGGCATCGGCGCCCTGGCCACCGCCGTCCTCAACTCCCGCGGCGTCTTCGGCGCCCCCGCCTGGGCGCCGGTGCTGAACAACGTGGTGGTCATCGCGACCGGCCTGCTGTTCATCGCCGCCAGCGGCCCCGGCGACCTGACCCCGGCGACGATCACCAGCGGCCAGGTCTGGCTGCTGGGCATCGGCACGACCCTGGGCATCGCGGTGCAGGCGCTCGTGCTGCTGCCGCTGCTCGGCCGCGCCGGGGTGCCGCTGCGCCCGCGCTGGGGGCTGCGCGGCACCGGGCTGGGCGAGGTCGGCTCGCTGGGCCTGTGGGTCGTCGGCTACGCGGCGATCAGCCAGGTCGGCGTCATCATCGCGATGCGGGTGGCGAACGCCGCGGGGCGGGACGACGCCCTGGGCTCCAGCGCGTTCGCGATCGCCAGCCTGCTGTTCCAGATGCCCTACGGGATCATCGGCGTCGCGCTGCTGACCGCGCTGCTCCCGCGGATGAGCCGCGCGGCCGCCCGGCACGACACGCCCGGCGTCGTCGCCGACCTGACGCTGGGCACCCGGCTGTCGGCGACCGGGCTGCTCCCCGTCACCGCGCTGCTCGTCGTCCTGGGCCCGGCCCTGGCCACGATCGCGCTCGCCCGGGGCAACACCAGCCCCGAGGACGCCCGGGGGATCGGCCTCGCGCTCGCCGTCGGCGCGTTCGGCCTGCTGCCGATGGCGATGACGCTGCTGCAGCTGCGGGTGTTCTACGCGATGAAGGACGCCCGGACGCCGACGCTGATCCAGCTGGTCATCGTGGCCGTCCGGACGCCGCTGCTGCTGCTGGTCCCGGAGGTGGTCGCCGGCGAGCACGTGGTGGCCGGGCTGATGGTCGTGACGAGCACGACCTACGTGGTCGGCTGGGTGGCCGGGAGCATCGCGCTGTCCCGGGTGCTCGGGGTGCGGGGGAACGGGGAGGCGGTCGGCACGGTGGTCCGGATGGCGGCCGTCTCCGTCGTCGCCGGAGCGCTCGGCTGGGGGGCCACCACGGCCACGGAGAGTGTCGTGGGCGACTCGCTACCGGGCTCGCTCGCGACCGTCGTCCTCGGTACCGTGGTCATCGGCGTCGCGGTGCTCGCGGGTGCCGTGGTGGCCGGCGTCCCGGAGGTCCGGGGAGCGTGGGCCGGCGTCCGGGCGCGGCTCGGACGACCACGGTCCTCGTGACCCGCGGTGACCGTCGCGGGGGCGCCGTCCCCGGGTTGAGCGACCAGGGAGGTCGGCTGCGGCTGTGACGTCGACGACCACCGGTCTGCCCGACCGCTACCGCCCACTCGACCAGGTGGCCCCCGACGAGCAGACGCCCACCGGCGTCATCCGCTCCTGGCGGGCCCGGGACCGCGTGCTGAACCGGGACGTCGCGCTGCGGGTGCACACCCCCGGCGGGCCGGCCGCCCGCGAGTGGATCACCCGGGCCCTCACCGCCGGCGGCCTGGCCACCCCGTCCCTGGCGATGGTCTACGACGCCGCGGAGGGCAACGGGAGCACCGGCCCCGGGGGCGCGGCCTACGTCGTCAACGAGTGGATCGAGGGCACCCGGCTGTCCGACCACCTGGCCGCCGAGGGGCCGCTGGCCGAGCGCGAGGCGCGCGCGGTGGTCCGCCGGCTGGCGGAGGGCGTCGCCGAGGCGCACCGGGTCGGCCTGGCCGTCGGCGGGCTGACCCCTGAGCACGTCGTGCTGCGCCCGGGCGGCCTGGTCGGCCTGCTGTCCGTGCCCGCGGCCAGCGGCACCATCCAGGGCGACATCGCGGCGCTGGGCGCCCTGCTGGAGCTGTGCCTCACCGGCCGGCGCTCCGACCTGCCGGGCAGCCCGCCCCCGGCCATCGGCTCGCCCGACCTCGCGGCGCTGGTGCGCCGGGCCCGGTCGACCGACCCGGCCACCGGGCTGTCCAGCGCCAACACCATGGTCCGGCTGCTGGCCGACCGCCCGCGCACCGGCCCGCAGGAGCCCGCGCGCACCGACGAGGCCACCGACAGCGGCTGGGTCCGCCGGATGCAGGACCGCCGGGAGGCCGCCGGGTCCGCCGGGCCGCCCACCATCGAACCGGTGCGGCTGCGCCGCGAGGGCCTGCCGCCGGTGCCCGGTGCGCCCCGGGCCGCCGGGCCGGGGCCGGGGCCGGCCGAGGAGGACGACCTCGACTGGGGCGAGACCTTCAGCGCCGACGCCGGGCACGCGGCGGCCGACGAGCCCGCGCCGACCACCGCCCGCCGTCGGCTCGCCGTCGTCGGGCTGCCGCTGCTCGCGCTGGCGCTGGTGGTGGCGATCGGCTGGTGGTTCGGCAGCAGCGTGCTCTCCGTCGCCGGGAACGTCGACGAGATCGACGGCTCGACGCCCAGCATCAGCGCGCCCGCGGCGGGCGCGCCCGAGAGCGGCAGCCCGCCCGCGCCGGTGCCCGGAGCGCCGCTGCCGGTCGCCGGAGCAGCGATCTACAACCCGTTCGGTGACGGCGAGCCGGAGAACGACGACGACGTCCCGGCCACCGTCGACGGCGACCCGGCCACCGGCTGGTCTACCGTGACCTACCGGGGGTCGGCCGCGTTCGGCAACCTCAAGCCCGGGGTCGGGGTGCTGCTGGACCTCGGTGGCGAGCAGACCCTGGCCGGTGTGACGGTGCAGACGTCGACGCCCGGCGCGACGGTCGAGATCCGCACCGGCGCCGGCCCGGACGACGCCCTCGACGCCTTCGCGGTCTCCGCGTCCGGCGCGCTCACCGGCCGGGACGACCTGACCTTCCCCGCCCCGGTGACCACCGGGTACGTGCTCGTGTGGCTCACCGGCCTGGTGCCCGCCGACGACGGGTTCGCCGCCGACCTCACCGAGCTCACCGTCACCGCCGCGGGCTGATCCACCCGGGTGCCCCGCCGCGGCCGGCACCCGGGTGGTGCCCTGCCGGGCGGGAATGCTCGACCTAGGCTCTCGGTTGTGCCGCCCGTGACGAACGACCAGCCCACCCCCGGTCCCGCGGTCTCCGTCGACCTCGCGCACCCCGCCATCCCCCCGGCGGAGCGCGACGGGATCCGCGACCTCATCATCATCGGGTCCGGCCCGGCCGGTTACACCGCCGCCACCTACGCCGCCCGCGCGAACCTGCACCCGCTGGTGTTCGAGGGCTCGCAGTTCGGCGGCGCGCTGATGACGACCACCGAGGTCGAGAACTTCCCCGGGTTCCCCGAGGGCATCCAGGGCCCGCAGCTGATGGACGACATGCGCACCCAGGCCGAGCGCTTCGGCGCGGAGCTGGTGCCGGCCGACGTGACCGAGGTCGACCTCACCGCCGAGCCCAAGGTGGTCAAGGTCGGCTCCGAGGTGCACCGGGCGCACGCGGTGATCGTGGCGACCGGCTCCAAGTACCGGTACCTGGGCCTGGACAACGAGCAGCGCCTGCTCGGCCACGGTGTCTCCGCCTGTGCCACCTGTGACGGCTTCTTCTTCCGCGACCAGGACATCGTGGTCGTCGGCGGCGGTGACTCGGCGATGGAGGAGGCCACCTTCCTCACCCGCTTCGCCAGGACGGTCACCGTGGTGCACCGGCGCTCCGAGCTGCGGGCGTCCAAGATCATGCAGCAGCGGGCGCAGGACAACCCGAAGATCCGCTGGGCGCTGGGCAAGCAGCTCACGGACGTGCACGGTGAGAACGCCGTCTCCGCGGTCGAGCTGACCGACGTCGAGACCGGCGCCACCGAGACCGTGCCGGTGACCGGCGTCTTCATCGCGATCGGGCACGACCCGCGCAGCGAGATGTTCGTGGGGCAGCTGAAGCTCGACGACGAGGGGTACGTCCTCGCCGAGCACCCGACCACGCAGACCAACATCCCCGGCGTCTTCGCCTGCGGTGACGTCGTCGACAAGATCTACCGGCAGGCGATCACCTCCGCCGGGACCGGCGCCGCCGCCGCGATCGACGCCGAGCGCTGGCTCGCCGAGACCTTCGACGAGCGTTGATGAGGACCCCGAGAGAAGGAGCAGCACCCATGGCAGGCAACACCGTGACCGTCACCGACGCCAGCTTCGCCAGCGACGTCCTGGGCAGCGACAAGCCCGTGCTGGTGGACTTCTGGGCCGAGTGGTGCGGCCCGTGCAAGATGGTCGCCCCGGTGCTGGAGGAGATCGCCGCCGAGCACAAGGACAAGCTGACGATCGCCAAGCTCAACATCGACGAGAACCCGCAGATCGCCCGCGACTACCAGGTCATGTCGATCCCGACCATGACGGTCTTCCAGGGCGGCAAGCCGGTCAAGAGCATCATCGGCGCCAAGCCCAAGGGCGCCATCCTCTCGGACCTCGCCGACTACCTGTGAGCTGAGGAAGGACCCGCCTGCCCCCCACCACTCGCACGCTCGCGGCGGGCCCCTGCAGGCGGGCCGCACGCAGGCCCGCCCGTCCCCGGACGGGCGGGCCTCGTCGCGTCCGTGCACGAGCCCCGGTGCGCGCGGACCGGGGCGGACCAGCCACAATCGTCCTACCGGCGACCGGGGCATCCCGGCACCCGCCCCACCCGTCCCGACCACCACCCCGTCCCGACCATCAGGAGCGACGACAACCGCATGGACGTCCTGCGACTCGGCAGCACCGGCCCCGCCGTGGCCGAGGTGCAGGCGGTGCTCAGCACCCTCGGCCTGCTGGGCGGCGACCTGGGTGACACCGGCACCGCGTCCTACGACGAGTCGACCGAGCTCGCCGTCCGCCACTTCCAGCAGGTCCGCGGGCTCTCGGTCGACGGCCGCGTCGGTGAGGAGACCTACCGGGCGCTGAACGAGGCCCGCTGGTCGCTCGGCGACCGGCTGCTGCGCTACGACCCCGAGCACCCGGCCCGCGGCGACGACGTCGGCAGGCTGCAGGAGCTCCTGCTCGAGCTCGGCTACGACGCCGGTCGGGCCGACGGCATCCTCGGCCCCGAGACCGAGGCCGGGCTCCGCGCCTTCCAGCGCGACTACGGCCTGACCGCCGACGGCACCTGCGGGCCGGCGACCCTGCGGGCGCTCAAGCAGCTCGGCCGGCGGGTCACCGGCGGGCGTCCCCAGCTGCTGCGGCAGAGCGCGTCGATGGTCGAGTCCGGCTCCCACCTCATCGGCCGGGTCATCGCCGTCGACCCGGGCCACGGCGGCCCGGACACCGGGTACACCGCGGGGGAGACCACCGAGGCCGACCTGGTGTTCGACCTGGCCTCCCGGATCGAGGGCCGGCTGGCCGCCGCCGGGGCCACGGTGTACCTCACCCACGGCCGGGACGGGAACCCCACCGCGGCGGAGCGGACCGCGTTCGCCAACGAGACCCGCGCGGACCTGTTCCTCTCGCTGCACATGGAGGCGCACGGGTCCGCGCACGCCCGCGGGGTGGCCAGCTACTACTACGGCACGGGCTCCGGAGCCAGCTCCACGGTGGGCGAGCAGTTCGCCAACCTGGTCCGCCGCGAGATGATCGCGCGCACCGGCATGCTCGACTGCGGCTCGCACCCCAAGACGTGGGACATCCTGCGGATGACCCGGATGCCCGCCGTCCGGATCGACTGCGGGTACCTCTCCCACCCGGTGGACCGGCTGCTGCTGCTCGACGCACGGCTGCGCAGCACCATCGCGCAGGCGGTCGTGGCCGCCGTCCAGCGGCTGTTCCTGCCCGCCGAGGCCGACCCGCCCACCGGCACCTTCCTGCTGCCCGCGCGGAGCTGATGGAACGGCCGCATAGACTGCGAGGGGTGACCCCCCCTGTGCCCGACCCGTCGGTCGGAACCGGTCAGGCCGGGGCGCACTCCGCCGGTGCGTCCCCGCACGTCCACCCCCGCCACCCACGGCTGGACCCGCTGGCAGACCGGTACGCAGCACGCACCCACGGGATGAAGAGCTCGGAGATCCGGGCGCTGTTCTCCGTCGTCAGCCGGCCCGAGGTGGTCTCGCTCGCCGGCGGGATGCCCGCGGTGACCGCGCTGCCCCTCGACGCGGTCGGCTCGATGATCGGCGAGCTGGTCTCAGGGATGGGCGCCCAGACCCTGCAGTACGGGTCCGGCCAGGGCGACCCCCGGCTGCGCGAGCGGATCTGCGACGTCATGGCCCTGGAGGGCATCACCGACGCCTCGCCGAGCGAGGTCGTCGTCACCGTCGGGTCCCAGCAGGGCCTGGACCTGGTGACCCGGGTCTTCTGCGACCCGGGGGACCTCATCCTCGCCGAGGGACCGTCCTACGTCGGCGCGCTGGGCGTCTTCCAGGCCGCGCAGGCGCGCGTCCGGCACGTCCAGATGGACGACGACGGCCTGGTGCCCGAGGCGCTGGAGCAGGCGCTGGTGGAGTGCCGGGCCCGCGGCGACCGGGTCAAGTTCCTCTACACCGTGCCCAACTACCACAACCCCGGCGGCGTGACCCTCAGCGAGCCCCGCCGCGAGCAGATCATGGCGATCGCCGAGCGGTTCGACCTGCTCGTCGTCGAGGACAACCCCTACGGCCTGCTCGGCTTCGACCGCGAGCCGATGCGCGCCCTCCGGGCCCGGGACGACCAGCGGGTCATCTACCTCGGGTCGTTCTCCAAGACCTTCTCCCCGGGGCTGCGGGTCGGCTGGGTGCTCGCCCCCCTCGCCGTCCGCGAGAAGCTGGTGCTGGCCACCGAGGCGCAGGTGCTGTGCCCGCCGTCGCTGACCCAGTACGCCGTCGCCCGGTACCTGGACACCCAGCCGTGGCGCGAGCAGATCAAGATCTTCACCGAGCTGTACCGCGAGCGGCGTGACGCGACCCTGCAGTCGCTGGCCGCGCTGATGCCGCCGGGCACCAGCTGGACCCGGCCGGACGGCGGCTTCTACGTGTGGCTCAAGCTCCCCGCAGGGCTGGACGCCAAGCTGATGCAGCCGCGCGCCGTCGCCGCGCACGTGGCCTACGTGCCGGGCATCGGCTTCTACGCCGACGGCTCGGGCCGCGAGTACATGCGGCTGTCCTACTGCTTCCCGGAGCCGCACCGGATCCGGGAGGGCGTGCGCCGCCTGTCCCGGGTGATCGAGGCCGAGCTGGACCTGCACTCCACCTTCGACGCGGTCGACACCGGGACCTTCCGGGCCGTTCCCGCGTCGCGACCCGGCCCGCCGCGCGTGGTCGAGCCGGAGGGCTCCGGCCCGTTCATCGGCCCCGCCAACTCCGACCGGAACGAGGACGTCCAGCCATGAGGCCACCCTCCGAAGACGTTCGGCTGCACTCCACGTCTCCGCGGGGACCCCGGTCGTGACCGAGTCGGCCGCCGCGGCCGCAGCCACTCCCGCCGCCGACCGTCACCCGCTGCGCACCGTGGTGCTCGCCGGCGGGCTGACCTTCGAGCGCGAGGTCAGCCTCTCCTCCGGCAGCCAGGTGGTGGAGGCGCTCACCCGCGCCGGGATCGACGCCGAGCTGCACGACGCCGACGCGGAGCTGCTCCCCGGCCTGTCCGCGGCGCCGGTGGACGCGGTGTTCATCGCGCTGCACGGGGCCACCGGCGAGGACGGCGCGCTGCGCGCCGTGCTGGACCTGGCGGGCGTGCCGTACGTGGGTTCGCCGGCCGCCGCCTGCCGGCTGGCCTGGGACAAGCCCGCGGCGAAGTCGGTGGTCCGCTCCGCCGGGGTGGCGACGCCGGACTGGGTGGCCCTGCCGCACAGCACCTTCCGGGAGCTGGGGGCCGGCGCCGTCCTGGACCTGATCGTCGCCCGGCTGGGGCTGCCGCTGATGGTGAAGCCGGCGTCGGGCGGCTCGTCGCTGGGCGTGCAGAAGATCAGCCGGGTGGAGGACCTGCCGGCTGCCATGGTGAGCTGCTTCGCCTACGGGGACACCGTGATGGTGGAGCGGTTCGTGGAGGGCGTCGAGCTGGCGCTGTCGGTGGTCGACCTGGGCGACGGGCCGGTGGCGCTGCCCGCGGTGGAGATCGCCCCGGAGTCCGGCGTCTTCGACTACACCTCGCGCTACACCCCCGGGCTCACCGAGTACCACGCGCCAGCCCGGGTCCCCGAGGAGGTCGCCGAGCGCGCCGCCGCGGTGGCGCTGCGGGCCCACGAGTCGCTGGGGCTGGCCGACCTGTCGCGGACCGACGCGATCGTGGGGCCGGACGGCGAGGTGCACTTCCTGGAGGTCAACGTCTCCCCGGGCCTGACCGAGACGTCGATGTTCCCGATGGCCGTCGAGGCGGCGGGCCACCGGCTCGGCGACGTCCTCGGCGCGCTGCTCTCCCGCCGGGCAGGCACGGCTCGCTAGAGGAAGGACCCCGCTGCCCCCCAGGCTCGCAAGCTCGCCGCGGGCCCCTGCAGCCGGGCCGCTCCGGGGTTGAGTCACTGACGCAACCCGGGGCGCTGCGTCGCTGCTTCATCCCTGGCCGGTGCGCCCCGTGATGTCGGGGGCCATCATGCCGACGATGCGCTGCAGGTCGTCGACCGAGCCGAACTCGACGACGATCCGCCCCTTCGCCCGGCCGATCTGCACCTTGACCTTGGTCTCGAAGACGTCCGACAGCCGGCCGGCGAGGTCCTCGACACCCGGTGCGGAGATCTTGCGGGCCTGCCGGCGCGCGGCGGTCGGGGAGTCGGCGACGGCCAGCGCGACCGCCTCCTCGGTGGCGCGCACGGACATGCCCTCGGCGACGATCCGGGTGGCCAGGGCGTCCTGCGCCTCGGCGTCGGGGAGCCCGAGCAGGGCCCGGGCGTGCCCGGCCGAGAGCACGCCGGCGGCCACCCGGGTCTGCACCTTGACCGGGAGCTTGAGCAGCCGGATGGTGTTGGTGACCTGCGAGCGGCTGCGGCCGATCCGGCCGGCGAGCTCCTCGTGGGTGGCACCGAACTCCTCGAGCAGCTGCTGGTAGGCCGCCGCCTCCTCGAGCGGGTTGAGCTGGACCCGGTGGATGTTCTCCAGCAGCGCGTCGCGGAGCATCGCGTCGTCGGTGGTGTCCCGGACGATCGCCGGCACCGTGTCCAGGTCGGCGGCCCGGGCCGCGCGCAGCCGGCGCTCGCCCATGATGAGCTCGTAGCCGCCGTCGGGGGCCTCCCGGACGACGATCGGCTGCAGCAGGCCGAACTCGCGCACGGAGTGGGTGAGTTCCTCCAGCGCCTCGTCGTCGAAGACCTGCCGGGGCTGCTTCGGGTTCGGCAGGACGTCGACGACCCGCACCTCGCGCAGCTGGGCCCCGGGCACGCCCGCGACCTCCCCGGTGGCCTCCGCGGCCCGGGCCGCGGCACGCTCGGCGAGCGAGGTCGGCGCCGGGGGAGCGGCCCCGGTCTGCTCGACCGCCGCGGCACCGGCCGCCTCGGCGGCCTCCGCGGCCCTCGCCGCGGGCGTGGCCGTCGGGACGGGCGCGCTGGTGGGGATGAGAGCCGCCAGGCCCCGGCCGAGTCCGCCGCGCTTGGTCACTGGTCCTCCTCGGAGGGGATGGGGTCAGGGAGGCACACCGGGGCGGTCACGGGGTGTGCCGGCCGCGCGGAGCCGGGGGAACCGATTCGCCGAGCACCAGCGCGGCAACCGGCGGCGGGGGAGGAGGAGCCGCGGGCACCGGTGGCGGGGGAGGAGCCGCCGCCGGCACCGGGGGCGGCGCCACGGGTGCCGGCGCGGCCGGCGCCAGGGCGACCCCGCGCTGGGCCAGCTCCCGGGCCGCCTCGACGTAGGCGGTGGCCCCTCGCGAGCCCGGGTCGTAGGTGAGCACCGACTGGCCGTAGCCCGGCGCCTCGCTCACCCGGACGTTGCGGGGGATGACCGCGGTGAGCACGAGCTCGCCGAAGTGGTTGCGGACCTCGTCGGCGACCTGGTCGGCCAGCTTGGTCCGGCCGTCGTACATGGTGAGCAGGATGGTGCTGACCGAGATGCCCGGGTTCAGGTGCGCGCGGACCAGGTCGATGTTCGAGAGCAGCTGCCCCAGCCCCTCCAGCGCGTAGTACTCGCACTGGATGGGGATGAGCACCTCGTCCCCGGCGACGAGCGCGTTGAGGGTGAGCAGCCCCAGGGACGGCGGGCAGTCGATGAGCACGTAGTGCGGCCGCTGCTCGACCGGGAGCTCGTGCAGGTACGCCTCGATCGAGCGGCGCAGCCGGTGCTCCCGGGCGACCACGGAGACGAGCTCGATCTCCGCGCCGGCCAGGTCGATGGTCGCCGGGACGCAGGCCAGCAGCGGGCTGGCCGTCGTGGGGTGGGTGACCTCGGCCAGCGTCGCGTCGCTGACCAGGGCGTCGTAGATGGACGGCGTCCCGACGGTGTGGTCGACACCGAGGGCGGTGCTCGTGTTCCCCTGCGGGTCGAGGTCGATGACCAGCGTGCGCAGTCCGTACATCGCCAGCGCCACGCCCAGGTTGACCGTCGAGGTCGTCTTGCCGACGCCACCCTTCTGGTTGGCCACGGTGATCAGCCGGATCCGCCCCGGCGCGGGGAACGGCTCCTGGTCGGCCGCGTGCAGCACCCGGGTCGCCCGCATCGCCTCCATGGCGATGGGGCTGTCGAACTCACCGACTCCCTGGTCGGCGGCCAGGCTGCTGCGCAACCGCTCGCCGGGGTCCGTCATCGGTGCGTCCTCCTCGCCACCGTGTTCCACGTGGAACGCGGTCGTGTTCCACGTGGAACTCAGGTCTGCGCGGGTGGTCGGGCAGCGCCGCCCCGCGTCATCAGCACCACGGTAGTGGCTGCCTCGCCCAGCCCGACACCGACAGCCCGTGTGTGGATCTCCCGCATGCCGACGGCCTCCAGTTCGGGGACGAGGGAGGGGACCTCCTCCGCCGCCCGGGACCCGACGAGGGCGATCAGCTGGGCGCCGGGCCGGAGCAGCCCCCGGCACCAGCCGACCAGCCGGGGCAGCGGCGCGACCGCCCGGGCGGTGACGACGTCGACCGGCCCCACGGCGCGGACGACGGCGCGCTCCTCGGCGCGGCCCCGGATGACCCGCCACGGGACGCCGAGGTCCGCGACGACCTCCTGGAGGAACTCCACCCGCCGGGCCATGGGCTCGACCAGGGTGAGCGCCAGGTCCGGGCGGGCCAGCCCGAGCGGGACCCCGGGCAAGCCGGCCCCGCTGCCCACGTCGACCACGCGGGCACCCTCGGGGACCACCTCGGCCAGCACCGCGCTGTTGAGCACGTGCCGCTCCCACAGCCGAGGCACCTCGCGCGGTCCGATCAGCCCGCGGGTGACGCCATCGCCGGCCAGCTTGGCGACGTAGCGGGCGGCCGCGGGCGTGGCCGCCCCGAACATCCGCCGCGCGGCCTCCGGCACTTCCGAGACCGAGCGGTCTCCGAAGTCGCCCGCGGCGCCGTCCGGCCCGGTCACGCGTCCGGCAGGACCACGACGCGCCGGTTCGGCTCCTCGCCCTCCGACTCGCTGCGCACACCGGCGGCCGCGGCGACGACGTCGTGCACCACCTTGCGCTCGAACGGGTTCATCGGGGCCAGCCGCTCGGGCTGCCCGCTCGTCGCCACCCGCTCGGCGGCCTCGGCCGCGAGGGCGGTGAGGTCGGCCCGGCGCTTGGCGCGGTACCCGCCGATGTCGAGCATCAGCCGGCTCCGGACGCCGGTGGACTGGGCCACCGCGAGCCGGGTCAGCTCCTGCAGTGCCTCCAGCGTGGCGCCGTCCGGGCCGATGAGCGTCTTCAGCTGACCGCCGACCACGGCGACCGACGCCCGGTCGCCCTCGACGTCCAGGTCGATGTCCCCGTCGACGTCGAGGATGTCCAGCAGCCGCTCCAGGTAGTCGCCGGCCACGTCCCCCTCGCGCACGAGCAGGCTCTCGTCGTCCTCGGCGTCGTCGATGTCCTCGGCGTCGTCGACGTCCTCGATGTCGACCGGCTCGACCACCGCGTCGGAGGAGGCGTCGTCGGCGTCCGGGAGGGCCGGGTCGCCCGACCCGCCGGTCCGCGGGAGCACCGCGTCGGAGGTCGCCTCGGCGGTCGCAACGGTGTCGTTCTCGGGTGCACTCATGTGGTCCTCCGTGTCGTGCAGGCGGCCGGGCGGACCCGGTGGTCGGAGGGCGGGGCACCGCGCGGGCCGCCGGCCCGGGTGCGCCCGCCGCAGGTCAGCGGCGCTTGCGCTTGCCGCGGTTGGCCGGTCCGGACCGGCTGCCCGCGCCGGGTCTGCCGCCGGCACCCGGACGTCCGGCGGTGCCGCTGCTGCGCGGGCCGCCGTCGGCTGCCGGCGTCCCGTCGAGCGAGCCGGTGCCCACGGCGGAGGCGCCACTGGCCGGCGGCACGTCCACCGAGCCGCCGGTGGCGTCCACGGTCGAGGAGGGGGCCACGGTCGCCGGGCGGCCCTGCTTCGGGCGCACCGGCTTCGCGCCGGGCTTGGGCGCCAGCGTCTTCGGGTCGACCTTGGGCTTGTCCTCGGCGGCCTTGGCGAGCGCACCGGGCGATCCGGGCGGCGGCAGCTTCTTCAGGATGTAGAACTGCTGCCCCAGGGTCCACAGGTTGTTGACCAGCCAGTACAGCAGGACGCCGATCGGGAAGAAGAAGCCGGACACGAAGAGGCTGATCGGCATGCCGTAGAGCAGCATCTTCTGGATCATCGCGGCCTGGCCCTCGACCGGCCCGGAGCGCCGCATGATCTGCTTCTGGGTGAAGAACGTCGTGGCGCACATGATCACGATGAGCGCGAAGCAGACGACCCGGATGTTGGTGTAGCTGCCGTCGGTCAGCGCGAGGATCGCGCTCTGCTTCGGCTCCTGCATGTTGAACGAGGCCGAGATCGGCGCACCGAACAGCTCGGCCTTGGCGGCCTGGTCGGTGAGCGTGTCGTCCCAGCTGTAGAGCCCTTCCTTGCCGGGCGCCAGGCGGCGCAGCACGTGGAAGAGCGCGAGGAAGACCGGGATCTGCGGGAGCAGCGGCAGGCAGCCGGCCAGCGGGTTGACCCCGCGCTCCTTCTGCAGCGCCATCATCGCCTGGCTGAAGCCCTGCTTGTCCGCGCCGTACTGCTGGCGCAGCTTCTGGATCTCCGGCTGGATCTCCTGCATGGCCCGCTGCGACTTGACCTGCTTGACGAACAGGCGGAACAGCAGCAGCCGGATCGTGATGACCAGGAAGACGATC
Source organism: Modestobacter sp. I12A-02662 (assembly GCF_041028325.1). Taxonomy (NCBI): domain Bacteria; kingdom Bacillati; phylum Actinomycetota; class Actinomycetes; order Geodermatophilales; family Geodermatophilaceae; genus Modestobacter; species Modestobacter sp. I12A-02662. The sequence goes on along the minus strand of NZ_JABGDE010000014.1, from coordinate 129,375 downwards.
GACAGCGCCCAGGTGATGCCACCGGCAGGGTCGAGGAAGGTGCTGAACAGCGTGTGCCACTGCTTCATCACCCACGCGATCGCGGTGTAGAACCAGTTCAGGTTCACGTCAAACAACGCCAGCCTCCTGCTGGGGAGCCCGGCCGGTGGCCGGCGGGGTGGCTCGATCGGGACGACGGCCCGCGTCGGCTCCCGGCACCCGGGCGGGTGCCGCTGTGCTCGACGACTGGGTGGGCCCAGCGGTTCCTGAGCCGGGCTCGGGGGTGTTCGGCGGCGGGACGAGGTCGACACCGCCGGGGTGCCAGGGCGCGCACTTGGCCAGCCGGCGCAGCGCGAGCCAGGTGCCGCGGGCGGCGCCGTGCACCTCGATCGCCTCGGCGGCATAGGCGCTGCAGCTGGGGACGAACCGGCACCGCGGCGGGAACGCCGGGCTGATCGCCCGCTGGTAGAAGCGCACGGCCGCCAGCAGGGCCGTCGCCGGGGAGGCGCTCACGACGGGTGCGACCGGTCGGCCCGGGACGCACCCAGCAGCCGGTCGAGACCGCGGCTCAGGTCGCGCCCGAGGACGGCGGACCCGGCGCCGGCCGCCTCGGGGCGCGCGCGGACGACCAGGTCGGCGGTCGGCGGCAGGCGGTGCAGCTCCGCGCGGACCAGGTGCCGCAGCTGGCGGGTCACCCGGTGCCGGCACACGGAGTTGCCGACGGACCTGCCGACCACGAAACCGGCCCGCGGCCCGGCCGCGGGGTCGGGGAGACCCCCGGTCCGGGCGACGGGCCGGATCGTGTCGGCTGCCCTCACGGGGAGGTAGTGCAGCACCAGCGTCGGGCGGCCGGCACGCCGGCCGGACCGCACGACCGCGGTGAACTCCGGCCGCCGGCGCAGGCGTGCCTGCGCGGGCAGCACCTCAGGCGGAGAGCTTGTCGCGACCCTTGCGCCGGCGGCCGGCGAGGATGGCGCGACCGGCACGGGTGCGCATCCGCAGCCGGAAGCCGTGGGTCTTGGACCGGCGGCGGTTGTTCGGCTGGAACGTGCGCTTGCTCACGAGGGACTCCCACTGCTGACGACGTCGGTGCGGCGCGGCCCCGGCTGGGGACCGTGCACGCGGAGGGCCGGCCGACCCGGGACCCGGCGGGCCACGGACCGCTCCGGCACCCGGAGGCTGGTCTGCCGTGGCCGGACCCGCGTACGAAGGACCCGGTGGAGTGCTCCCCGGGTCGGGACGTGCGACGGTCCGTGTCCACAGACGCCGACCAGCATAGCCGAGACCGGGCGGGGACCGCGGCGGCGGCCGGACCGATCGGGCCACACCCGGGCGGAACGGTCCGGCGGGACACGCCGCCGGCCGGACCGGCCGCCGTCGTCACGGGGTCGGGCGCGTTGCCGGGCTGTGGATGGAGCTGTTAGCGTCGCCGTCGCTCCGCGTTGGACGACAGGCTCCCGGTTCGTACACCGCGCCGGTCGGCCAGCCGCTCGCAGGACCTCCCCCCGACGGGTCGCACGCACGCCCTGACCTGGGAGTACGCCGCTCCCGGCGACCGGCACCCGCCGGGGCCGGGGCAGCACGTCGCCGGGCGTGCACAGACTGTGGACACTCGTGTGGAACGAGCACCGTCGCACGTCCACAGCTGGGGACCGTTCGGGGGATCCACCGGGCCGGAGGGCCCGTCCCCCACCTGTGGACGACGGCGCGGGGCGAGGAAGCGACGGCACGGGAAGGGACACAGTCGATGGCCGACTCCACGGTCGACCTGGCGACCGTCTGGGACCAGATCCGCGAGCGACTGGCCACCAGCCTGTCCCCGCAGCAGAACGCGCTGCTGAACCTCACCCGCCCGCTGGGGCTGGTCGAGGACACCGCCGTCCTGGCGGCGCCGAACGAGTTCACCCAGACGGTGCTCGAGTCCCGGATGCGCACCGCCCTGGCCGACGCCCTGTCGGCCGAGTTCGGTCGCGCCATCCGGGTGGCGGTGCAGCTGGAGGACACCCCGGCGCAGGCGCCCGCCCCGCCCCGCCGTGGGCCGGACGAGGACCGGCGCTGGCCCGGTGAGCGGGAGCGCGCTCCTCGGGAGGAAGCGGCCACCTGGCCCCCGGCCGACCGGTACGCCGAGCCCCCCGGGGACCGGTACGCCGAGCCCCCCGGGGACCGGTACGCCGACGAGCTCGCCGCCCGGGAGCGGGCCGCGGAGGACCGCGCCGCCGAGGACCGCGCCGCCCGCGACCGGGCCGACGACGGGCGCAGCGCCTTCGGGGTCCGCGCCGACGCCGTCCGCACCGACGCCCTCCGGCCCGAGTCGCCGCAGGACGAGACGCTGCGCGCGGACGTGTGGCTCCCCGAGTCCGGCGACGGCCGGGACTGGTCCCGCGGAGCCGTCGCGGAGGAGCCCGCGGACTGGCAGGCCGCCGGCACCGGGCCGGGCGTCGGGGTGCAGCCCCGGCTGGCCCCCTGGGACCGGGACACCTCGGCCCCGACCCGGAACCCGGCCGACCAGGGCAGCTCCGCCGACCGGCGCCCGGGCCGCGGCCAAGGTGCGGTGCCGCTGTTCGCCGACCGCCGTCCCGGCGCCCTGGACCCGGGGCTGAACCCCAAGTACGTCTTCGACAGCTTCGTGATCGGCAACAGCAACCGGTTCGCGCACGCCGCCGCGGTCGCGGTCGCCGAGGCGCCGGCCCGCGCCTACAACCCGCTGTTCATCTACGGCGACTCGGGGTTGGGCAAGACCCACCTGCTGCACGCCATCGGGCACTACGCCGCGCGGATGTTCCCCAACGTGCGGGTCCGGTACGTCAGCACCGAGGAGTTCACCAACGAGTTCATCAACCTGGTGCACTCCGGCCGCGCCGAGGACTTCCGCCGGCGCTACCGGGACATCGACTTCCTGCTCATCGACGACATCCAGTTCCTGGAGCGCGCCGAGCGGACGCAGGAGGAGTTCTTCCACACCTTCAACACGCTGCACAACGCCAGCAAGCAGATCGTCATCACCTCCGACCGGCCGCCGAAGAAGCTGACGACGCTGGAGGACCGGCTGCGCACCCGGTTCGAGTGGGGGCTGATCACCGACGTCCAGGCGCCGGACCTGGAGACCCGCATCGCCATCCTGCGGAAGAAGGCCTACGGGGAGCGGCTGCAGGCGCCCGACGCGGTGCTCGAGTTCATCGCCAGCAAGGTGCAGACCAACATCCGCGAGCTCGAGGGCGCGCTGATCCGGGTCACCGCCTTCGCCAGCCTGAACAAGCAGCCGGTCGACCTCGCGCTGGCCGAGCTGGTGCTCAAGGACCTGATCAGCGACGAGCAGGGCCCGCAGATCACCGCGGCGATCATCATGGCGGCCACCGCCGAGTACTTCTCCGTGACGATGGAGGAGCTGCAGGGCAGCAACCGCAGCCGCACCCTGGTGAACGCCCGGCAGATCGCCATGTACCTGTGCCGGGAGCTGACCGAGCTGTCCCTGCCGCGGATCGGCGCCTCGTTCGGCGGCAAGGACCACACCACGGTCATGCACGCGGTCAAGAAGATCACCGGCCTGATGAGCGAGCGCCGGGCCACGTACACCCAGGTCACCGAGCTCACCGCCCGGATCAAGAGCCGCGCCCGCTCCTGAGCTCCGCGGGACCCCCGCCTGATCGCGCTCCGGGCTCGCCCCGACCGGTGCCCGGGGCGGGCCGCGTCCTGTCCACCGATCCGGTGACCCTGCGCGGCTCTGTCCTCACCCGTCCGGGTCATTTGTCGCCTTGTCCCCAGTTCTGTGCACAGGTTGGGGACTCACCGGCGCGCGGGCATCGCCGCAGGCCAGACCCCCTGCCTGAGGGAGCCCGTCGTGTCGGCGCTGGTCCCGGTGCCGACGCCGGGGCCTGCTGCGCCCTCCAGCTGTCCACAAGTCGACTCGGGGGAACGGTGGACAACTCCACCACGGCGGCCGGTCGGGCGCACGGTGGGGACGGACCTGCGGGTCCAGCGGGGACGGAGCGTGGGAAACCGGGGGCGTCGGTGCAGAACCGTCGAGTTGTCCACGTGTCGACACAGGGAGAGGGCGGCCGACGCACAGCGCACCAACACCCCTCCTCGGTCGCTGACGTGCGTGAACAGGGCTTCTCCCCAACATCCACACACGTGATGACGAGGATGAAGGAGTTATCTCGAGGAGTTCTTGAACCACACTCTGGGTGGGGACCGCCCGCTGGCGGCCCTCCCGGGCACCCTCCACCCCGGCACCGACAGAACGCGTGCACGTCCCGCTGACCGACCGGTGCGCCCGCTCCCGGGACGGGGGACTGGTCAGACCGGGGGCACGTCGGGGCAGGATGGGCGCCGCACCCCCGCGCCGGACCGGCCAGCGGGACCGAGCACCGCATACGTGGACCAGAGCACGAGGACCAGAGGTGGGTACGAGATGAAGTTCCGGGTGGCACGTGAGGTGCTCGCCGAGGCGGTCGCCTGGACCGCGCGGAGCCTGCCGCCGCGGCCGTCGGTGCCGGTGCTCGCCGGGATCCTGCTCGAGGTCGACGCCAACCAGCTGTCGGTGTCGGGGTTCGACTACGAGGTGTCGGCGCGGTCGGAGGTCGACGTCCAGTCCACCGGGAGCGGACGCGCCCTGGTCCCCGGTCGGCTGCTCGCCGAGATCACCCGGGCGCTGCCGCCGCACCCGGTCGACGTCGTCGCCGAGGGCGCCCGGCTGTCGATCGCCTGTGGCAACGCGCGGTTCAGCCTGCCCACCCTGCCGGTGGAGGACTACCCGTCGCTGCCCTCCATGCCCTCCACCGCCGGGGTCGTGGACAGCGACGCCTTCGCGGAGGCGGTGAGCCAGGTCGCGGTGGCCGCCGGCCGGGACGACACCCTGCCGATGCTCACCGGCGTCCGGCTCGAGATCGACGACGACCTGGTGACCCTCGCCGCGACCGACCGCTACCGGCTGGCGGTGCGCGAGTTCGCCTGGCGGCCGGAGCAGCCGGGGCTGACGGCGGCCGTGCTGGTGCCGGCCCGCACGCTCGCCGACGCGGCCAAGACGCTCACCAGCGGCCCGGAGGTGACCCTGTCGCTGTCCTCCGGCGGAGCCGGCGAGGGCATCCTCGGCCTGTCCGGCAAGGACCGGCAGACCACGACCCGGCTGCTGGACGCGGAGTTCGTGAAGTACCGGGCGATCATGCCCACCGAGTCCTCGTCCAACGCGACGCTGCCGGTCGGGCTGTTCACCGACGCGGCCAAGCGGGTCGCCCTGGTCGCCGAGCGCGGCACCCCGCTGCGCTGCGAGTTCACCCCCGGCCAGGTCACCCTGCGGGCCGGTGGGACCGACGACGAGGGGCAGGCCGAGGAGCGGTGCGACGTCGAGTTCGACGGTGAGCCGCTGACCATCGGCTTCAACCCGACGTTCCTGCTCGACGGGCTGGCCGCGGTGCACACCGAGCGGGCGCGGATGGACTTCACCACGGCGCTCAAGCCGGCCGTGCTGTCCGGGGTCGAGGAGCCCTCCGCCGACGACGACGCGCCGGCGAAGCCCGCCGAGCGGCCGGGCAGCTACCGGTACCTGATCATGCCGGTGCGCCTGCCCGGCTGACACACCCCGCCGCGCGGCCGGTGCGGCGGGCGAGCACGATGGGCGGCGGACAGGTCCCGGGGGTCCCTGCGGACCAGGGCGCTGCGCGCCCACCGGGAGCGACCGCGGACGACCGCGTTCACGAGCAGCTGAGGGAGGGTCCGGACGTGCAGCTGGGGCTGGTCGGGCTGGGCAAGATGGGCGGCAACATGGCCGAGCGGGTCCGCCGCGCGGGCATCGAGGTGATCGGGTACGACCGCGCGCCGGGCGCGCGGGACGTCGACAGCCTGGAGGCGCTGGTCCAGGCGCTCGAGGCCCCGCGGGTGGTGTGGGTGATGGTGCCGTCCGGCGAGCCGACCCGGGCCACCGTCCGCGCGCTCGGCGACCTGCTGTCCGAGGGCGACGTGATCGTCGACGGCGGCAACTCGAAGTTCACCGACGACAAGGTGCACGCCGAGCAGCTGGCCCCCAAGGGCATCGGCTACGTCGACGCGGGGGTCTCCGGCGGTGTCTGGGGCCTGCAGAACGGCTACGCGCTGATGGTCGGCGGCTCGGTCGAGGACGTCGCCAAGGTCCAGCCGGTCTTCGACGCGCTCAAGCCGCCGTCCCCCCGCGACGAGACCGGCACCGAGATGCCGGGCGCCGGGTTCGTGCACGCCGGGCCGGTGGGTGCCGGGCACTTCGCGAAGATGGTCCACAACGGCATCGAGTACGCGATGATGCAGGCCTACGGCGAGGGCTACGAGCTGCTCGCCGCCGCGGACGTGATCGAGGACGTCCCCGGGGTGGTCGCGTCCTGGACCCAGGGCACCGTCATCCGCTCCTGGCTGCTGGACCTGCTGGTCCGCGCGCTGCAGGAGGACCCGGGCCTGGACAAGATCACCGGCTACGCCGAGGACTCCGGCGAGGGCCGCTGGACCGTCGAGCAGGCCATCGCGCTCGCCGTCCCCATGCCGGCCATCGCCGCGTCGCTGTTCGCCCGCTTCGCCTCCCGGCAGGAGGACTCCCCGACGATGAAGGCGGTCGCGGCGCTGCGCAGCCAGTTCGGCGGCCACGCGGTCCAGGCCAGCATCGACACGCGCGGCAACAACCCGGTCCCCGAGAAGCCGGCGTGAGGAAGGGCCCCCCTGCCCCCCACGCCTCGCGGGCTCGGCGCGGGCCCCTGCAGGTGGGCCGTCCCAGTACCTCACGGGGGCGCTGAGGCGTGCACGTCCGGCACCTGCAGCTGGGCTCCTTCCGCAACTGGGAGCGGGTCGACCTGGCGCTGCGTCCTGGCCCGACGGTGCTCGTCGGCCGCAACGGCGAGGGGAAGACGAACCTGGTCGAGGCGGTCGGCTACCTGGCGACGCTGAGCAGCCACCGGGTCTCCTCCGACGCCCCGCTGGTGCGGCACGGCGCTGCGCAGGGCGTCGTCCGGGCGGCGGTCCGGCGCGGCGACCGGGAGCTGCTGGTGGAGATCGAGGTCAACCCGGGCCGGGCCAACCGGGTGCGCGTCAACCGGGCGCCGCTGTCCCGGCCGCGGGAGCTGATCGGCGTCGTGAAGAGCGTGCTGTTCGCGCCCGAGGACCTGTCCCTGGTCCGGGGCGACCCCACCGAGCGGCGCCGGTTCCTCGACGAGCTGCTGGTCAGCCGCACGCCGCGGCTGGCCGGGGTGCGCGGTGACTACGACCGGGTGCTCAAGCAGCGCAACGCGCTGCTGAAGACGGCCCGGCTGGCCCGCGGCGACGCGCTGGCGACGCTGGACGTCTGGGACGGGCACCTGGTGCAGCTGGGCAGCGAGCTGCTGGCCACCCGGCTGCGCCTGGTCGCCGACCTCGCCCCGCACGTGGCCCGGGCCTACGCCGACGTCGCCGGCCCGAGCCCGGCGGCCGCCGGGCTGGGGTACTCCAGCACCGTGCCGCTGGCCGGGGACGGCGCCCCGCTGCTGCCGGGCAGCACCCTGCCCACCACCGACGAGCTCGCCGCCGCGCTGCGCGAGCAGCTGGCCCAGCGGCGCCGGGACGAGGTGGACCGCGGCATGACCCTGGTCGGCCCGCACCGGGACGACGTGGTCATCCACCTGGGGCCGGTCCCGGCCAAGGGGTTCGCCAGCCACGGCGAGTCCTGGTCGCTCGCGCTGGCGCTGAAGTTGGCCACCTTCGCGCTGTTCCGGGCCGACGGCGAGGAGCCGATCCTGGTCCTGGACGACGTCTTCGCCACCCTGGACGCCGACCGCCGGGCCGCGCTGGCCGCGGTGGCCCGCTCGGCCGAGCAGACCCTGATCACCGCCGCGGTGCTGGAGGACGTCCCGGCCGAGCTGCGGCAGCACGTGGTGGTGGTCGGTGGCGGCACGGCGGAACCGCTCGACGTCGGTGGCCTGCCCGATGCTGGACCCGTGGACGACTCGATGCTGGGGGTGCCCGGTGACCGCTGACCGCCCTGCCCGTCCCTCCGACATCGCCCGCGCGGCACTGGAGGCGGCCCGCGCCGCGTCGGCGGCCCGGCCCCGGCCCACCCGGCGGCGGATCGCCGGGCCGCGGCGCGCCTGGACCGGCCCCGGCCCCGGTGCGGACGACCCCCAGCCGCTCGCGTCGCTGGTCGACTCGCTGATCAGCCAGCAGGACTGGACGGCGCGGACGAAGGTCGGCTCGGTCTTCGGCCGGTGGGACGCGCTGGTCGGCCCGGACATCGCCGCGCACTGCCGGCCGGAGTCCCTGAGCGAGGGCGAGCTGCTGGTCGTCGCGGAGTCCACCGCGTGGGCGACCCAGCTGCGGCTGCTCGCGCCGACGATCCTCGGCAAGCTGCGCGCCGGCGTCGGCGGGGACGTCGTGACCAAGCTGCGCGTTGTCGGACCGACGGCGCCGAGCTGGAAGAAGGGCCCGCGCACCGTCCGCGGCCGGGGGCCGCGCGACACCTACGGCTGATCCAAGCCCGTTCGGCACCGAGGCCCGTTCGGCACCGAGGCCCGATCGACACCGATGAGGAGCACCCACGATGAGCAGCCCGCGCGACCGGGACCGCGACGGCTTCGACGACGCCGCCGGGTCCGGCTGGCAGGAGCCGGCGCACCTCGGCGAGGGGGACGCCGCGCCGGCGGACCGCCCCGCCGACCGGCCGGCGGAGCCCACCGGGTCCGGCTGGCAGCCGCCCGGCTGGGACCTGCCCACCGTGGAGCCCGCGCGCCCCGAATCCGTGCCGCCCGCCGTGCCGCCCGCCGTGCCGCCCGCTGTGCCGGACGCCGACCGGCCACCGGCCGCGCCCGGGCCGGACGCCGCCTGGGACCCGCCGGCGGCGGACCAGCGGCAGTCCGACGTCCCGCCCGGGGCCGAGCCGGAAGGACGGCGACGCGGCTGGGGCGGCCTGTTCAGCCCGCGCCCCCAGGAGCCGCCGGCCGATCCCGGCGGGCCCGCGTCCCCGGTGCCGGTGGTCGACCCGGGCGACCCCTACGGCCTCCAGGCCTGGGCGGCGCAGTTGGGCTGGACCAGCTCCGAGGGCACCGGCCCGGAGGACGCCGCGCTCGCCGAGCTGGTGCGCACCGCGCCCGTGCGGCCGGGCAAGGAGGACCGGCCCGGGCACGTGCTGCGCGGCCGGGGCAACGGGCTGGACCTGGTCGCCTGCGACGTCCTGTCCCCGGTCGGGCGCGGCTTCGTGGCCACCCATGCCATCACCGCGGCGCCGCTGCTGGGCGACGTCCCCGGCTTCCGGCTGTCCCCCGCCCGGATCTGGCGGCACCGGATCGGCGGGCTGCTGCAGATCCCCGGGCCGGACCCGGAGTTCGACCGGCGCTGGGTGCTGCTCGCGGCCGAGGACGGCCCGCAGGTCCGCGCCCTGGTCGAGGACCCGGTGGTCCGCCAGTCGCTGCTGGGCAGTGACGACGGCGACGAGCTGTGGGCGGCCGCGGGCTTCGTGGCCGCGGTGCGGCCGGACGCGCACCGGCCGCTGCTCGTCGAGCACCACGCGCGGCTGCTCGCCGCCGTGGTGGCGGCCCTCGCCCGCGGCCGGTGACCGCGCGGGGCCGGGTGCTGTTCCACGTGGAACGGTCCCCGGCCCGTGGCCGTCCCGGGTCGACAGCGGGTCCGGCAGGCACGAGCATCGACGCGCTACGTCCTCGCGACCGGCCGACCACGCTCGACCGGCACCCCCGCTCCCGGGAGGCACCGATGGCCGAGACCGTGCGCACCGACGACCACGGCACCGTGGACGGCCAGCCCAGCCTCAAGCGGGTGATGGGCCCCGGGTTGCTGCTGCTGTTCATCGTCGGCGACATCCTCGGCACCGGCATCTACGCGCTGACCGGCCAGGTGGCCGCGCAGGTCGGCGGGGTGGTGTGGCTGCCGTTCCTGGTGGCCTTCCTGGTCGCGCTGGTGACCGCCTTCAGCTACCTGGAGCTGGTCACCAAGTACCCGCAGGCGGCCGGCGCGGCGCTGTACACGCACAAGGCCTTCGGCATCCACTTCGTCACGTTCCTCGTCGCCTTCGCGGTGATGAGCTCGGGCATCACCTCGGCGTCCACGGCCGCGCGGGCCTTCAGCGCCAACGCGGCCAGCGTGTTCGGGCTGGGCATCTCCGACGGCATCGGCATCACCCTGATCGGCCTGGGCTTCATGTCGCTGGTCGCGCTGGTCAACCACCGCGGGGTCGGCGAGAGCGTCAAGACCAACGTGGTGCTCACCTGCGTGGAGCTCTCCGGCCTGCTCATCGTCATCGGCGTCGGCCTCTGGGCGCTGGGCGTCGGCGAGGGCGACTTCTCCCGGGTCACCGAGTTCGACACCGGTGACCGCTCGGTGGTCGGCGGGGTGATCGCGGCGACCGGCCTGGCCTTCTTCGCGATGGTCGGCTTCGAGGACTCGGTCAACATGGCCGAGGAGTGCAAGGAGCCGCGGCGCATCTTCCCGAAGGTGCTGCTCGCCGGCCTCCTGGCCACCGGCCTCATCTACGTGCTGGTGTCGATCTCGGCGATCGCGCTGGTCCCGGCCGACGCCCTCAGCGAGGGCGACACCCCGCTGCTGCAGGTGGTCGAGGCCGGCGCCCCCGGCTTCCCGGTCGGCATCTTCGGTGTGATCACCATGTTCGCCGTCGCCAACTCGGCGCTGATCAACATGCTGATGGCCAGCCGGCTGGTCTACGGGATGAGCAAGCAGCACGTGCTGCCGCCGCTGCTCGGCCGGGTGCACCCCCGCCGGCGCACCCCGACCACGGCGATCCTGTTCACCACCGCGCTGGCCTTCGGCCTGATCACCTTCGTCGGCGCGGTGCCGGCGCTGGGCGGCACCACCGCCCTGCTGCTGCTCATCGTGTTCACCGTGGTCAACATCGCCGTCCTGGTGCTGCGCAAGGACCCCGTCGCCGAGGACCACTTCCGCACGCCGACGATCCTGCCCATCGTGGGCGCGCTGAGCTGCGCCTTCCTCGCCACCCCGTTCGCCGGCCGGCCCACCGAGCAGTACCGGATCGCCGGCGTCCTGCTGGTGATCGGCGTCGTCCTGTGGGGCGTCACGGTGCTGATCAACCGGCGGACCGGGCCCGCCGTCCCGCCGCTGGACCCCGAGCGGTTCACCAAGGGCGGCCCGGTCAACTGACGGAGGACCCGCTCGCTCCCACCACGCAGGCGACGGGGCCACCCAGCGCTTCGAGGCGGCGTGTCGACTCGGGGGGCAACACGGGTGGTGGCGGGAGAGCCGGGAGAGGCTCTGGCGCGCCCTCAGGCCGTCGGCGGCGAGGTTCTGTCGTCCCGACCCGGTACTCTGGAGAGGACACACCGCCAGCAGCCCCCTGAGAGCCGTCCTGCGCCGGTCGACGCCGTCGTCGACGTGGTCGCGCCGGCTGCCCGGCTGCGCGAGAGAGAGGCCCCACGTGGTCGCTGCGCCGCAGAACGAGACTGCCTACTCAGGCAGCTCCATCACCGTCCTCGAAGGCCTGGAGGCGGTCCGCAAGCGCCCCGGCATGTACATCGGCTCGACGGGTGAGCGCGGCCTGCACCACATGGTGTGGGAGGTCGTCGACAACTCCGTCGACGAGGCACTGGCCGGCTACTGCGACACCGTCAAGGTGACCCTGCTGGCCGACGGCGGGGTCCGGGTCGAGGACAACGGCCGTGGCATCCCGGTCGACATGCACCCGGTGGAGAAGCGGCCCACCGTCGAGGTCGTCCTGACCGTCCTGCACGCCGGCGGCAAGTTCGACGGCAAGAGCTACGGCGTCTCCGGTGGCCTGCACGGCGTCGGCGTCACGGTGGTCAACGCGCTGTCCTCCCAGCTCGACGTGACCATCTGGCGCAACGGCGTCGAGTGGCACCAGCACTACACGCAGAACAAGCCGGGCACGCTCGAGCAGGTCGGCCCGACCACGAAGCAGGGCACGGCGATCACCTTCTGGGCCGACGACACGATCTTCGAGACGACGACCTACTCGTTCGACACGATCAGCCGCCGGCTGCAGGAGATGGCCTTCCTGAACAAGGGCCTGACGATCGTGCTGCGGGACGAGCGCCCCGGTCACAGCAAGGCCGACACCGGCCTGGCCGAGGAGACCTCGATCGCCGAGGAGGCGCCGGCGCCCGGCCACGAGGCCGAGGCGTTCGAGCCGACCGAGATCACCTACCGCTACGACGGCGGCCTGGTCGACTACGTCACCCACCTGAACCGCCGCAAGAGCCCGATCCACCGCTCGGTCATCGGCTTCGCCGCCGACGGTGTCGGCAAGAACGACACGGCCATGTCGCTGGACGTCGCCATGCAGTGGTCCGACGCCTACTCGGAGTCCGTGCACACCTTCGCGAACATCATCAACACGCACGAGGGCGGCACGCACGAGGAGGGCTTCCGGGCGGCGCTCACCTCGATCGTCAACCGGTACGCCAAGGACAAGGGCATCCTCAAGGCCAAGGACGACGCGCTGACCGGCGACGACATCCGTGAGGGCCTGGCCGCGATCGTGTCGGTGAAGCTCGGCGACCCGCAGTTCGAGGGGCAGACGAAGACCAAGCTCGGCAACACCGAGGTCAAGGGGTTCGTGCAGCGGGTCTGCAACGACGCGATCGGGCACTGGCTGGAGGCCAACCCGACCGAGGCCAAGGTGATCATCACCAAGGCCGCGTCGGCCGCCCGCGCCCGCCGCGCGGCGCAGGACGCCCGCAAGCTGGCCCGCAAGAGCCTGCTGTCGGTCAGCGGCCTGCCCGGCAAGCTGGCGGACTGCCGCTCCACCGACCCGCGCAACTCCGAGGTCTACATCGTCGAGGGCGACTCGGCCGGCGGCTCGGCGAAGTCCGGCCGCGACTCGATGTACCAGGCGATCCTGCCCATCCGCGGGAAGATCATCAACGTCGAGAAGGCGCGCATCGACCGGGTGCTCAAAAACACCGAGGTCCAGTCGATGATCACCGCCTTCGGTACCGGCATCCACGACGAGTTCGACCTGGCGAAGCTGCGGTACCACAAGATCATCCTGATGGCCGACGCCGACGTCGACGGGCAGCACATCACCACGCTGCTGCTCACCCTGCTGTTCCGCTTCATGCGGCCGCTGGTCGAGGCCGGCCACGTCTACCTGGCGGCGCCCCCGCTGTACAAGATCAAATGGGGCGGCAAGGTTGGCATCGAGTACGCCTACTCCGACCGCGAGCGCGATGCCCTGCTGAAGGCCGGCGCGGAGGCCGGCCGCAAGCTGCCCAAGGACGACGCGATCCAGCGGTTCAAGGGCCTGGGCGAGATGGACGCCAAGGAGCTGTGGGAGACCACCATGGACCCGGACACCCGGATCCTGCGCCAGGTCACCCTGGACGACGCGGCCGCTGCCGACGAGCTGTTCAGCGTGCTGATGGGTGAGGACGTCGAGGCGCGCCGCAGCTTCATCACCCGCAACGCCCGGGACGTCCGCTTCCTGGACGTCTGAGCAAGGCCCCGGAGAGACCCCCGTGGCCCCCACCGCCCGCGAGCTCGCGGCGGACCCCTGCACGGGGGCAGGGGCGGGGCCGACGGCGCGTCGGCTGGACACCGGCACCGGCGCGCCGTCCACCCCGGGTCCACCAGCTGACCTGCACATTCATCCACCGCTGTGTATCGACTTGTGGAGAACCAGACCGTGACGGAAACACCCAGCCGCGACCGCGTCGAGCCGGTCGACCTCCAGCAGGAGATGCAGCGCAGCTACATCGACTACGCGATGTCGGTCATCGTCGGCCGCGCGTTGCCCGAGGTGCGCGACGGCCTCAAGCCCGTGCACCGCCGCGTGCTGTACGCCATGTACGACCAGGGCTTCCGCCCCGACCGCGCCACCGTCAAGTGCGCGCGCGTCGTCGGCGAGGTCATGGGCAACTACCACCCGCACGGGGACTCGGCGATCTACGACGCCCTCGTGCGGCTGGCCCAGCCCTGGTCGATGCGCTACCCGCTGATCGACGGCCAGGGCAACTTCGGCTCCCCGGGCAACGACCCCGCGGCGGCCATGCGCTACACCGAGTCCCGGCTGACCCCGCTGGCCATGGAGATGCTCCGGGACATCGACGAGGAGACCGTCGACTTCCAGCCCAACTACGACGGCACCAAGCAGGAGCCGCTCGTCCTGCCCGGCCGGTTCCCGAACCTGCTGGTCAACGGCTCGGCGGGCATCGCCGTCGGCATGGCGACGAACATGCCGCCGCACAACCTGCGCGAGGTCGCCGCCGCCGTCTTCTGGATGCTCGACCACCCCGAGGCGGAGGCCGAGGAGGCCCTGACCGCGTGCATGGAGCGGGTCAAGGGCCCGGACTTCCCGACCCACGGGCTGATCGTCGGCCGCGAGGGCATCGAGGACGCCTACCGGACCGGCCGCGGCTCGGTGCGCATGCGCGCCGTCGTCACCGTCGAGGAGGACAACCGGGGTCGCGTGCAACTGGTCGTCACCGAGCTGCCGTACCAGGTGAACCCGGACAACCTGGCCGAGGCGATCGCCGACGGGGTCAAGGACGGCCGGCTGCAGGGCATCAGCGAGATCGCCGACGAGTCCAGCGACCGGGTGGGCCGCCGGCTGGTCATCACGCTGCGCCGCGACGCCGTCGCCAAGGTCGTGCTGAACAACCTCTACAAGCACACCCAGCTGCAGACCACCTTCGGCTGCAACATGCTCTCCATCGTCGACGGCGTCCCCCGCACCCTGCGGCTGGACGAGCTGGTGCGCCACTGGGTCAACCACCAGGTCGAGGTCATCGTCCGGCGCACCCGCTACCGGCTGCGCAAGGCCGAGGAGCGCGCGCACATCCTGCGCGGCTACGCCAAGGCACTGGACCAGCTCGACGCGGTCATCGCCCTCATCCGGGCCAGCGAGTCGGCCGAGGCCGCGCGCTCGGGCCTGATGGAGCTGCTGGACGTCGACGAGATCCAGGCGGTCTCGATCCTCGACCTGCAGCTGCGCCGGCTGGCCGCCCTCGAGCGGCAGCGGATCCTCGACGAGCTGGCCGAGATCGAGGCCCGGATCGCCGACCTGCAGGCGATCCTGGACTCCCCCGAGCGGCAGCGGCAGATCATCCGCGACGAGCTGGCCGAGATCGTCGACAAGTACGGCGACGACCGGCGCACCCAGTTCGTGGCCAACGACGGTGACGTCTCCATGGAGGACCTCATCGCCGAGGAGGAGGTGGTCGTCACGATCACCCGCACCGGCTACGCCAAGCGCACCAAGAGCGACCTCTACCGCAGCCAGCGGCGCGGGGGGAAGGGCGTGATGGGGGCGGCGCTGAAGCAGGACGACCTGGTCGACCACTTCTTCGTGGGCTCCACCCACGACTGGATCCTGTTCTTCACCAACAAGGGCCGGGTCTACCGGGCCAAGGCCTACGAGCTGCCCGAGGCCAACCGTGCCGCCCGCGGGGCGCACGTGGCGAACATCCTGGCGTTCCAGCCGGACGAGAAGATCGCCCAGGTCATGCAGATCAAGGACTACTCGGTGGCGCCGTACCTGGTGCTGGCCACGGCCCGCGGTCAGGTGAAGAAGACCCGGCTGACCGACTTCGACTCCCCGCGCACCGGCGGTGTCATCGCGATCAACCTGCGGGAGAACGACGAGCTGGTGGGTGCGGCGCTGATCCACCCGGAGCAGGACTTGCTGCTGGTCAGCCGCAAGGCCATGTCGATCCGCTTCCGGGCGGACGACGCGCAGCTGCGCCCGATGGGGCGGGCCACCGAGGGCGTCCGGGGCATCTCGCTGTCCGACGACGACACCCTGCTGTCGATGATCGTCGTCCAGGAGGGCGTCGACGTCCTGGTCGCCACCGAGCGCGGGTACGCCAAGCGGACGGGCATCGAGAACTACCCGCCGCAGGGCCGGGGCGGGAAGGGTGTGCTCACCGCCGACCCGAAGGCGCGCAAGGGGGCGCTGGTCGGCGCGCTGGCGGTGGTGCTCGGCGACGAGCTGTACGCGATCACCTCCGGCGGGGGCGTCATCCGGACCCCGGTGAACGGCGTGCGGCACACCCGCGACCGGGCGACCATGGGTGTCAAGTTGATGAACTTGCCGGACGACGTGTCGATCGTGGCTATCGCGCGTACGACGGACAACGACGAGCCCGACGCCTAGGGTGGGCTGGATGCTGGGGGGAGCCGGGGGGCGACGTCGTCCCCGCTCCGGCCCGGGCCATCACCAGGGCAATGACCGGTCGGCCGTCCTCCGCTCCACGACGGTCCCGATGGGCGCAGCGACGCGGCGGGAGCCGCAGGGGGACAGGAGACTGGGATGAGCGACCGGGCGCGCAGTTCGGTGCGTACCGAGCCTCGTGCAGGGGCCGGCGCGCCCGACGAGGTGCCGTCGGGCGCGGTCCCGGCGGCCGGCGCGCAGCCGGCCACCGACGGGGAGCGGAAGGGCAGCACGGCGGTCGGTGCGGGGGGCGGCACGCTGTCCGCGCGGACCCCGGTCGCGCAGCCGCCGTCCGGGCAGGTCCCGGTCACGTCGACGCCTGCGGAGAAGTCCCCGGCCGCACAGGCCCCGGAGCCCGCGCCGGAGGTGAAGCCCACCGAGGGCCCGGCGGACAAGGCCGGCCAGGCCCCGGCGGAGGCCACCCAGGCGCCGGCGGGGACCTCTCAGACCCCGGCGAAGGCCACGCCCGCGGGCAAGGCCGCCCAGACCTCCGCCGGCAAGGCGTCCAAGGCACCCGCCGGAGGCGGGGTCGGGACGGCGCGCGGCGGCGTCCCGGCTGCCGGGTCCGTGCCGGTCGAGGCCACCCAGGCGGTCACCCTGCCGCCGGCCGCCGCACCGCCGGCCACCGGCCAGTCCCGGGCGGTCGAGAGCCCGGCGTCCCGTCCCGCGGGTGCGGCCGAGAGCCCGGCGTCGCGCCCCGCGGGTGCGGCCGAGAGCCCGGCGTCGCGCCCCGCGGGTGCGGCTGCGGCCGGCGGGAAGCCGAAGGGCGCCGCGCGCGGTCCGCGCCGCGCTCGGCTCCAGCTGCGCCACATCGACACCTGGTCGGCGCTGAAGATCTCCCTGGTGCTGTCGATCGCCCTGTTCTTCGTGTGGATGGTCGCCGTGGGCATCCTCTACGGCGTGCTCAACGGGCTGGGCGTGTTCGACTCGATCAACGACCTGTTCGGCCAGCTGCGCAGTGCCAGCGGCGAGGAGGGCCCCAGCGGCGAGCTCGTCAGCGCGGGCACCGTCTTCGGCGGGGCGGCGGTCATCGGCGCGGTGAACATCGTGCTGCTGACGGCGCTGTGCACCGTGACGGCGTTCGTCTACAACCTGTGCTCGGACCTCGTGGGTGGCCTGGAGGTCACGCTCGCCGAGCGGGACTGATCGAGCGACCCTGCAGGGGGGCCTCTCCGGGGCGGGACGGGCACCAGGTACGCTGATCGAGGTCCACGGGCCTGTAGCTCAGGCGGTTAGAGCGCATCCCTGATAAGGATGAGGCCGGAGGTTCAAGTCCTCCCAGGCCCACCGTGCACCAGCGGCCGGGCCCGGTAGTCAGCTACCGGGCCCGACGCCGCTCACCCGCAGCGGTCACCCGAGCGGCGGTGACCACCCGTCCGAGGAGGTTCCGCGTGCTGAAGAAGCTGGCGGTGGCAGCGATCGCTGCCAGCGCCGTGATCGCGGTCCGCAAGCGCGTGGCCGGCAAGGGCGACGCCGACCTGTGGGCCGAGGCGACCAGCGGCCCGGGCGCGGTCAGCACCCCCCGGGCCTCCTGAACCCGCGGGCGCGGCTCCCGCGCCCGTCCGGGGACGTAGCTCAATTGGCAGAGCACCGCCTTTGCAAGGCGGGGGTTAGGGGTTCGATTCCCCTCGTCTCCACCCATCGTCTCCACCCACCGTCGACCCCGGCCTGCCGGCGCGCGACCCGTGGTCCCGGCGCAGCGGGATGGTCACGTGGTGGGGACGTCGCGGCGCGGGAACGGACCGCTGTCGGCGCCCACGGATATCGTCG
The DNA here is from genome assembly GCF_041028325.1 of Modestobacter sp. I12A-02662. Classification (NCBI taxonomy): domain Bacteria; kingdom Bacillati; phylum Actinomycetota; class Actinomycetes; order Geodermatophilales; family Geodermatophilaceae; genus Modestobacter; species Modestobacter sp. I12A-02662. Next base: position 111,491 of record NZ_JABGDE010000014.1, on the reverse strand, counting down.
CGGCCTCGCTGTCCCGTGACCTGTCCTGAGCTCTGGAAGGACCCCGATGAGCACGCCGCCGCCGGCACCCGACGCACCCCAGCCGCCGGCCTCCGACGCACCCCGGCCGCCGGCCTCCGACGCACCCCGGCCGCCGGCCTCCGGTGCGTCCCCGCCGCCAGTGCCGGCCTCCGACGTGCCGCCGCCTGCCTGGCGGCCGGTACCGGCACCTCCGGTCCGTGAACGCGGCTCGTTCAAGCGCGGGTTCGCGCTCGGTTTCGGGGCGAGCCTGGGCGCCGGTGTGGTGCTGGCCGTGCTCGCTCTCGGACTTGCGGTGGTGATGGTGCTGGCTCTGGTCGGGCTGACCTCGGCGGCCGGCGACAGCGTGCCCAGCGGGCCGACGACCGAGACCGTGTGGGGTGCGGCGGACGCGCCGGACCGGCTGGTCGCCGTCCCGGTCACCGGCGTCATCCTGGGCGGCGAGAGCGACGGCGTCCCCTTCGGTGGCGCGACCTACGGCTACGACGTCGCCGAGACCATCGACGGGCTGGAGGCCGAGGACGCCGACGGGCTCATCCTGGAGCTCAACACCCCGGGTGGCACCATCTACGGCTCCCGCGCCATCGCCGACGCCGTCGAGCGCTACCAGAAGCGCACCGGCAACCAGGTGATGGCCTACGTGCAGGGCATGTCGGCCTCGGGCGGGATGTACGCCATGGCCGGCGCCGACCAGATCGTGGCCGACCACGGGAGCCTCGTCGGCAGCATCGGCGTGATCATGGGCCCGTTCCAGCGCTTCCGGGACGTCACCGGCATCCCGGGCTCCCTGCTGGAGCCGGGCGTGACCACCGAGGGCGGCGTCACCGAGGAGTACCTCAGCCGGGGGCGCGGCAAGGACTTCGGCAACCCCTACCGCGACATGACGCCGGAGGAGCGCGCGGTCCTGGGAGCCGGTCTGGACCGCGAGTACGGGGAGTTCGTCAGCTGGGTCTCCCAGGCGCGGGGCATCCCGGCGCAGACGATCGTCGACGAGCTGGGTGCCTTCGTGTTCGACGGCAACACCGCCGTCGACCGTGGCCTGGTCGACCGGGTGCTCGGCCGCGAGGAGGCGTACCGCTACGCCGCCGAGATGAACGGCGCCGACCCCGACGGCACCCGCGTGGACCGGATGGTCGGTCCGGGCTTCCTCGAGTCCCTCCTCGCCGCCGAGTCGCCGATGGGCGGCGCCGGTGCCGGCGCGGTGGCGGGCGAGCCCGGCCGCAGCATCGTGTGCACGGGCACCCCGCTGGTGCTCGCGTACCACGGGGAGCTCTCGGCCGCCTGCACGCGCTGAGGCACCCCCGGGTCGCGGCCGGGCGGTGAGTGGGAGAGTGGTGCCGTGACCGACTCGACCTCCGCCGCCCGGCGTGCCGTCCTGCACACCAACCACGGCGACATCACCATCGACCTGTTCCCCGACCACGCGCCCAAGACGGTCGCGAACTTCGCGGACCTCGCCGAGGGCCGCCGCGAGTGGACCCACCCCTCCACCGGCGCGAAGAGCACCGACCCGCTCTACGACGGGACGATCTTCCACCGGGTCATCAACGGTTTCATGATCCAGGGTGGCGACCCGCTGGGGCAGGGCTTCGGTGGTCCCGGCTACCAGTTCGGCGACGAGTTCCACCCCGAGCTGGCGTTCACCAAGCCCTACCTGCTGGCCATGGCCAACGCCGGCCCGGGCACCAACGGCTCGCAGTTCTTCATCACCGTCGCGAACACCCCGCACCTCAACCGGAAGCACACGATCTTCGGTGAGGTCGCCGACGAGGAGAGCCGCCGGGTCGTCGACGCGATCGCCAACGTCCGCACCGCCCGCGGCGACAAGCCCGTCGAGGACGTCGTCATCGAGTCCGTCGAGGTGCAGCGCAGCTGAATCCGCCCGACGTCCCCGGGGGTGCCGGCGCGGGTGAACCGCAGCCGGCGCCCCCGGTGTCCACCTGCTACCGGCACCCGGACCGGCCCACCGGCGTCCGCTGCGTGCGCTGCGGCCGGCCGATCTGCCCGGACTGCATGAACCCGGCCGCGGTCGGCTTCCAGTGCCCGGACGACGTCCGGGCCGGCAACGCCGGCGTGCGCCGGCCCAGCCGCCGGGCCGCGGTCCGCCGGGCCGGGCGCCGCTGGGGGCCGGTCACGCTGTCCCTCATCGCGCTCAACGTGGCGCTGTTCCTGCTCACCGCGGGGCTCGCCGTCCTGGGCGGCCGCACCCCGCTGGACAACTGGTCCTCCCGGCTGTTCCAGGAGCTGGCCCAGGTCCCGGTCCTCGTCGACGCGGGCCAGTGGTGGCGGCCGCTGACGGCGGCCTTCCTGCACTACGGGCTCCTGCACCTGGCGCTGAACATGCTGGCCCTGCTGGTCTTCGGCTCCGAGCTCGAGCGGACGCTCGGCCGGGCCCGCTTCCTGACCGTCTACCTGGTGTCGGTGCTGGGCGGCGCGGCGTCGGTGCAGCTGTTCGAGGTGCCGTTCGGCCAGGTGGCCGGCGCCTCCACGGCCATCTACGGGCTGATGGGTGCCCTCGGTGTCGTGCTCCTCCACCAGCGGCAGGAGCTGCGCGGGCTGCTGACCCTGCTCGCGGTGAACCTGCTGATCAGCTTCCTGCCGGGGGTCTCCCTGGCCGGGCACGTGGGCGGCCTGGTGGCCGGCGCCGCGGCGACCGGCGTCCTGGTCGCCGCCCGGCGGCAGCGCCCGCTGGCCATCTCCGGGATCGCGGCGCTCTCCGTCGTCCTGCTCGTCCTGGTCTACTCCGGGCTCGGCTGACCCCGGTCAGCCGGCCCCGGCCGCCTGCAGGGCCTCGGCCACGATCCCGGGGTCCTGACCCAGGTCGCGCCGGCCGAGCACGACGAGGACCGCGTCGTCGCGGGTGTCCTCCAGCTCCAGCGTCCGGGACCGCACCCCCCAGCGCCGCTGCTCGCGCAGCCGGGCCCGCAGCGCGGGCCAGGGGATCGTCCGTGCCCCGCCCAGCGCGCGCACGGTCACCCCGGCCGCGTCGGCGCGCACGCGCGGCCGCAGGACGGCGTCCCGGGCGGCCAGGGCGAGCGCCACCAGCGCGGCTCCGCCGAGCAGGACCCGGCCCAGCGGGTCGACGAGCAGGACGGCGAGGGCGAGCGCGAGCCCGACGACCGCCGTCGCGACCGTCTCGCCCACCCGGGGGGACCACTGCACGGCGTCAGCTTCCCAGCAGGTGGGCACCGCCTAGCATCGCGGGCACCGGAGCGGTCCTCCGGTGCGGGTCCGCGTCGACACGAGGAGAGCCCATGCGCGATGCCGTCATCTGCGCCGCCGTCCGCACCCCGGTGGGCCGGCGCGGCGGAGGGCTGGCCGGCGTGCACCCCGCCGACCTCTCCGCCGTCGTCCTCGCGGCGCTGGCCGAGCGCGCGGGCGTCGACCCGGCGGTCGTCGACGACGTGATCTGGGGGTGCGTGAGCCAGGTCGGCGAGCAGAGCGGCAACATCGGCCGGGTGGCCGTGCTGGCGGCCGGCTGGCCGGAGTCTGTGCCCGGCACCACCATCGACCGGCAGTGCGGCTCGTCCCAGCAGGCGGTGGCCTTCGCCGCCGCGGCCGTGGCGAGCGGCCAGGCCGACGTGGTGGTGGCCGGCGGGGTGGAGTCGATGAGCCGGGTGCCGATGGGCTCTCCCGTCGGCGACGGCTCGACCGGGCGCCCGCTGGGTCCGGCCTTCCTCGCCCGGTACGACGGCGTCGAGCCGCACCAGGGCACCGGGGCGGAGATGATCGCGGCGCGGTGGGGCCTCAGCCGCACGCAGCTCGACGAGTACGCGCTGCGCTCGCACGACCGCGCCGCCAAGGCGCAGGCCGACGGCGCCTTCGACGCGCAAGTGGTCCCGGTCCGGACGCCGGAGGGCACGGTCGTGACCGCCGACGAGGGGGTCCGCGTCGGCGGCACGCTCGAGACGCTCGCGGCGCTGCGGACACCGTTCCAGACCGACGGCGTGGTCAGCGCCGGCAACGCCAGCCAGATCTCCGACGGCGCCGCGGCCCTGCTGGTCACCACCTCCGAGCGGGCGCGCGAGCTCGGTCTCCGCCCGCTGGTCCGGGTGCACACGACCGTGGTGGCCGGCGACGACCCGGTGGTCATGCTGACCGCGCCCATCCCGGCGACCCGCAAGCTGCTGGACCGGGCCCGGGTGCCGCTGGCCGAGATCGGCGCCTTCGAGGTGAACGAGGCGTTCGCTTCGGTGCCGCTGGCCTGGCAGCGGGAGATCGGCGTCCCGGACGAGGCGCTCAACCCGCTCGGCGGCGCGATCGCGCTCGGGCACCCGCTGGGCGCCGCCGGTGCCCGGCTGATGACCACGCTGGTGCACCACATGCAGGCGACCGGCACCCGCTACGGCCTCCAGACGATGTGCGAGGGCGGCGGCACGGCGAACGCCACGCTGCTGGAGCTGCTCCCCGGCTGACACCGGGGCGGTCCGTCCTCCGTCCACAGCCCCCGTCCGCCCGGACGGGGGCTGTGCTCTTCCCCAGCGCGGTCCACCGGTCGCGGCCGGGGCCGGGAACCGGGTCGGGATGTCGACAACACGCCCAGGAACGGCCCGTCACGCTCGCTGTTTGCGCCGACGGCAAAGGGGTAGTAGGGCCCGCCGCCGCCCCCCGGCCCGGCGCTCCGTCCACTTCTTCCCACAGGTGTGTACACAGCTGGGGACGGACTTCCACGGATGTAGTTACCCCCCTGCCGTTCCTGCACCACCTGTCACACGGCAGGTGTTCCCGCAGGTCAGCGGGGCCTGCGGGAGCGTGCGGACTCCACATGTCGTGGACAACCCGGTGGACGGGCGGTCCGGGGGCCTGTGGACGGCCGTCGCCGCTGTGCACAGTCCGGTGCGGGCCGGATCGGACGCCGGGTGGAGTCCGGGGACGGGTGCCGAGTCGACTCCTGCGGGCGGCCGCCTGCCCGTGCCGCAGCCGCGGGAACGACGACGGCCCCCGTCCCCAGGGGGACGAGGGCCGTCGGGTGGCCGGCGCGGTCAGCGCCAGCGCATCGACATGACCAGGCCGGCCACCATCACGCCGAAGCCGATCAGGAAGTTCCAGGGCCCGAGGGCGGTCAGGAACCCGATCCGGTCGCCGGCGACGTAGAACACCACGATCCACAACAGGCCGAGCAGCATGAGCGTGACCATGACCGGCGCGTACCAGCGCGGGCTGGGCGCCGCGGTACGGGCCCGGGCCGTGCTGGAGGGGAGCACGCCCTCCGGCGGCGTGTACACCGACTTCTTGCGCACCTTGGACTTCGGCACCTGCGGACTCCCTCCCGGGCCGGGGCCTGTCGCCTCCGGCGTGTACTGCCTCCAGCCTAAGCTGCCCAGGGGACAGGACCGGTTCGGCCGGCGGCGCGCCTCCCCTGCCCGGGGCCCGGCGTCCCCCGCCGGACCCCCGGCAGGCAGGAGGACGGAGCATGGCCCCGCCGCGGCGCCTCACCGTGTGGACGGCCCTCGTGCCCGTGGTGGCCCTCGCCGCCGGCCTGCTGTTCGCCACCTCCGGGCAGACCGCCCAGGGCACCGACCTCCGCGCCGGGGAGAGCTCCCAGCTGTCCACGCTCATCGACCAGCGCGAGCAGGCCGTCGCCCGGCAGCAGGCCGAGCTGGCCCGGTTGCAGCAGCAGATCGACCTGCTCACCGACGTGGCCGCGTCCCGCGACGGTGAGGTGGCCGAGGTCCAGGCGCAGGCCGGCGCCGGGCTGACCGCGGCGGGCCTGACCCCGCTCACCGGCACGGGGGTCGAGGTGGTCCTGGACGACGCACCGCGGCAGCCCGGCGGTGGGCTGCCCAGCGGCGCGACCGGGGACGACGTGGTGATCCACCAGTCCGACGTCCAGGGCGTGGTGAACGCGCTGTGGGCGGCGGGGGCGGAGGGCGTGGCCATCATGGGCCGGCGGCTGATCACGACCAGCGCCGTCCGCTGCGTCGGCAACACCCTCCTGCTGCAGGGGCGCACGTACTCGCCGCCGTTCGTGGTGACGGCCATCGGCGACCCGCGGCAGATGCGCCAGCAGCTGGCCGCCTCACCGGACGTGCGGCTGCTGGCCCAGGCCGCCGACGAGTACGGCCTCACCTACGACGTGGCCGACGAGTCCCGGGTGGAGCTGCCGGCCTACGAGGGCACCCCGGCCATGCGGTACGCCTCGGCCGTCCGATAGCGGAGGGGCCGGGCGGCCGGGGACGGCGCCCGGCGTGTACACCTGGGGCGTGCGTACCGACAGGGAGCCGGCGGCTCGACCGGTGCTGGTCGTCGACAACTTCGACAGCTTCGTCTACAACCTCGTCCAGTACCTGGGTCAGCTGGGCGTGCCGAGCGTGGTCCGGCGCAACGACGCGGTCACCGTCGCCGAGCTGGCGGACCTCGACGTGGCCGGCGTCCTGCTGTCCCCGGGCCCGGGCACCCCGACCGACGCCGGCGTGACCGTGCCGATGGTGCGGGCCGCCGCCGACGCCGGGTTGCCCGTGCTCGGCGTCTGCCTGGGGCACCAGGCGATCGCGGAGGCGTTCGGGGGCGTCGTCGGCCGCGCGCCGGAGCTGCTGCACGGCAAGACCAGCCAGGTCGTGCACGACGGCGTGGGGGTGCTCACCGGGCTGCCCTCCCCCTTCACCGCGACCCGCTACCACTCGCTGGCGGTCGAGTCCGACAGCGTGCCCGCCGAGCTGGAGGTCACCGGCCGGACGCCGTCGGGCATCGTGATGGCGCTGCGCCACCGGGAGCTGCCGATCGAGGGCGTGCAGTTCCACCCCGAGTCGGTGCTCACCGAGGGCGGGCACCAGCTGCTGGCCAACTGGCTCGCCGCCTGCGGCGTGGCGCCCGAGCCGGCCGTCGTGGAGGCGGCCGCCGCCACCGTCCGGCGGCTCACCGTGGCAACCCTCTAGAGGCCACCCTCCAGGGGCCCGCGCCGAGCGTCGACGGCCCCGTCCAGAGGCTCGCCCCGAGCTTGCGAGGGGTGAGGAGGACGGGGTCCTTCATCAGTCCGTCGGGCTGGGTGCCGTCGGCGGGGCGGTGGTGGACGGCTCGCTCGTGGGCGGAGCCGTCGTCGTCGGCGTCGGCTCGCCGGGGACCGGGACGGCGACCAGCAGGGTGACCTCGTCACCGGCCGCCACCGACGACCCGGCGCCCGGCTCGGTGCCCACCACGGTGCCCTGGGGGACGTCGTCCCGCTCCACCTGCTGGGCGACGATGAGCGCGTTGTCCAGCCCCGCGGCGATCAGCTCCTGGCGGGCGGCGGCCTCGGTGAGACCACCGACGTCCGGCAGGGAGATCGTGCCGGTGGAGATGCCCAGCCGGAAGGAGGCGTCCGGCGCGGCGGCCGTCCCCTCGGCGGGGTCGATCGACACGACCGTGCCCTCGGGCTCCAGCGAGTCGACCTGGTCGGTGCTGGTGCTGCCGGTGAAGCCGGCGGTCTCCAGCTGGTCGATCGCCTCGTCCTGCTCCAGGCCGATCACGTTCGGGACGGCCAGGGTGTTCGGACCCGACCCGATGACCAGCGCCACCGCGGTCTGCTCGTCGACCTGGACGCCGGCCGCCGGGTCGGAGCTGAGCACCAGCCCCCGCTCCGCCTCGGTGCTCGTCTCCTGCGACACCGTGCCCACGACCAGCCCGGCACCGGTGATCGCGGCCCGGGCGTCCGCCTCGCTCTCCCCCACCACCGCCGGCACGGCGACCTGCGCCGTCTCCGGCGGCACGTCACCGCCCTCGGACAGCGTCAGGGCGATGCCGACGGCCGCGGCGATCAGCACCACGGCCGCGGCGACCAGGGCGATCAGCCGGTTCCGCTTCTTCCTCCGGGCGTCCTCGTCGTCCTCGCCGTCCCAGGCCTGGTCGGCGTACCGGGTGGCGGGGAAGGCGGCGCCGCCGATGACCGTGGTCTTCTCGGCGTCGCTCATCACCGGCGTCGCCTCGACCCGCTGGCCGGCGAGGGCGCGCAGCAGGTCGGCGCGCATGTCGGCGGCGGACTGGTACCGGTTGGCCGGGTTCTTGCTCATCGCCTTGAGCAGGATGGCGTCCAGCTCCGGGGGGATCTCCGGGTTCAGCGAGGACGGCGTCCTCGGGTCCTCGCGGACGTGCTGGTAGGCGACGGAGACAGGGGAGTCCCCGGTGAACGGCGGGGTGCCGGTGACCAGCTCGTACAGCAGGCACCCGGCGGAGTAGACGTCCGAGCGCGCGTCGACGCTCTCCCCGCGGGCCTGCTCGGGGGACAGGTACTGGGCGGTGCCGATCACCGCGGCGGTGGAGGTCATCGTCGCGGCCGAGTCGGAGACGGCGCGCGCGATGCCGAAGTCCATCACCTTGACCGTCCCCTGGGGCGTGATCATCACGTTCCCGGGCTTCACGTCGCGGTGCACGATGCCGTTGCGGTGGCTGAAGTCCAGCGCCGCGCAGATGTCCGCGGTCAGCTCCATGGCGCGCTCGGCGGACAGCCGGCCCGAGCGGCGCAGCACGTCGCGGAGGGTCTCGCCCTCCACGTACTCCATGACGATGTACGGGGTGGCCCCGGTGGGGCCGCGGTCCTCGCCCGTGTCGTAGACGGCCACGATGGCCGGGTGGTTCAGCGAGGCGGCCGCCTGGGCCTCCCGGCGGAACCGCACCTGGGACGACGGGTCGCGGGCCAGGTCCTGGCGCAGCACCTTGACCGCGACCTCGCGGCCGAGCCGCAGGTCCCGGCCGAGGTGCACCTCCGCCATGCCGCCGCGGCCGAGCACCCCACCGATCTCGTAGCGCTCGCCGAGCACCTGCGGGCTGGTCATCGGGGGTCCTCTCGGGCGGTGCGGTACAGCTGGGCCGGCCGGCCGGCCGGCGGGCGCACGAGGGCGTACGCCGCGCCGTCGGGGAGCCTAATCGCTGGCGGCAGCTGTCCCGGCGCGACGCGGAGGGGGCGGGGCGCGTGTGTCATGGGGTACCCGAGGGGTGCAGGACGACCGCCTTCCCCACACCGGCCTGCTCGTCGGCCTCCGCGCTCGGCGACGTCGTGGGGGCTGAGGACTGGGTCGAGGGCGAGGGCGGCGGCGCGCTCGACGTCTCAGGGGGCGGCCGGGAGCTGGAGCTCGTCGACGCCGAGCTCGAGGACGTCGACGGGGGTGCGACCGAGGTCGGCGGCGCGCTGCTCTCGGCCTCGGTGGGCGCTGCAGTGGTGGCCGGAGCCTCCGTCGTGGGCTCGGCGTCCTCCGTCTCCTCCCCGGGCGGCGTGTAGCCGTCCGGGGTGAAGAACAGGACGATCTCCTGGCCCTGGGCGAGCGTGCCCGACGCCGGGTCGGCGGTGACCACCGTGTCCTCGCCGAGCGGCCGGCCGACCGCGGCGAGCTGCTCGTCGCCGGCCTCCTCGGGGTCGACCTGCAGGCCCAGCCCCTCGAGCTGCTCGGCGACCTCGTCGACGTCCTGGCCGACGTAGCCGGCGACGTCGAACTCGATGCCGCCGGTGGAGTTCGTGCTCGCCGACTCCGTCGGGGCGGCACTGGTGGCCGACCCGGGGCCGGCGGTGTCCCCGGCGTCCGGGTCCTCGCCCCCGGACAGCAGGGCCCACGCGGTGCCGGCCAGGACCAGGAGCACCGCCAGCGCGCCGGCCACCCACAGCATCCGCCGCCGGGAGGCGGCCCGGTCGGCGTCGCCGCCGCCGTCCCAGCCGCCGGGACCGGCACCGTCGCCGCCGTCGCCGCCGGTCGGCGGCCCCTGCAGCGGTGGCATGGTGCGCGGAGCGGTGCCCGGCTCCGCGCGCAGCGTCCCGGTCGCGAGCATGCTCGTGGCGGCGTCGGCGGAGGTCAGTGCCGTGGTCACCGCCGTCGGCGGGGGCGCGGCTCCCCCGGCCGCCACCTGCCGGACCGCGGCGGCGAAGGCGCCGCCGTCGGGGAACCGGGCGGCGGGGTCCTTGGCCAGCGCCCGCTCGATGAGCGCCTTGACCGGGGCCGGCACGTCGGCCGGCATCGGCGGGGGCGGCCGGTTGATCTGCGCCAGGGCGATCGCGACCTGGGACTCCCCGTCGAACGGGCGGGTCCCGGCGACGCACTCGTAGCCGAGGACGCCGAGTGAGTACACGTCCGAGGCGGCGGTGACGACGAAGCCCTGGGCCTGCTCGGGGGAGAGGTACTGCGCGGTGCCGACCACCATGCCGGTGCGGGTCAGCGGGGCGGCGTCGCGGGCGTAGGCGATGCCGAAGTCGGTCAGCTTCACCACGCCGTCGGGGCGCACCAGCAGGTTGCCGGGCTTGATGTCCCGGTGGACCATCCCGGCGGCGTGGGCCGCGGACAGCCCGTCGCCGGCCTGGGCGAGCACGTCGAGGGTCTGCGCCGGGGTGAGCCGGCCGTGCTCGGCGAGGATCGTCACCAGGGGCTTGCCCTCGACCAGCTCCATCACCAGGTAGGCCAGCCGGTGCCCGTCGACCACGGTCTCGCCGTAGTCGTAGACCGAGGCGATGTTCGGGTGCGAGAGGGCGGCGGTGTGGCGCGCCTCGTTCCGGAACCGGATGAGGAAGCTCGAGTCGCCGGTGTACTCGCTGCGCAGCACCTTGATCGCCACGGCCCGGCCCAGGGTGCGGTCGCGGCCGCGCCAGACCTCGCCCATGCCGCCGGTGGCGATGGGGGCCGTGACCTCGAAGCGGTCGGCGAGCACGGTCCCGATGTGGACCGCCATCAGCCGCCACCCTGGCCCAGGTAGGCCTCCATCACCTGGCGGGCGATGGGCGCGGAGAGGTCGCCACCGGTGCCCCCGCCGTTGCGGACGAAGACGGCGACGGCGATCTGCGGGTCGTCGGCGGGGGTGAAGCCGATGAACCAGTTGTGGTCGGGGCCGGCGTTCTCCGCCGTCCCGGTCTTGCCGGCGACCTCGACGCCGCTGATCTGCGCCCGCCGGCCGGAGCCGTTCTCGACGACGCTGGTCATCATCGCGGTGAGCTGGTCGGCGACCTCGCGGGAGACCGGCCGGCTCATCTCCTCCGGGTCGGTCTGGTCGACCACCGTGAGGTCGGGGGCCTGCACCGAGTCGACCAGGTAGGGCCGCATCAGCGCGCCGTCGTTGGCGACGGCGGCGGCGATCATCGCCGCCTGCAGAGGCGTGACCACGACGTTCTGCTGGCCGATCGAGGCGACGCCGAGCTCGGCGGCGGTCGCGATGTCCCCGACCGTGCTGCCGGCGACCGGCAGCGGCATCTCGAAGCCCTCGTCGTCGAGCCCGAACGCCTCGGCCATCTCGCGGACCTGCTCCTCGCCGAGGTCGATGCCGAGCTGGGCGAAGGCGGTGTTGCAGGAGATCGTCAGCGCGTCGTTGAGCGACTGCTGGCCGCTGGGGTCGCAGGCGGAGTCGCCGAAGTTGCTCAGCGTGGTGTTCGTGTTGGGCAGCGTGAGCTCCTGCGGCGCGGGCACCACCGTGTCGGGCGCGTAGTCGCCGGATGACAGCGCGGCGGCGGACACGATGACCTTGAAGATCGAGCCCGGCGGGTAGCGCTCGCTGATCGCCTGGTTGGTGAGCTGGTCGTCGTCCAGCGACTCCCGGTAGGCGCGGATCGCGGCCGGGTCGTGGCTGGACAGCTGCGCCGGGTCGAAGGTCGGCGTGCTGGCCAGCGCGAGCACCCTCCCCGTGGACGGTTCCAGCGCCACCACGGCGCCGGTGAGGCCGTCGAGGGCGCCCATGGCCACCTGCTGCGTCGCGCCGTCCAGGGTCAGCTGCACGTTGCCGCCGGAGGGGTCGCGCCCGGTGAAGAGGTCGGCGAGCCGGCGGACCCACAGCCGGTCGTCGGTGCCGGCGAGGACGTCGCTCTCCGCCCGCTCGATCCCGGTGTTGCCGTAGATCACCGAGTAGTAGCCGGTGACCGGGGCGAACACCGGTCCCTGCGGGTACTGCCGCAGGTAGGTGAGGGAGTCGTCGGTGGGCACCGAGGAGGCGACCTCGTTGCCGTCGACGACGATCGCCCCGCGCTCGCGGTCGTACTCCTCGGCGAGGATCCGGGTGTTCCGCGGGTTCTCGCGCAGGGAGTCCGCCCGGACCACCTGGATGATGTTGACGTTGATGATCAGCAGCGTGAACAGGACCAGGACGCTGATCGCGACCTTGCGCAGCGGGGCGTTCACGGGCGCACGACCTCGGTCGGGGCGTCGGTCAGCTTCGGCGGCGTCGGCGCTGGGGGCGCGGTGGGCCGGCGGGCGGCGTCGCTGATCCGGACCAGCAGCGCGACCAGGCCGAAGTTGGCCACCAGCGAGGAGCCGCCGTAGGCCAGGAACGGCGTGGTGAGACCGGTCAGCGGGAGCAGGCCGGTCACCCCGCCCAGGACGACGAACACCTGCCACGCGACGGCGAAGGACAACCCCGCTGCCAGCAGCTTGCCGAAGCCGTCGCGCACGACGAGGGAGGTCCGCAGGCCCCGCTCGACCAGCACCAGGTACAGCACGATCACCGCGACCAGGCCGAAGAGCCCCAGCTCCTCACCGATCGCCGAGGCGATGAAGTCGCTCTTGGCCACCGGGACCTGGTCCGGCCGGCCACCGCCGAGCCCCGCGCCGAACAGGCCGCCGGTGCCCAGGCCGAACAGCGACTGGACGATCTGGTAGCCGCCCTCGTCGGCGTAGGCGAACGGGTCCAGCCAGGTGTCCACCCGCACCCGCACGTGGCCGAAGAGCTGGTAGGCGACGAACGCGCCGCCGCTGAACAGCAGCAGGCCGATGATCAGCCAGCTCGCCCGCTCGGTGGCGACGTAGAGCATCACCACGAAGATGCCGAACAGCAGCAGCGAGCTGCCCAGGTCCCGCTCGAAGACCAGCACCAGGATGGAGGCGGCCCAGGCGACGAGCACCGGGCCGAGGTCGCGGCCGCGGGGGAGTTCCAGCCCGGCGACCTTGCGGCTGGCCAGCGCGAGCACGTCCCGCTTGTCGACCAGGTACGCGGCGAAGAAGACGATCAGGCAGATCTTGGCGAACTCACCGGGCTGGATGGAGAAGCCGGCCACCCGGATCCACAGCTTGGCGCCGTAGACCTCGGAGATCGAGGCGGGCAGCACCGCGGGGATCGCCAGCAGCACGAGACCGACCAGGGCCAGGGTGTAGGCGAAGCGGGCCAGCACCCGGTGGTCGCGGACCACCACCAGGACGGCGGTGAACAACCCGAGCCCGACGGTCGCCCAGAGCAGCTGGACGGGGGCGTCCTCCCCGCTGCCGTTGCTCCCGAGCTGGTTCCCCGCCATGTCCAGCCGGTGGATCATCGACAGCCCCAGGCCGACCAGCACCGCGACGCAGGGCAGCAGCAGCGGGTCGGCGTAGGGCGCGAACCGGCGCACCAGGACGTGCGCGACCAGCCACAGGGCGGTGAACCAGGCGCCGAAGGTGGCCACCTCGCTGGTCAGCGACCCGGTCATGGTGATGTCGACGATGCACTGGGCGGCCATGGTGATCACCACCGCGAACCCGAGCAGCACCAGCTCGGTGCCGCGCCGGGTCGGCACGGGCCCGCTGCCCGCCGCGGACGCCCGGGGGTCGGTCCCCGGTCCGGGCGTGACCACTAGTCGGCCTCCCGGCAGTCCACTCCCGGCTCATCGGAGCGGGACTGCCCCGTCGTCGTCGGGGTGGACGGCGGCGCCGACCCGGTGGCCGGCGGCGCGTCGGTGCTGGTCGGCTGGGCGCCGTCGGTCGTGGGGGCGGCGCTGCTGGGGGAGGCGGTGCTGGAGGCCGTGCGGCAGACCGGCAGCTGCTGGGCGCGGAGGTTGTCCAGGATCCGCTCGGCGTCGTCCCGGTCGTCGGCGGTGATGCCGCCGGCCACGCGGTTGCGCGCGGCCTGGGTCAGGTCGGTGGTGGCCATCGCGGTGGCCTGGTCCAGGCGGTACAGCTCGAGCCCGACGATGGAGGTGTTCAGGCCCTGGAAGACCGCCACCCGCTCCCCGTCGTCGGTCTCGGCGACGCCGACGAACCAGTGGCCGAGCACGAAGGCGTAGGCGCCGATCGCGGCGGCGCCCACGAGCGCGGCCGCGGCCACCACCACGAGCGCGGTGCGCAGGGGACGGCGGTGGTGCTCCGGCGGGGAGACGGTGGCGGCGGTCGCCGACGGGGCGGCGGCCGCGGGGCCGGCCAGTGCGGCTCGCCCGGCCGCCGATCCGGGGTCGACCTGCCGCTGGCCGGCGTTGTCACCGGCGGCGCCGTCCACGACCGGCTCGATGGAGACGCGGCCGTCGTCCTCGACGACGTCGGCGACGATGCAGGTGATGTTGTCCGGGCCGCCGCTGCGCAGCGCGAGCTCGATCAGCCGGTCCGCGGTCGCCTGCGGATCGGGGTCGCGCAGCGCCTGGGCCAGCGTCTCGAAGCTGACCACCCCGGACAGCCCGTCGGAGCAGAGCATGTAGCGGTCCCCGGCGCGGGCGTCGCGCATCGACAGGTCCGGCTCGACGTCCTGGCCGTTGAGGGCCCGCAGCAGCAGCGAGCGCTGCGGGTGGCTGTTGGCCTCCTCCTCGGTGATCCGGCCGTCGTCGATCAGCGTCTGCACGAAGGTGTCGTCGTGGGTGATCTGGCTGAGCTCGCCGTCGCGCATCAGGTAGGCGCGCGAGTCACCGACGTGGCACAGCCCCAGCCGCCCGCCGGCGAACAGGACGGCGGTCAGCGTGGTGCCCATGCCCTCCAGCTGCGGCTGCTCCCGGATCACCTCGCGCAGGTGCTCGCTGCCCTCGAACACCGCCTGCCGCAGCGCCTGCAGCAGGTCGCCGGAGGGGGCGTCGTCGTCGAGGTGCTCCAGCGCGGCGATGACCACCTTGCTGGCGACGTCACCCGCCGCGTGGCCGCCCATGCCGTCGGCGACGGCGAGCAGCCGCGGACCGGCGTAGACCGAGTCCTGGTTCGTGCCGCGGATCAGTCCGCGGTCGGAGCGCGCGGCGTAGCGCAGGACGAGCGTCATGAGCGGAGCTCCAGCACGGTCTGACCGATCCGGATCGGCTGGCCGGGGGAGACCAGCAGCGGGCCCTGGACCCGTTGCTGGTCGAGGTAGGTGCCGTTGGTGGAGCCGAGGTCCTCGACGTACCACTGGCCCCCGCGGTTGGTGAGCCGCGCGTGCCGGGAGGAGGCGAAGTCGTCGGTGAGCACCAGCGTCGAGTCGTCGGCGCGGCCGATCAGGATGGCCTGCTCCCCGAGGGTGATGCGGGTGCCGGACAGCGGGCCGGCGGTGACCACGAGGTGGCGCGGCCCGCGGCGCTTGCGGCCGGCCTGCGCCCGCGGCGGGACCGAGGTGACCCGCCCCGTGCGGCCGCCGAACAGGTCGGCGCGGACCACCCGGAACGCCGCGAAGATGAACAGCCAGAGCAGCAGCAGGAACCCGAACCGGAACGCCTGGAGCACGATCTCGGAGGTCACGACGCGGCCTTCCCGGCGCTCGTCGGCGGGGGCCGGTGGGT
The DNA here is from genome assembly GCF_041028325.1 of Modestobacter sp. I12A-02662. NCBI lineage: Bacteria > Bacillati > Actinomycetota > Actinomycetes > Geodermatophilales > Geodermatophilaceae > Modestobacter > Modestobacter sp. I12A-02662. The sequence goes on along the minus strand of NZ_JABGDE010000014.1, from coordinate 96,124 downwards.
CTTCCCGGGTGCGGTGCCCCGAACGGTCACGGGCCGTCCTGTCGGTACACCAGCACGGAGTGACCGATCCGGATCACGTCGCCGTCGGCGAGGTCCTGCCGGCTCACGCGCCGGCCGTTGACCAGGGTGCCGTTGGTCGAGCCGAGGTCCTCGACGGTCACCGTGCCGCCGGACAGCTGCACGTCGACGTGCTTGCGGCTCACCCCGGTGTCGGGGAGCCGGATGTCGGCCTCGGTGCCGCGGCCCAGCACGTTGCTCCCCGGCTCGAGCACGTGCTTGGTACCGGGGCCGTCGACGACCAGCACGTGGGTCGTGCGCGTCCCGACCCGCCCGGTGAAGGCCGGGTCCTGGGCGCCGGTGTCGGTGGGCATCCGGCCGCGGCCGGCCAGCGGCGGCAGCGGCGGGACGCCGGAGGTGGCGGGCTGCTCGCGGGCGGGCGCGCCGCTGACGTGCGAGGCCACCTCGAAGACGCCGGTGCGCAGCTCCTCGTCGCGCTCCAGCCGCACCTCGACGTCGTCGAAGGTCTGGTACCCCTCGCGCTGGATGTGCTCGGTGACCATGGCGGCCAGCTCGGCCGACAGCTGCTCGGACCACTCGGCGAGGTTGTCGTGGTCGACCGGGCCGAGCGTCACGACGTAGACGTTGGGGGCGAGCACGCGGCCGCCGCTGAGCACGTTCCGCTGCTCGTCGGCCTCGCGCTGGAGGGCGTTGGCGATCTCCGCGGGGTGGACCTTGCCCTTGAAGACCCGGGCGAAGGCGAGCCCGACCATGCCCTCGAGGCGTCGCTCGAAGCGCTGCAGCACACCCACAGTCGCTCCCTTGCGCTCGCTGACCTCCCACCGACCTGAGCGCTGATCGTAACCGGGGGAGGGTCGCCGGGCCGGTCGCAAGCGCAGGACGCCCCGGACCGTTCTCGTCCTGCCCCGGGCGTTCGGCTCTTGTGTACCAGTGCGCGGCCCCGTGCGTGCGCGACCGCGCCGTGCCGGTGCCGGCGGGTGGCCGCGGGTGTCCTCGGAGGGCACCGCGCGGGCCCCGGGAGAGGGGGTCCTCGGGCCGCGCGAGGAGGGCTGATAGTGTCCTTCCTCGCCAGGGCAAGTGGCGGAATGGCAGACGCGCACGGTTCAGGTCCGTGTGTCCGAGAGGACGTGGGGGTTCAACTCCCCCCTTGCCCACCCAGCTGAGGGCCGGTGACCGACGGGTCACCGGCCCTCGCTGCGTTCCCGGTGTCCGCTCACCGGTCGGCCAATGTCGACAGTCGGCACGCCGTTGTCGACACAGACGCCCGGTAGGGTGCGGAGCGACGAGGAGGTGCCGCGTGAGCATCGAGCCGCTGGCCAGCCTGGACCGCAGCACGCTGCGGGAACGGGCGCTGGAGGTGCTCCGGGCGGCCATCCTCTCCGGCCGGTACGGCCCCGGGGACCACCTCGGCGAGGTCGAGCTGGCCGGGTCCCTCGGGGTCAGCCGCGGCACGGTCCGGGAGGCGCTGCGGCACCTGCAGCAGGAAGGGCTCGTCACCGCGGGCAACCGGGGCATGTTGCGGGTCAGCACCCTGAGTCCGCACGAGGTGCGCGAGCTCTTCCGGGTCCGCGAGGCGCTCGAGGGCCTCGCCGTCCGTGAGCTCATCGCCTCCCCCGGACGGGGGTCCGCGGTCGCAGCCCTGCGGACGGCGCTGGACCAGATCACCGACGACGGGGACCCCGCGTCGCGGATCGAGGCGGACCTGGCCTTCCACCTCCAGCTCTGCCGGCTGTCGGGCAACTCCATGCTGGTCGAGGCCTGGCAGCGCCTCGAGGGCCGGATGCGCGTCGCCATCCTCAACGGTGCCGCGTGGCAGGCGCCGATGATGGCCCGCGACCGGCACGCCCCCATCGTCGACGCGATCGAGCAGGGCGACGTGGCTGCGGCCCTCGCTGTCGTCGAGGAGCACATGGCAGCCGCGGCGGAGCACTTCGCCGCGGCGTCCGACCCCTCCTGACGGCTCCGCCGGCGTGAGTCGGCGTTCTCGAGGTGACCCTTGACACTGTGGCGGGGGCCATTCATCCTCGTTGGCAGTCGACTGTTAACAGTCAACTGATAACGGGGAACCGACGCCCACTGACCACCGGAGGTCACCATGACCGAACGGCCCCCCACCGTGCGCGACCCACATCTCGGGGACGTCGCCGCCTGGCACCCCATCGAGGGCACCCCGACCAAGAAGAAGGTCGCCATGGGGTGCTCCGTCGGGGCGACGATCGAGACCTACGACTTCATCGGCTTCGGCATCGCCGCGGCGCTGTACTTCAACACCGCCTTCTTCCCGGCAGGCGACCCGTTGTCGGGCACGCTGCTGTCCTTCGCCACGCTGGGCATCGGCTTCGCCGTCCGCCCCCTCGGCGGGATCATCGGCGGCTACCTCGGCGACAAGATCGGCCGCAAGCCCGTCCTCGTCGGTTCCCTGCTGCTCATGGGGATCGCGACGGTCCTCATCGGCTGCCTGCCCACCTACGACCAGGTCGGCATCTGGGCCGGCGTCCTGCTGGTGCTCGTGCGGGTCGTGCAGGGCCTCGCGTTCGGCGCGGAGTGGGGCGGCGCGATCCTCATGTGCTTCGAGCACGCGCCGTGGCGCAAGAAGGGCCTGTACACCGGCATCACCCAGGCCGGCTTCCCCGTCGGCCTGCTCCTGGCCAACCTGGCCTTCCTGGCCAGCGTCCCGCTGGGTGGCTCGTGGGCGTGGCGGGTGCCGTTCCTGCTGTCCGCCGTGCTGATCGTCGTGGGCATCGTGATCCGGCTCAAGGTGGAGGAGTCCCCGGAGTTCGAGGAGCTCAAGGAGGAGGGCGAGCTCTCGAAGAACCCGCTCCTCGAGGTGCTCCGCGACGACTGGCGCAACATCCTGCGCGCCTTCTGCCTGCGGGTCACCGAGACCGCCGGCTACGCGGTGTCGGTCACGTTCATGCTGTCCTACGTCGTCGCCGAGGACCTCGCCGACCGGTCGGTCACGCTCACGGCGACGATGATCGCGGCCGGGATCGGGATCTTCGCCACCACCTACTGGGGCGCGCTCACCGACCGGATCGGCCGGCGCCCGGTGTACCTGCTGGGCACCGCGCTGCACGTCCTGTGGGGCATCCCGCTGTTCCTCATGGTCAACACCGGCGCCGCGGTGGCGATCGTCATCGCGTTCGTCGTCAGCTACGCGGTCCTGCAGAACTCGCTGGCCGGGGTGCAGGGCGCCTGGTTCTCCGAGCTGTTCGCGACCAAGACCCGCACCACCGGCGCGTCGCTGGCCTACCAGCTGTCGGCCGTCGTGTCCGGGTTCACCCCGCTGATCACCACCGCGCTCTACGCCGGGTACGGCTGGACCGGCCCGGCGCTGCTCTTCATGGGCTACGGCCTGCTCGGCCTGGTCGCCGCGCTGCTGACCCGTGAGACCTGGGGTCGCACCGAGCGCGACGAGGTGGCCGCCCTGGAGCGCTCCCTCACCGGTGGAGCCGCCGTCCCCACCCCCCGCACCCGGACGTCGGAGCGGCAGCTGGCCTCCGGCCCGACGACCGACTGACCCACCCGACCGAGAGGAGCACACGTCATGACGTCACCGCGCACAGCACAGGCCGCGGCCGCCCCGGTCGACCGGGCAGAACGGATCGAGCGGATCCGGCAGGCCGCGTACCGGATCCGGCGGAACGCACTGGACATGGGGGAGGTGCAGGGGCAGGGCTACATCGGCCAGGCGCTCGGCGTGGCCGACGTGCTCGCCGTGGTCTACACCGACCAGCTGCGGTACCGGCCCGAGGACCCGCACTGGCCGGACCGCGACCGGTTCCTGCTGTCCATCGGGCACTACGCGATCGCCGCGTACGCCGCCCTGGCCGAGGCCGGGACCATCCCGCTGGAGGAGCTGGAGACCTACGGGTCCGACGACTCCCGGCTGCCGATGTCTGCGATGGCCTCCTACACCCCCGGCATGGAGATCTCCGGCGGCTCGCTGGGCCACGGGTTGGGCGTGGCCACCGGGATGGCCCTGGGACTGCGCCACCAGGGGAACCCGGCACGGGTCTACGACCTGCTCTCCGACGGCGAGTTGGACGAGGGCTCGACGTGGGAGGCCGCGATGGCCTGCGCCCACCACGGCCTGGACCACGTGACCGCGATCGTCGACGTGAACGCCCTGCAGGCCGACGGACCCACCGCCGGCGTGCTGCGCACCGAGCCGGTCACCGACAAGTGGCGGGCGTTCGGCTGGCACGCCCTGCGGGTCGACGGCAACGACGTCGCCGCGCTCGTCGACGCCTTCGACGAGGTCCGGGAGCACCGTGGCTCGCCGTCGGTGCTGATCTGCGACACCCGGATCGGCTCCGGCGTGCCGATGCTCGAGAACCGGGAGAAGGCCCACTTCATGCGGGTCGACGAGCACGAGTGGCAGCTCGCCCGCACCCAGCTCCAGGAAGGACTGGCCCGATGACCAGCACCGCCCCCCGCAAGCGGCTGACCACCTCGGCGATGATCGCGTCCTTCGCCGACCCGGGGCAGCGCACCACCAGCGCCCCGTTCGGGCATGCCCTCAACAGGCTGGCCGAGGAGCGGCCCGAGATCGTCGGGCTCTCCGCCGACCTGGCGAAGTACACCGACATGCACGTGTTCCGCGATGCCCACCCCGACCGGTTCTTCCAGATGGGCATGGCCGAGCAGGTGATGCTCGGCGCGGCGGCCGGCATGGCCGAGGTCGGCCTGGTGCCCTTCGCGTCCACCTACTCGGTGTTCGCCACCCGGCGCGCCTACGACTTCCTGTGCCTGGACATCGCCGAGCCGGGGCTCAACGTCAACGTCGTCGGCGCGCTGCCCGGGCTCACCACCGGTTACGGGCCCAGCCACCAGGCCACCGAGGACCTGGCGATCCTCCGCGGCTGCCCTGGCCTGACGATCGTCGACCCGTGCGACTCGGTCGACATCGAGCAGGCCGTGCCGGCGCTCGCGGCCGCCCCCGGGCCCACCTACCTGCGACTGCTGCGCGGGGCGGTGCCGACGGTGCTGGACGAGTACGACTACCGGTTCGAGCTGGGCAAGGCCGCCGAGCTGCGCACCGGCCGGGACGTCGTGCTGATCTCCACCGGGCTGATGACCATGCGTGCCCTGCAGGCGGCCGCCAGGCTCGAGGCGGACTCCGTCGACGTCGCCGTCCTGCACGTGCCGACGATCAAGCCGTTCGACACCGAGGCGGTGCTGCGGGCGGCGCGGACCGACCGGCTGGTGGTCACCCTCGAGAACCACACGGTGATCGGCGGGCTGAGCGAGGCGGTCGCCTCGACGCTGGCCTTCGCCGGTGCGGGCACCCGGGTCGTCCCGATCGCGCTGCCCGACGAGTTCCTCGCCGCCGGCGCCCTGCCCACGCTGCACGACCGCTACGGCCTGTCGACCGACGCGATCGTCGCCAAGGTCAAGCACGAGCTGGGCGGCGCCGGCCGGCCCGTCCGCGCGGCCTGGCCGGCCGACCCCGCGCCGGCCACCGCCTGACCCCCACCCACCCCCGACACACCCCAGGAGAAGACATGTCCGTCCACGGCAGGACCGCCGTCGTCACCGGCGCCGGCTCCACCCGCGGCATCGGCCGCGCCACCGCCCACACCCTGGCCGCCGCCGGCTGGGACATCGCCGTCCTCGACCTCGACGAGGCCAGCGCGAAGGACGCCGCGCACGAGATCGGGGAGCGGCACGGCGTGCAGGCCGTCGGCCTCGGCTGCGACGTCACCGACGAGGCCTCTGTCGACGGCGCGCTCGCCGTCCTCCAGGAGGCGCTGCCCCCGGTCGGCGCCCTGGTCAACAACGCCGGCATCACCTCCCCCACCCGGTTCCTCGACGTCACCGGGGAGGAGTGGGACCGCATCTTCGCGGTGAACGTCCGCGGCGCCTTCAACGTCACCCGCCGGATCGCCCCGGGCATGGCCGAGCGCGGCTTCGGGCGCATCGTGTTCCTGGCGTCGGTGTCGGCGGAGCGGGGCGGCGGCGTGTTCGGCGGGGTCGCCTACTCCGCGGCGAAGGCCGCCCAGCTGGGGTTCACCCGCGCGCTGGCCCGCGAGCTGGGTCCCGACGGCGTGACGGTCAACGCCGTCGCCCCGGGCCTGATCGACACCGACATCACCGGCGGGGCACTCGAGGGGGAGCGCAGGGCGGAGCTCGTCGCCGGGATCCCGGTCGGCCGCAACGGCAACGTCCACGACGTCGCAGATCTCATCACCTACCTGTGCCGCGAGGAGTCCGGCTACATCACCGGGGTCACCTACGACGTCAACGGCGGCTCGCACATCCACTGACCGGCCCGGGCCGGCCTCACGGTTCGATGAGGCCGGCCCGGATCGCGTACCGGGTGAGCTGGGTGCGGTCCCGCAGCTCGAGCTTCTGCAGCACGTTGGCCCGGTGGCGCTCCACCGTCTTCACGCTGATCACCAGCAGGGCGGCGATGTCCTTGGACGACCTCCCCTCAGCGATCAGCTTGACGACCTCCTCCTCCCGCGGGGTGAGGACGTTGCCGGGCAGGCGTTCGCCGCGCCGCGCCCGCCGCAGGTGCTCCCGCATGAGGGAGGTGAGCGCGTCGGGGTAGATGAACGACTCCCCCCGCACCGCCGCCCGGCACGCCTCGACGAGGTCGCGATCGGCCACGGACTTCAGCACGTAGCCGCAGGCGCCGGCCTTGAGGGCCTCGAAGAAGTACTGGTCGTTGTCGTACATCGACAGCAGCAGGATCCGCGGCGACGGCGACCGCCGGGACATCTCGCGGGCGGCCTGCAGACCGGTGAGCCCGGGCATGGCGACGTCCAGGACGGCCAGGTCGACGTCGATGACCCGGGACAGCGCGAGCGCCTCCCGGCCGTCGCCGGCCTCGGCCACCACGGTCAGGTCGGGTTCGTTCTCCAGGATCAGCCGCACCCCCCGGCGGACCAGCGCGTGGTCGTCGGCCAGCAGGACCCGGGTGATCCCGGCCGTGCTCATGCCCAGTCCCCCCGCACGGGCACCGGCACGAACAGGAGGAGCTCGGTCCCGCCCTCGGGGTGGTTGCCCGCGGTCAGCGTCGCGCCCACCAGCATCGCCCGCTCGCGCATCCCCCGGATCCCCGCCCCCTCCGGCGACCGGCGGCCGAGTCCCCGGCCGTCGTCGGTGATCCGCAGCAGGACGGCGTCGCCCGCGAGCGTCGTGGAGAGCTCCACGACGACACGGCTCGCGTCCGCGTGCCGGGCCACGTTGGTCAGCGCCTCCTGGGCCACCCGGTAGACGACCAGCTCCGCCTGCGCGCCGAGCTCGGGGAGGTCCGAGCTGAACCGCCGGCACGCCTCGGCGCCGGTGAGCCGGGCGTGCTCGGTCACCAGCGAGGTCAGCGCGCTGACCAGGCCCAGGTCGTCGAGCACCCCCGGCCGGAGACGGCGGGCCACCTGGCGGACCTCGTCGAGGCTGGCCCGCGCGGTCTCCTGGACCAGCAGCACCTCCGGCGCGAGGTCGGCGGGCACCCGGTCGGCCACCCGGCGGAGGCCCAGGAGCACCGCGGTCAGGCTCTGCCCCACCTCGTCGTGCAGCTCCTGGGCGACCCGCTGCCGCTCGGCCTCCTGCGCCGCCAGCGCCAGGGCGCTGCTCGAGCTCCGCTCGGCCTCCAGCCGGGCCAGCATCGCGTTGAAGCTGCGGATCAGGTCCGACACCACCCCGTTGCCCACCTCGGGCAGCCGCTGCCCCGGCTGGAGCAGGTCCACGCCCTCCATCAGGTGGCGCAGGCGGTCCAGCGGGGCCAGCGTGGCCCGCAGCAGTGCGCCGTTGGCGAGCAGGATCAGGGCCAGCCCGACGGCCAGGACGACGGCCTCGGTGGCGAGCACCGGGGTCGAGACGGTCGCCGGTGAGGCGGCGAGCACCGCCGTCCCCGCGGCGAAGACCACCCCGTTGATCAGGCACACCCGCCAGAACAGCGACCGGCCCCGGCCCGCGGCCACCTCGGGTGCTTCGCTCATGGTCGCCGTCCCCACCGCCCGACCACTCCGCCGGTGGCCGCTGCCCCCGAGACTCGGCCATCGGAGCGCGCGGGCCAAGGGGCCGGGCCGGAGATGGGGGGAAGCCCCCATCCCCGCCCGGCGCCGGTTGCTGCCGCCGCGACGCTAGGTTCGCCGCATGCAGGCGGCGCGCTCGGGTTCCCTGGCCGGACCGGTGGTCACGCTCGCGCTCGCCGGCTCCGCAGCCCTCGTGCTCGGCGCCGGTGACGCGATCGGGTTCCGCAGCGCCGGCGCGGAGGCGCTGCTCACCATCGCGTGGCTCCTCGGCTGGACGCTCCTGGCCTGGGCGACGGTCCTCGGGGGAGTCTGCGCGGTCGGGCTCGTCCGCCGGCTCGTGGCCTGGCGGGGTGCCGCCTGGTCCGAGGTCTCGCTCGTCGTCGTGGGCGCCGCGGTCATCGTCGCCGTGATCAGCACCCATCCCCTGTGGGGGAGCGGCTCGGGCGCGGGATAGCGACCACGTGGCGCGGCGCGGGCCTCAGTGGCCGGACGGGAGCCCGCGCCGGTCGCGGTCCCGGTCGCGGCCGCCGTCGCCCAGCCGGCCACCCAGGGTCTGGGCGAGCAGCACCGCGCCCCACGGCCCGATCACCCAGATCGGCCAGAAGTACTGCCAGCCCGCGACGAGGGACGTGGCCAGCCAGATGGTCAGCACGATCACGCCGGTGCCTGCCCAGCTCGCCCACGCGGCCCGGACGCCGCTGCCGCCGGCCCACGCGCCGCCGCCCCACGGACTCCAGCCCGCGTGACCGTGGGCGGGCGGCGCGTGCCAGGTGCCCGGGACCGCCGTCGGCGCCACGGTGGGGCGCTCGAGCGGGGGCAGGTCCTCGGTGAGGGGGTCGAGCTCGCCGTAGGTGCGGGCGGCGTAGGCGCGGGCCAGCCGGTCGTCGAACTCCTCGACGGTCAGCCGCCCCGCGGACAGGTGCTTCCCCAGCAGCTCGGCGACCCGCGCCCGGTCGGCATCGGCGGCGCGGAGGTGCGGGGCGTGGGATGCGGGGTCGGGCATCGCGTTCTCCTCGGGTCAGGTGGATCGAGTCTCGGGTGGCGGCGCCCCCGGGTCCACTGACGTCTGTCACGACTTCCGGTTCCACGTGGAACCGTCCGCCCGCTGTGGTGAGGTGTTCCCGACGCCCGAGGAGGACCGCATGCCGCTCGACCCCGAGCCCGCCCCGTCCGACGACGACGCGACGGCCGGCCCGTGGCCGCCCACCGCGCCGCGGGAGGCCCGGGTGCGCGCCGGCGCCGCCGAGCTCGCCGTCGACCTGCGCGGCGGGGCGCTGCGCCGGCTGCTGGTGGGCGACTGGGACGTGCTGGACGGCTATCCGGCCGGCACCGTGCCGGCGGGCCGCCGCGGCGGCGTGCTGGTGCCGTGGCCGAACCGGCTGCGCGGCGGGCAGTGGTCGTGGCGGGGGGAGGACCTGCAGCTGGAGGTGGTCGGGCCCGCCGCGCCGAACGCCGTGCACGGGCTGCTCACCGCCCAGCCCTGGACGGTGCTCACCCAGCGGGACGACGCGGTCTCGGTCGGCACGGTGCTCGAGCCGCGGTCGGGCTACCCCTTCCGGCTCGCGGTCGCGCTGGACCACACGCTCGCCCCGGACCGGCTCACGGTGACCGTGCGGGTGCGCAACGCCGGTGACGGCGAGGCCCCGTTCGGCGTTGGCATGCACCCCTACCTGCACGTCGGGGCCCTGGAGGAGGGCGGCCTGGCCGACGCGGAGCTCACCGTGCCCGCCCGGCGGGCGCTCGACGTCGAGGAGGGGCTCCCCACCGGGAGCAGCCGGCCCTTCGACGGGGCCGTCGGCCGGATCGGGGACAGGCAGCTCGACGACCCGCTCACCGACCTGGTGCGCGACGACGACGGCTGGGCCCGGGTGCGGCTGCGCGGCCCGGCGGGGGAGCTGGAGCTGGCCGTCGACCGGTCGTGGCCCTGGCTGCAGGTCTACTCCGGCGACACGCTGCCGGCCGGGCAGCGCCGCCGCAGCCTCGCCGTGGAGCCGATGACCTGCCCGCCCAACGCGCTGGCCGACGGCGTGGACCTCGTCGTCCTGCCGGCCGGGGGCACCTGGTCGGGCACCTGGACCCTGCGCTGGACCCCGGCGGCGCCGTGAGCCTGCAGGTCCTGGAGGTGTGGCGCTTCCCGGTGAAGTCGCTGCTGGGGGAGCGTCTCGACGCCGCGGAGGTCGGCCCCCAGGGCGTTGCCGGGGACCGCGCGTGGGCGCTGTTCGACGCCGCGACCGGCCTGGGGCTGACCGCCCGGCGGGTACCGCAGCTGCTGTTCGCCGCCGGCCGGCTGCGCGCCGACGGCGGGGTCGAGGTGGTGCTGCCCGACGGCACGGTCACCGCCGACGAGGCCGTCCTGTCCGGCTGGGCCGGGCGCCCGGTGGCGCTCCGCCCGGCCGCAGAGGTGACCGGACCGCGCCGGTACGAGAACCCGGAGGACGCCGAGGACGAGGAGCGCGGGCGCTGGAACCCCTTCTCCGGCGCCGACGGCGCCTTCCACGACAACGCCGACGCGCGGGTCACCCTGGTGTCCACCGGCACCCTCGGATCCTGGGACCGCCGGCGCTTCCGCGCCAACCTGGTGCTCGCGGGCGGAGGCGAGGACGACCTGGTCGGCAGCCGGGTGCGGCTGGGCGGGGCGGAGCTCGACGTCGTCCGGTCCGTGCCGCGGTGCGTGATGACGACCCGGCCGCAGGCCGGCGGGATCGCCCGGGACACCGGGGTGCTGAAGACCATCCACCGCGAGCTCGGCGGGGCGCTCGCCGTGGGTGCCCTGGTCGCCCGTCCCGGCCGGGTCGCGGTGGGCGACGCGCTGGTCCGGATCTGAGCGGGGCAGGATCGCGCCGTGCGCACCGTCGAGCTCCGTCCCGGGGACGAGTCCATCCGGCTGGGTCAGCTGCTGAAGCTGGTCGACGCCGTCCCCTCGGGCGCCCAGGTCAAGGACGTCCTCACCGCCGGTGACGTGCGGGTGAACGGCGAGCCGGAGGACCGCCGGGGCCGGCAGCTGCGCCGTGGTGACGTCGTGTCGGTGACCGGCCAGGAGGACGTGCGCGTCGACTGAGCGTGAGCAGATCTTGCTTCTGCGTGATCTTGCCTCGGCGTGTCCACAGATTGCCAGGAACCTCACAGGCCACAGGTGAATGCCGGAGGATCCGGGGCATGGGCGGTTCAGCCCCCGGGCGGTGGTGGTGGTGCGGACCCGCCGCCCGGGGCTGCAGCTTCTACCCCGGCCCCTCCGCGCTGAACCGTCACGCACGCGGGATGCGCAGGTCGGCGACCAGCGCCCGGTGGTCGGAGCCCGGCAGGCGCACCACCCGCAGCCCGGCCACCCCCACCCGCGGGTCGACGAGGACGTGGTCCAGGGTCAGCCTCGGCTGGGGGAACCGGACCGGCGCCCAGGTCGCCCGCAGCCCCTGTCCCGCCGCGCGCCCGGCGTCCACCCAGCCGCGCCGCACCAGGCGGCGGAACGCGGCGTGGTCGGCGCTGGCGTTGAAGTCACGGGCCAGCACCGGGACGGCGTCGCCGCCGGGCGCCGGCAGCCCGGCCAGGTCCTCCTCCCAGGCCCGCACGCCGGCCGTGAACGGTAGCGGCGGATGGGCGTGCACAGCGGTGACCTCGACGTCCGGCCCGCCCGGCAGCGCCAGCCGCAGCAGCGGCTGCTCGAAGTGCCCGGCCGCCCGGCTCCGCGCGACGACCGGCAGCCGCGTCCACACCGAGCCCCCGGCACCGAGCCGCGCCGGGTCGGCCGGCAGCAGGGTGTGCTCGGCGGGCAGCAGCCCGGGGAGGCCGGCGGCGACCAGCCGGTCCCGGCCGTCCCGGGTGACCTCCATCAGGGTGAGCACGTCGGCGTCGCAGCCGGCGACCAGGTCGACCAGCGCGCCGGCGTCCGCCCGGCCGTGGAACGTGTTGGACGAGACCAGCCGCAGCCGCCGGCCCGCCGCGGCAGCGGGCTGTCGCCGGGCGCGGGCGAGCACCGGCACGGCCAGGGCCACGGTCGCCCCCGCGGCCAGGGCGGTGGCGGCCCGTGACCGGGCGAGCAGGGCCGCGCCCAGCGGCAGGGCTCCGGTGGCCGCCGCGTACGGGGTGAACGTCAGCGCCGGCACCAGCGGGAACCCGCGTTCGGCCCCGGTCAGCCGCAGCGCGGCCCAGACCGCCCACGGCACGGGGAGCAGCAGCGCTCCGCGCTCGGGGACGGGCTGGCGCGGGCGCACGCCGTCCATCGTGCCCGGGGCGGCCCCGCCGCGGCCGAACGCCTTGTCCGGCCCCCGGCCTCCGGTCATCCTCGGGACGCATGGACGTCGTCTGCGTCGGCGGGGGCCCGGCGGGCCTGTTCTTCGCGGTGTGCGCCCGGAGACGGGTGCCGGGGCTGTCCGTCCGGGTCGTGGAGCGGACCCGGCCGGGGGCCACGTCGGGCTGGGGCGTCACCTACTCCGACCGGCTGATGGACCTGCTGCACGCGAACGACCCGGGAGGCGCAGCGGAGGTCCGGGCCCGCTCGGTCGCCTGGCACGAGCAGGAGTGGCGGCTGCACGGCTCCTCGGCCTACGTGCCGCACTTCCGGTCCGCCCTCGAGCGCTCCGCCCTGCTGGAGATCCTCACCCGGCGGGCCGTCGAGCTCGGCGCGGAGGTCGAGTTCGGCCAGGAGGTGGATGACGTGTCCGCGCTGCGGGGCGCGGACCTCGTCGTCGCGGCCGACGGCGTGGGCAGCCGGGTGCGGCGGCAGTTCGGCGAGCACTTCGGCACGACGACGGTGACCGGGCGCAACCGCTACCTGTGGCTGGGCACCGACCGGGTGTTCCCGCGGATGACCTTCCCCTTCGAGCGGACCGACGCCGGCTGGATCTGGATGCACGCCTACCCGTCGAGCCGCACGTCGAGCACCTGCGTGGTCGAGTGCCCACCGGAGACGTGGGAGGGCCTCGGCCTGGACACCATGCCGACCGACCAGGGGCTGCGGCTGCTGGCGGAGGTCTTCGCTGAGCCGCTGCGCGGGCGGCCGCTCACCGGCCGGTCCGCGCACGACCCGGGGTCCTGGCAGCGCTTCCAGCACCTGACCAACCAGAGCTGGGTCCACGAGAACGTCGCCCTCATGGGCGACGCGGCCCACGCCGCGCACTTCACCTGGGCGTCGGGCACCCGGCTGGGCATGACCGACGCCGCGGCGCTGGCCGAGAGCCTGGCCGCGGAGCGCGATCCAGCCGCGGCGCTGGCTGCCTACGACCGGCGGCGCCGGGAGCGGGCCAACCGCACCGTCGAGTCCGCCCGGCGCCGCGCCGAGCGCTGGGAGCAGCTCGACGGGCAGCTGGACAGGGACGCGTTGACGTTCGTGTACGGCAAGAGCGGACGCCGGGACGAGGCCACGCTGCGGCGGCTGCGCCCGGTGTACCAGGTGGGGCAGCTGGGCGTCGTCCGGGCCGCCGGCCGCCGGGCCCGCGCGGCCCGCCGCTGGTACCGCAACCGGGGGCGCTGGCCGAGCGGGAACGGGGCGCCGGTGGTGCCCGCCGGGGACCGGGTGCCCTCCCGCTGAGCGCCCGGCAGGCCCTCCGCCGGGTCGCGTCCGCCGATGTCGGCGAAGATGAGCCGGACAGGGCGTCCGCGACGGGTCCGCCAGGAGGCGGGCGGTCGCGGCGACAGAGGGAGTGGCAGCGGTGGCGGTCGAGCACGTGGAGATCGAGCGGAAGTTCGACGTCGAGGAGTCCTTCGTGCTGCCCGACCTCCGGGACGTCCCCGGCGTCACCGAGGCGTCGCCGCCGGTCGAGCACCTGCTGGAGGCCACCTACTACGACACGGCCGACCTGCGGCTGGCGCGCGCCCGGGTGACCCTGCGCCGCCGGACCGGGGGGAGCGACGCCGGCTGGCACGTGAAGCTGCCGGCGGCGGCCGGGGCGCGGCGCGAGCTGCACTCGCCGGCCGGGCGGGCCGCCCGCACCCCGCCGAAGGCGGTGCTGGAGCCGGTGCTCGGCATCGTGCGGTCCGCGCCGGCCGAGCAGGTGGCCGCGCTGCGCACCCGGCGTCAGGTCGTCGAGCTGCGGGACGCCGAGGGCGGGGTGCTCGCCGAGATCGCCGACGACCACGTCACCGGGACCGTGCCGTCCACCGAGCCCGGCGGGGCCGCCGTCGTCACGGCGTGGCGCGAGCTGGAGGTCGAGCTGGTCGACGGCGACGAGGCGCTGCTCGCCGCGGTGGCCGAGGCGGTGCAGGCCGCGGGCGCGCGGCCGGCCGCCTCGCCGTCCAAGCTCGCCCGGGTGCTGGCCGACCGGCTGGCCGGCCTCGACGGGGCGGCGCCGGCGGGCGCCCCCGAGCCGGCGACCGGCAAGAAGGGCAGGAAGGGCAAGAAGAAGCAGCAGGCGGACGGCGGGGACCCCGGCCGCCCCGCGGGCGTCGTCCTCCGCGAGGTGCTCCGCGACCAGGTCGCCGCGCTGCAGGACGCCGATCTGATGGTCCGCACCGGTCAGCCCGACGCGGTGCACCAGGTCCGGGTGGCCTGCCGCCGGCTGCGCAGCACCCTGGCCGCCTTCCGCCCGGTGCTCGACCGCGCCCAGACCGACGCGCTCCGGCAGGAGCTCTCCGAGGTGGGGGCCGCGCTGTCCGGCGGCCGGGACGCCGAGGTCGCGCTGGGCCACCTGCGCGCCCTCGTCGCCGGCCAGCCGGAGGAGCTCGTGCTCGGCCCGGTGGCCGCGCGGCTGCAGCAGGCCGAGATCAAGGAGCTGCAGGCGGCGGAGGGCACGGCGCGCACGGTGCTCTCCGGCGCGGCGTACCTGCGGCTGCGCGACGACCTGGACGCGCTCGTGGCCGATCCGCCGCTCACCGAGCACGCCGCGGCCCCGGCCGACGAGGTCGCGCGGGAGGTGCTGGCCCGGACTGCGAAGCGGCTGCGCCGGGCCGTCTCCGGCGCGATGGACACCGACGACCCGGCCGCGCTGCACGAGGTCCGCAAGGCCGCCAAGCGGGTGCGGTACTCCGCGGAGGCGGTGGTGCCGGTGCTGGGGGAGCCGGTGGCCGAGCTGGTCGACGCGCTCAAGGACGTGCAGGACGTGCTCGGCGCCCTGCAGGACACCGTCGTCACCCGCGAGCTGTGCACCCGGATCGGGCTGCAGGCCTTCGGGGCGGGGGAGAACGCCTGGACGTACGGTCGGCTGCACGGCCTGGAAGAGGCCCGGGCGGACCGGGCCGAGCAGGACTTCTGGGCGTGCTGGCCGGTGCTGAGGCCCGTGCTGAAGGCCGCCGTCCGACCGTGAGGCGGCCGTCGCGTGGGGAGGAGTGGTCCTGATCGGCTTCGCGGTCGTCGTGCTGGTCGCGATGCTGCTGTTGCACGGGTACCTGTGGTGGCGGCTGGTGCGCGCGACGACGCTGCCGGGCCGGGTCCGCCGCGGGCTGACCCTGCTCGTCGTCGTCCTGGCGCTGTTGCCCACGCTGGCGGTGACCCTGCGGGGCAGCATCCCGCTGGCGGCCTACACGCCGCTCGCCTGGGCCGGGTTCAGCTGGCTGGGGCTGGCGTTCTACACGTTCCTGGCCCTGCTGGTCACCGAGCCGGTCCGGCTGGCGGCCCGGCTGCGCCGCCGCGACCCGGCGCCGGCACGGCAGGAGGTCCTCGTCCCGTCCGGGCCGGACACCCCGGCTCCGGCTCCGGCCCCGGCTGCGGCTCCGGCTCCGGCTGCGGCTCCGGCTCCGGCGGAGCCGCCGGAGCTCCCGCGGCGGTTGTTCCTCGCCCGCACCCTGGCCGCCGGGGCCGGCGCGGTCGCGCTGGGGACGGCGGGGACCGGCGCGGTGCTCGCCAACTCCGCGCCCGTCGTCCGCCGGGTGCCCGTGCGGATCCCGCGGCTGGACCCCGCGCTGGCCGGCCTGCGGATCGTCACGTTCTCCGACGGGCACCTGTCGGCCACCTACGGCGGGCGCCGGTTCGAGCGGGTGGTGGAGACGGTCAACGCGCAGCGCCCCGACGTCGTGGCGATCGTCGGCGACCTCGTCGACGGCGAGGTCGACGAGCTGCGCGAGGACGTGGCGCCGCTGGCGGACCTGGTCAGCGAGCAGGGCGTCTACTTCGTGACCGGCAACCACGAGTACTTCGCCGACACCACGGCCTGGCTGCGCCACCTGCCCACGCTGGGCGTCGACGTGCTGCGCAACGAGCGGGTGGAGGTCCGCCGCGGCGCGGCCGCGTTCGACCTGGCCGGCATCGACGACCGGACGGCGGTGATGTCGGGGCTGCCCGGGCACGGCGCGGACCTCGACGCCGCGCTGGACGGCCGGGACGACACGCGCCCGGTAGTGCTGCTGGCCCACCAGCCGGTGCAGGTGGCCCAGGCCCGCGCGGCGGGGGTGGACCTGCAGCTGTCCGGCCACACGCACGGCGGCCAGCTGTGGCCCTTCGACTACGCGGTCCTGCTCGACCAGCCCGCCGTGGAGGGCTGGTCGATGCAGGGGGACACGCAGCTCTACATCACCGCCGGGGCGGGCTACTGGGGTCCGCCGATGCGGGTGGGGGCCCGGCCCGAGGTGACGGTGATCGAGCTGCAGCCCGGGCAGCCGGTGGACCCCGGGCGCTGAGGCCGGCTCCCCGGCCGCCGCCCCGGGCCGCGGCGCTGCGGGCTTCGTACGTCATGACGTCTAGACGTCTCCTCGTGCAGTACCTTTCTCGGCGTGGCGAGTCTGGAGGCCGGACCCAAGTACCTCGCGGTCCGCGAGGCGCTCCGCCGCCGTGCCTCCGCCCTGCCGGAGCACACGCTGCTCCCGCCCGAGCCGGTGCTGTGCGCCGAGTACGGCGTCAGCAGGATCACCCTGCGCCGCGCGGTCGACGGGCTGGTGGCCGACGGGCACCTCGTCCGCGAGCAGGGGCGCGGCACCTTCGTGAGCCGGCCCGGCATCCGGCACGAGTACCGGGAGAGCTTCGTCCACCGCATCGCCGGGTTCCACTCCGTGATGACCGAGCAGGGCGCGCAGGTCGGCACCACGGTGCTCGCCCAGCGGGTGGTGCCTGCCGCACCCGCCATCGCCGCCGAGCTGTCCCTGGGCGCGGCCGAGGACGTGGTCGAGCTCGTCCGGCTGCGCAGCGTCGACGGGGCGCCGAACCACGTCGTCCGCAGCTTCCTGCCGGCCGAGCGCTACCCGACGGCGGCCGCCGAGGACTTCGGGCACGGCTCGCTGTACGAGTTCCTGCGCCGCGAGTACCAGGCCGACCTCGCGCACGCCCGGATCGTCGTGGACGTCGGGACGGCGGCCGCCGACGAGGCCGACCTGCTGGAGGTGGTCGCCGGGTCGCCGCTGCTGGTGGTCCGCACCACGGTCCGGGACACGAGCGGCCACCCGCTGGTGCACAGCTTCTCCCGGCTCCGCCCGGACGTCAGCCAGGTCGAGTTCGAGGTGTCGGTCGGCGGGCGCTGACCCGCCTCCTCCCGCGTTCCCGCCGTCCGGCTCGGGTAGGTGCCCCGCACGACGGTCAGCTTCTTCGCGCTCCACCGCACCCCCGACGACCCGGCCGACTTCGACGAGAAGTACTTCGGGACCCACGTCCCGCTGGTCGAGAAGACCCCCGGACTGGTGGAGGACCGCGTCCACCGGGTGCGGCGCCAGGTGGTCGGCAAACCGAGCTACCACCTGCTCGCCGAGCTGGTCTTCGGGTCGAGGGAGGCGATGAGGGCCGCCTTCGACTCGCCGGAGTGGGCGGCCAGCGGCGCGAACCTGCAGGAGTGGGGCGGCATGGACCTGGTGACCAGGTTCACCGCGGAGCCCTTCGGGCCGGGGGCCGGCTCCAGCTGATCAGGCCGACAGCTCGAACGGCGAGGCCTGCAGCCGCAGCCGCTGCTCGCGCAGCAGCACCCGGTCGACGGCGTGCTCGACGTGCCGGGCCAGCCCGGTGACCGCCGCGAGGACCGACTCGTCCAGCGGGCGCTCCTGGTCCCAGCCGACCATGAGCGCCCCGATCGAGGAGTGCTGGCCGAGGACGAGCGGCACGGCCAGGCCGGCGGCCACGCCCCCGGCGGGGAGGCGGGCCAGGGCGGTGAACTGGCGCGCCCCCTCCTCCCGGCTCGGGACGGTCACCAGCCGCCGGTCGCGGGCGGCCGCGCCCATCGGGTGCTCGTCGCCGAGGCAGACCGTCGCCACCGGGCCGGCGGACGGCGGCGCCCCGGTCACGGCCGCCCACACCCGCAGGTCGGTGCTGCCGGCAGCGCCCAGGCCGAGCAGTGTCGCCGTGGCCCCCAGCGGCGACCGGACCAACCGGTCCACGGTGCGCAGCACCTCGGCGAAGGTCTCGACCGGCAGCAGCGCCTGGCTGAGCCGGGCGACCAGCCGGGCCCGGTCGGCCTCGGCCTCCGCGGCCAGCAGCGCGACGCGGGCCGACTCGGCCGCGGCGGCCGCCGAGGCGTCCGCGCGCCGGGTGGCCGCCCGCGACTCCTCCTCGGCCAGCTCGACGGCGCGCAGCTGCAGCTGCCGGGAGCACTCCGCGGCCAGCCGCTGCAGCACGGCCAGCTCCCGCGCCGTCCAGGTGCGCGGCCGCACGTCGACCGCGCACAGCACGCCGATCGGGTGCCCCTGGCCGTCGACCAGCGGCATGCCGGCGTAGGCCACCACGCCGAGGGCCGTCACCGCCTGGCTGTCCGGGGCGTTCGGTGCGTTGCCGAAGTCCCGGATCACCAGCGGGGCGCCGGTGAGCACCACGGGCAGGCTCAGCGACTCGCTCAGCGGCGAGGAGCGCTGGCTGACCCACGGTTCCGGGAGCCCGAACATGCCGGGGAAGACCTGCCCGCCCTTGGAGACGAGCACGACGAAGGCACGTGGGGCGCGCACCTGCGCGGCGAGGTCGGCGGCCAGCCGGTCGAACACCGGGTCCGGCCGGGCGGGCAGCACCGACCACGTGGGCAGGTCGTTGAGCTTCTCTCCCGTGGTGACCGCCCCCGTCGTCCTCGTGCCCGCCGCTTCCCGGCGGGCTGCTCACCCCTTCGTGGCACCCCGATGCTGTCAGACTCGGGAACCGGCTGTCCGGGCCCGATGGGGGACGACGTGCACCTGAATTCCCAGGCGGCGGCCGCGGCCGTCCGTGCCGTGCTCGACGACGGCGCCGTGACCAGCCTGTTCCAGCCGATCGTGGACCTGGACGACGGGCGTGTCGTCGCCTACGAGGCGCTCGCGCGGGGGCCCGAGGGGCCCCTGCGGGCTCCCGACACGCTCTTCGCCGCCGCGCGCGCCGCGGGCTGCCTCCCCGAGCTGGACCAGGCCTGCCGGTCGGCGGCGTTGCGCGGCGCGGTCGCCTCCGGCCTGCTCGCGCCGCTGACCGTCTTCGTCAACGTGGAGCCCGACGCGCTGGACGAGGCGCCGCTCGCCGCGCTCTTCCCGGGGGTCGACGAGCTGCCCGGCGACCTGCGCGTCGTCCTGGAGATCACCGAGCGGGCGCTCGCCGCCCGCCCCGCGGAGCTGCTGCGGACGGTGGCCCGGGTGCGCGAGCGCGGGTGGGCCGTCGCCCTGGACGACGTCGGCGCGGAGCAGCTGTCGCTGGCCTTCATGCCGCTGCTGCGCCCGGACGTGGTCAAGCTGGACCTGCGGCTGGTGCAGGAGCGCCCGGGCCCGGCGATCGCCGAGATCATGAACGCGGTGAACGCCTACGCCGAGTCCAGCGGCGCCGCGGTGCTCGCCGAGGGCATCGAGGACACGACCCACCTGGCCATGGCCCGCGCGCTGGGCGCGACCCTGGGGCAGGGCTGGCTGTTCGGCCGGCCGGGCCCGGGGGCCGTCCGGGGGCAGCGGACCGGCTCCCTGCGGCTGCCCGCCGCGCAGCCGGCCGACGGCGGCGCCGGGGAGGTCTCCCCGTTCGCGTGCCTGCCGGAGACCGTCGCCGCCCGGGAGGCCCCCAAGGCCCTGCTCATCGAGCTGAGCAAGCAGCTGGAGCGGCAGGCGATGCGGCTGGGGGAGACCTGCGTGGTCGCGGCCGCGTTCCAGGAGGCGCGGCACGTCACGCCGTCCACCCGGCAGCGGTACCGCGACCTGGTCGAGCGGGTCGGCTTCGTCTGCGCGCTGGGGGAGGGCCTGCCGGTCGAGCCGCTGCCCGGTCTGCGCGGCGCGGACCTGGCACCGGGGGACCCGGTGCGGGGCGAGTGGGACATCGTGGTGCTCAGCCCGCACTTCAGCGCGGCGCTGCTGGCCCGCGACCTCGGGGACGGCGGCCCGGACCTGGAGCGGCGGTTCGCCTTCGCGCTGACCTACGAGCGGGACACCGTGGTGCGGGCCGCCCGCGCCCTGATGTCCCGGGTCGCGCCGTCCGGGGACGGCGCCTCGCGCACCGCCGCCCTGCGCGACCGTGCCCCGCGCGCCGACACCGCGCCACCGCCGGCGGCCGGCCGGCTGTTCACCAGCGGCGGCAGCCCCGGTGACGCGGTGCTCGCACGGGCTCTGGCGGTGGTCGACACCGGGGTGACCGTGGTCGACCTGCGACTGCCCGACCAGCCGCTGGTGTACGTCAACCCGGCGTTCGAGCAGCTGACCGGGTTCCCGGCCGCGGAGACGCTCGGCCGCAACTGCCGCTTCCTGCAGTGCCCGGACACCGACGCCGCCGCGGTGGCGCGGCTGCGCGCGGCGGTCACGGCCGGCGAGGAGGTCCGCGAGGTGCTGCTCAACCGGCGGGCCGACGGCAGCACCTGGTGGAACGAGTGCCACCTGACGCCGGTGGCCGACGCCACGGGCACGGTGGTGCAGTACATCGGCATCCAGGCCGACGTGACCGAGCGGGTGGACGCCGAGCGGGCACTGGCCACCGAGCGGGACCGCCGGCTCCGCTCCGAGGCCCGGCTGGCCGAGCTCGACGCGCTGCTGACCGTGCCGGGGAACGGTCACACGTCGGTGGACTCGCCGGCGGCCAGGCGCGCGTAGGGCGTCGGCTGGCCCGGCCCCCGCTCGCCGAGCAGGCCGGCGACCCCGGCCAGGCCGGTGTCGTTGAGCAGGCCGTCGTGCACGGCGTAGGCCCGCTCGGCGCGCACCGCGCGCAGGTAGTCGATCAGCTCACCGGTCTTCGACCAGGGGGCGTGCGCGGGCAGCAGCAGGGTGGGGACGGCGACCTCCGGCACGGTCAGCGCGTCACCGGGGTGGAACACCTGCCCGGCGACGAGGAAGCCGACGTTGCGGACCCGCGGGAGCTCCGGGTGGATCACCGCGTGCCACTCGCCGTGCACCGAGACGTCGAAGCCGGCGGCCGTGACGGTGTCGCCGGGGCCCACCACGTGCACCCGGCTCCCCGCGCCCTCCAGCTGCCCGGCGACGGAGGGGTTGGTCCACACCTCGAGGCCGGGATCGGCGTCGAGGGCCTGCCGCGTCCGGTCGGCCTGGAAGTGGTCCCGGTGCTCGTGCGTGATCAGCAGGGCGGTGGCGCCCCGCCAGGCGTCCTCGGCGGTGAACGCGCCGGGGTCGATCAGCAGGCGCTGGTCGCCGTCGGACAGGACGACGCAGGCGTGACCGTGCTTGGTGAGCTGCACCGGACCTCCTGGGCTGGGTTGGCTGGCTGGTCTGGGTGGATCGGCAGCACGGTGCCACGGCTGCCCGGCGGGACGCGGACCGGCTCCCGGCACCCCCTTCGGGTGGGACGCGGCGTCCCGGCTCAGGCCGGCCAGCCGGGATGCCGACTCCGAGAGCATGGTCATCTCGCTCACCTTCGTCGCCGCCCGCAGCCGCGCCCACGGTCCGACCGCGGCGCTCTGGCACGCCGTGGAGGTGCACCGGGCCCCCGACGACCTGGACGGCGCCTGCGAGCTCACCGTCTGCGGCGTCCTGGCCCGCGTGACGACGGAGCGCACCTGGCCGGCCACCGGCACCGACGTCTGCCCGACCTGCCTCACCCACGCCCGCTGACCAAGGACCACCCTTCCCCCCGACACCTCGCAAGCTCGGCGCGGGCCCCCTAAGGGCGGCCGTCAGCGGTCACCCGCCGGGCCGGTCTCCAGTTGGCCCAGCAGCCGGTCGATGCGCCGTCCCTGCCAGCGGATCGCGACGCAGCGGGACAGCAGGACGGCGGCGGCGCGTCCACCAGACGAGACCCGTCGCGAACGGCGAGAACAGGACGAACCGGAGGGCGACGCCCGTCCAGTACCAGCCCTCACCCTGAGCCACGTCGACCAGGCCGAGCCCGACCGCGTAGACCGCGCCGGCGAGCGCCCCCAGGACGGGCGCGGGCAGGCGAGCCGGCGCTGCTCCGCGTGATGGCTGGCTCATCCGGTCATGATCACCAGGGGGCACAGCGACCGCAATGCGGGAAGGCGCTGGTCAGCGGCCTCTGAACCGTGCCGGGCGCTTGGCGAGGAAGGCCTCGACCGCCTCGCGGTGGTCCTCGGTCTGGCCCAGCTCGAGCTGCAGCCGCGCCTCCCGCCCCAGGGTCCGCTCCAGCGGGTCGGTGGCCGCGGTGGCCAGCACCGTCTTGATCGCCCGGTAGGCCAGCGTCGGTCCCGCCGCGAGCCGGACGGCCAGCGCCTGCGCCGCCGGCAGGACCAGCTCCGGGTCGACCACCGAGTGCACCAGCCCCCACTCGGCGGCCCGCTCGGCGGTGAACGGCTCGGGGAGCAGCAGCAGCTCCGCGGCCCGGGACCCGCCGACGCAGTGCACCAGCCGGGACGCCAGCCCCGAGTCGCTGGACAGCCCGATGCCGGCGAAGGCGGTGGTGAACTTCGCCCCCGCGGCCGCGATCCGCAGGTCCCCGGCGAGCGCCAGGCCGAGCCCGGCACCGGCGCACGCGCCGTTGACCGCCACGACCACCGGCACCCGCAGCGCGGACACCGCGAGGACCAGCGGGTTGTACTCGTCCTCCACCACCGACAGGGAGCCTGCCGCGTCCCCGCGGAGCACCTCCACGTGCTCGGCCAGGTCCTGCCCGACGCAGAACGCCCGGCCGGTGCCGGTGAGCAGGACCGCGCGCACCGCATCGTCGGCGGCTACCTGCTCCACCAGCCCCCGCAGCTCGGCGCGCATCCGGGAGGTGAGCCCCGGCCGCTGCAGGGTCAGCGTGGCGACGCCGTCGGCGTCGGTGCGGATGACCGTCGGATCGGACATCGTCGTCCTCCTGAGCTCGGCGGGCGGTCGTGGCGGCCATTCTGCCGACGGCGACCGTGCTCAGGCCCCCTGGGCCAGCTCGGCCCGCAGCCGGGCGAGCAGGTCCGAGCGGGTGCTCGCGCCCAGCCGCTGCCGCATCCGGGACACGTGGTGCTCGACGGTCTTCGCCGAGATGTACAGGCGCCCGCCGATCTCGTTGTACGTCTGCCCGGCGACCACCAGCTCGGCGACGTCCCGCTCGCGCTGGCTGAGCAGCCCGGGCGCGGCCGGGGTGCCCGCCGGGGAGCGGCTCGGCGGGGACGGCGCCGCGTCGTCCGCACTCCCGGCCAGCGAGCGGGCGCACTGCAGCAGCCCGGCCCGGTCCGCCGGGCCGACGGCGCGGGCGGCCGCCTGGCCGGCGAGCCGGGAGCCGTCCCAGGCCAGGCCCACCGCCGCCAGCCCGGTGGCGGCGCCGGTCACCGCCGCCGCGTCCACCTCCCCGGCCAGCAGCCGGTGCCAGCACCGGGCCCCAGCCGCGGCAGCGGCGGCGTACGGACTGGTCCGTCCCGCGTCCTGGAGGGCGGCGGCGTGCGGTTCCAGCGCCGCCGGGGTGTCGGTCAGGACGGCGGCCTGCGCGCAGCTCCAGTGCAGGTGCGCCGCCCAGACGGGTGGATCGCCGAGCCGGGCCAGCAGCGCCTGCGCCTCGGCCAGGTGCGGGGCCAGCCGCTCCCCGTCGGTCAGCCGCGCCCCGGCCACCACCAGCTCGCCGAGCGGCAGCAGCGAGAACAGGTCGACGGGATGGCGCAGCACCGCCTGCCGGGCCTGCGCCCACGCCGTCCCCAGCGCGAGGCGGTCGCTGGCCCGGCGGGCCAGGCCGGCCTCCAGGGCCCGGGCGACGAGCTCGTCGCGCGGTTCGAGCCGGCCCGCCCCCGCCCCCCGGGCGAGCAGCTCGCCCGCCGTGTCGCTGCTACCGCGCAGCATCGCCGTCCAGGCCCGCAGCAGGAGGTGCCGGACCCGGGCGTTCGGGCCACCGACGTCGGCGGCCAGGGCCCGCTCGAGCACCTCCTCCGCGGTGGTGAGCTCGCCGGTGTGCAGGGCGAGCACGGCGGCGAGTGCGGCCGGGGTGTCCGGCAGCAGCACCGCCTGTCCGACCGGCTCCAGCAGTCCCGCGGCGCGGGTCATGTCCGACAGCGCGGCGGCGACGTCCCCGTCGGTGGCGGCGGGACGCAGCGAGCGGAGCAACCCGGCGGCCGCCAGCCGCTCGCTCCGGGACACCAGGGTGGGCGGTGCGGACGACGCCAGGACAGCGGCCGCTCCCTCGGTGGCACCCAGGCCCAGCAGCGCCACCGCCGCGGACCCGGCGTGGTCCGGCCCGGCCAGTCGCAGCAGCTCGGCACTGTCGGCGAGCAGCCCGCGCCGGGCCAGCACGGCCGCCGCCACCCCGGCCGCGCGGGCCCGGTCGGGAGCCGCGTCGTCGGCCAGCGCGCAGTCGGCCCAGCGCAGGGCGGTGTCGAGGTCCCCGGTCAGCGCCGCCGCGGCCGCCCGCCGGGCAGCGAGGCCGTCCGGCGGCGCTCCGCAGGCCGCGGCCTCGTCCAGCAGCACCCCGGCGAGCGCGGGGTCGGCGCCCAGCGCCGCGCTGCCGGACTCGGCCAGCAGAGCGGCCCCGCGCCGGTCGCGCACCCGGTCGGCGGCCATCGCCCGGGCCACCGGCAGGGCGTCCTCGCCCCGGTCCAGCAGCACCCCCAGCAGCCGGCGGCGCACCGCCCGGGTGACGTCCGCCGGCCCGGCCGCCAGCAGCGCCTCGGCGGCGACCGGGACGACGGTCCCCCCCGGCAGCAGCAGCCCGGTGGCGCGGGCCCGGCAGAGGAGCTCCGTGGCCCGACGCGGGGCCACCTCCAGCACCTCGGCCAGCACCTCCGCGTCGGCCGGGGCGCCGGCGACCAGGGCGTGCAGCACGGACCGGTCGTCCTCCGGCAGCAGGGCGAGGAGCGACCGGAGCAGCTCGCCCGGCTCGGGGCTCGGCTTCCCGGCCGCCGCGGCGCCCCGCCGGAGCGCGTCGGCGACGAGCACCGGCAGGCCACCGGTCCGCCGGGCCACGGACTCCCCGAGCTCCGCCGGCACGGCACCGAGCACCGCGGTCACCCAGCGCTGGACCGCCTCCCTGCTCAGGTGCCCGAGCACGACCACCGCCCGGTCGTCCACCGCCTCCTCCAGCGCGGCCAGCAGTCCGGCGGGCCGCGGCCAGGGCCGGGCGGCGACCGCCACACGCACGCCCGGCGCGCCGAGCAGCTGCCGCAGCCGGGCGGTCTCCGCCGGGGTCAGCCGCTGGGCGTCGTCGACCAGCACCGCCCGCGGGCCGGGCCCGGTGAGGGGTGCGGCGGCCAGGTCGGTCACCGGGACGCCGGCGGCGCGCCAGGCGGCGGCCAGCTCGGCGAGCAGCAGCGTCTTCCCGGTGCCCCCGGCCCCTTGCACGAGGACGCACCGCGGCCCCTCGTCCGCCCGCAGCCGGCGGAGCAGGTCGGCCGCCCCGGCCGGCACCGCCCAGCCGGTTGCCGCATCGCGTCGTCCGGCGGTCACCGCCCGTCCGCCGCGCCGTCCGCTGCGCCGTCCGCCGGTGGGGACGGGGCCGGGTCGGGAGCCGAACCGCCCCCGGGAGTCGGCTGGGTGGTCGACCCCCCGCCGGCGGGCGGCTCGGTGCTCGGGGGCGGTGGCTCGGTGCTCGGCGGCGGTGGAGTCGTGCTCGGGGGCGGTGGGGCTGTGCTGGGCGGTGGCAGCGGCGGTTCCGTGCCCGGCGGCGGTGGCTGGGTGCCCGGTGGCTGGGTGCCCGGTGGCGGCTGGTTGCCCGGCGGCAGCGGCTCGGTGTCGGGCGGGAGGGGCTCGCTGCTCGGCGGGCCACCGGGGGGTGGGGCCCCGGTGTCGCCCGGCCCGGGGGAGGACGTGGTCCCCGGCTCGCCCGCGAGGGAGGGCGGCGTGCTGCCCGTCGTCCCGGCAGGCGTCGTCCCCGGAGGCGTCGTCCCGGGGAGTGTCGGCCCGGCGGCCGTTCCCCGGAGCGAGCCCGGCGCGGTCCGGGCCGGCAGCGGGGCCGCCCCCGGCGCGCCACCGGGGTCGGCCAGCTCCGGAGCCGCAGGAGTGAACCCGCCTCCGGGAGCACCGGAACCGGCGACGTCGTCGTCGGTGCCGCCGCTCGCCGCGGCGGTGGGCACCTCCGTCGTGCGCCAGGCGGACACGACGAGGGTCCCTCCACTCGTGACGACGAGGAGGAGGGCCAGCACCACCAGCGCCCGCGCTGCGGTCCGGTGTCCGGCGCGGCGGGGAGTGGTCCGGCGGCGGGGGGTGACCCTGTGGGGGAGCGGCGCGGGCGGTCCGACGGGGGCGGCCGCGGGCTCGTCCACCTCCGGGGGTCCGGCGGTCAGCAGCTCGGCCGCCAGCAGGGCGGCACCGCGGGCTGCGGAGAGTCCCGGCTGCGGATCGCTGACGACCGGGCGGTCGAGCCCCGCCGAGACGGTCGCGGCGACGAGCGGCATCTGCGCGCTGCCTCCCGCGAGCACCACGGCGGCGAGGTCGGGCACGGACCAGCCGGCCTCGGCCACGGTCCGGGAGAGCGTCGCGACGGAGGCCTCGACGTCCTCGGCGACGAGCTCCTCGAGGTCGGTGCGGACCAGGCGGAGGGCCACCGGCCGGCCGGCCGCGGAGAGGACGACGCGGGTGTCGGTGGCCGACGACAGCTCCTCCTTGGCGGCGACCGCGGCCGCGCGCACCGCCGCGGGGGCGGGCCCGTCGCCGTCGGGCACCTCCTCGGCGCGCAGGCAGTGCCCGATCAGCGTGACCACGGCGTCGTCCAGGTCCCGTCCGCCCCACGGGAGCGGCGGCGGTGGGACGGCGGCCAGTTCGGCGGCACCGTCCGGGGCGACGGTCACGACCGCGGTGTCGAGGGTGCTGGCGCCGAGGTCGTAGACGGCGACGGTGCTGCCGGGCGCCACGGGCGTCCCGGCGTCGGCGAGGGAGGAGGCGACGACGGCGACCGGGCCGGCGACGAGCGCGACCGGCGCGAGACCGGCCGCCTGCAGAGCGGCGATGAGCTCGTCGCGCCGGTGCTCGCCCCAGGTGGCGGGCACGGTGAGGACGGTCGCGGACGGCGGTGCACCGTGCCGCTCCTCGGCCACCTGGCGGGCACCGGCGGCCAGGGCGGCGACCAGGTCGGCCGGGCGGAGCGCGTGCGGACCCGCGCGCAGCGGCACCGGTGAGCCGACCCGGTCCAGGGCCGAGCCGAGCAGGGCGTCGCCGGCGCCGGGTGGAACGGGGCCGGGGAGCGGCAACGGCCGGCCGTCGGGTGCCACGCGCACGACCGCCGGCCGGGCGAGACCGTCGCCGGCCAGGGGGAGCGGCTCGGGCCGTCCGCCGTCGTCCAGCCGCCAGACGGCGGCGACCACCGTCCGATCGCCGACGTCGATCCCGAGCGTGTACGGCGCCGTGCGCATGTGCTTCCCCCCGCAGTGCGGCTGGACACCGTCGCCCCAGCCGCCGGGAACGTAACCGGCCGGTGGCATTCCGTGCGGCTGCTGACGACATGTGGGACGGAGCGATCGCCGCCGACCACCGACACCCCGGAAATCCTCACGCTCGGTCAGCATCCGAGTGCGGGACGGCGCCACCGGGGGTCGGTTCCCCCATCGGGCCCCCGCAGGTGGGGGGCCGGTCCCCGATCCCCCGGCCACCCGGGGGGCCGTTGACTGCTGTCGGCAGCCGGGCGAGGGAGCCCGGTCCGGACCTGGGGGGACCTCATGACCAACATCGCGAACTCGCTGCTCGAGTTCATCCTCGAGCTGCTGCGCGACCCGGAGACGGCGCGCGAGTTCACCGCCGACCCCGAGGGGACGCTCGCCGCTGCGGGACTCGCTGACGTCTGCCCCGACGACGTGCACACCGTGCTGCCGATGCTCGCGGACTTCGCCCCGGCCGCGGCCATGACCGCCGTTCCGGCGGCCGCAGCCGCCGCATCGCCGACGTTCGTGGCCGGGGCCGTCCGGCCGTCCGGGGATGCCTCGGCGGTCGAGCAGATCCGCTACATCCACTCCACCTACAGCTACCAGCACACGACCGAGATCGACGCCTCGAACGGCGTGTGGGCCGACGGCGACCTCTACCAGGTGTTCGGTGAGGAGGTCGTGGTGGCCACCGGCGGCAGCCTGGTCGCCGGCGGCGACATCGAGGACGCCCGGGTGGACAACAGCACGGACAACTCCGTCGCCGTCGACATCGAGGACTCCTTCAACCCGGAGGACTCCTTCAACACCGACATCGACCTGGAGAACTCCGGGAACACGGTGCGCGGCGACGGCAACGCGGTCGGCGAGGGCAACGACGTCGACAACAGCGACCGGTCGGTCGACGTCGACGTCGACGACTCGTTCAACGGCAACGCGCTGGGCGACGGCAGCACGGTGCAGAACGGCGACGACGTCACCGTCGACGACGTCCTGCTGGGCAACGGCAACGTGCAGGGCAACGGCAACGTGGTCGGCAACGACGTCGAGGACTCCTTCACCGAGTCCACCGAGAACACCTCGATCGACACCACGTTCACCGACTCCTTCGACGACGAGTCGATCGACGTGGAGCTCGACGACGTGGTGCTCGGCAACGGCAGCGCCGGCGGCGAGCTCAGCTACGACGTCGACGTCGAGGACAGCGGCAACGGCAACTTCGCCGGCAACGTCACCGACAGCGCGGTCGCCGCCGACGACGCCCTGGCGGTCGAGGAAGCGAACCTCACGATCTGACCTCCGGCCCCCCGGTGGCCCGGTTCCTCCCACCCGCAGGGTGGGCGTGGGACCGGGCCGCCGGTCGGGGAGGGCGTCACACTGTCGGCCGGGTGCCGACCGACGTGGGGGGTGGGACGTGGCGACACCGAACGAGGCGACGCCGGTCGCGCTGGTCGACGCGGTGCTGGCCGCGGCGACGGCGTGCGAGCGGCCGGACCTGGTCCGGCGGCTGACCGCGGCCCGGCAGCGGATGCTGCGGTCGAGCACCCGGGTGCTGGTCGTGGGCGAGTCGGGCAAGGGGAAGAGCTCGCTGGTCAACGCGCTGGTGGGCGCCCCGGTCTGCGGGGTCGACGCGGTCTCCCCGACCCGGGTCCCCACGCTCGTGCGCGGCGGGGACACCGCCGCCGCGCAGCTGCTGCTCGCCTCGGCCGCCGTCCCGGGTGATCCGGCGCTCAGCGGCGAGCCGCAGCTGGAACGGGTGACCGTGCCGGTCGGCGAGCTCCCCGCGGCGGTGGCCGCGGCCGCCGCCGGGACCAGCGGCGAGCGCCGCCTGGTGCGGGCCGAGGTGGAGCTGCCCCGCCGGCTGCTGGGAGGGGGTCTGGAGGTCGTCGACACCGCGGGCGTGGGCGGGGTCGGGGCGGGCGCGGACCTGGCCGTCCTGGAGCTGCTGCCCACCGCCGACGCCGTCCTGCTGGTCTCCGACGCCTCCCAGGAGTTCACCGCTCCGGAGATGGCCTTCCTCCGCCAGGCGGCGGCGCTGTGCCCGGCGGTCGCCTGCGTGCTCGCCAAGACCGACGCGTACCCGGAGTGGCGCCGGGTCGCCGACCTGGACCGCGGCCACCTGGCCGCGCACGAGGTGGCCGCCCCCGTCCTCCCGGTGTCGGCGACGCTGGAGCTGCTGGCCGTGCAGCGGCGCGACCGCGAGCTGCACGAGGAGAGCGGGATGCCCGCGCTCGCGGCGTACCTGCGCCGCGAGGTGGTCGACCGCGCGCACGCGCTGCGGCACCGGGCGCTGCTCGCCGACCTCCGCTCGGTCACCGGCCAGCTGTCCCTGGCGCTGCGCACGGAGCTCGCGGCGCTGCAGGACCCCGGCCACGCCGAGCGGTTCGTCCAGGAGCTGGAGACGGCGAGGGACCGGGTCGACCAGCTGCGCCGGCAGTCCGCCCGCTGGCAGCAGCTGCTCGCCGACGGGGTCACCGACCTGATGGCCGACATCGACCACGACCTGCGGGACCGGACGCGGGCGGTGATCCGGGAGGCCGACGAGGCGATCGACGCCCACGACCCCGGCGCGTGGTGGGACGACTTCGCCGCCTGGCTGGACCAGCGGGTGGCCGCCGCGGTGGGGGACAGCTACGTGTGGGCCACCCAGCGGTCGGAGTGGCTGGCCGGCCAGGTGGTGGAGCAGTTCACCCGGGACGGCGGGGAGGCGCTGCCGGACCTGACCGTGGGCGACGGAGCCGACGTGCTCGGCCAGCTGGTCGAGCTCACGGACATCGACCGGGGGGTGCTGACGGTCTCCCAGCGGGTGCTGATCGGCATGCGCGGGTCCTACAGCGGCATCCTGATGACCGGCCTGGTCACCAGCCTCGCCGGGATGGCCCTGATCAACCCGGTGTCCCTGGCGGTC
Organism: Modestobacter sp. I12A-02662; assembly: GCF_041028325.1. Lineage (NCBI taxonomy): Bacteria > Bacillati > Actinomycetota > Actinomycetes > Geodermatophilales > Geodermatophilaceae > Modestobacter > Modestobacter sp. I12A-02662. The sequence continues at coordinate 65,735 of NZ_JABGDE010000014.1, read as the reverse complement.
GGCCTGGTGATCGGCAGCAAGGCCTACCGGGACGACAAGGCGGTGCGGCGGCAGCGCCGGCAGGCCGAGGCGCGGGCCGCGGTGCGCACCCACCTGGACGAGGTGGTCTTCCAGGTGGCCAAGCAGCTGAAGGACCGGCTGCGCCAGGTGCAGCGCACCCTGCGGGACCTGGTCACCGACACCGCCGACGAGACCTCGCGCACCCTCACCGAGGCGCTGCGCTCGGCGCAGCGCTCGGCCAAGACGGGGACCGCGGACCGGGAGGCGCGGCTGCGGGTGCTCCGGCAGCTGCTCGACCAGGTCGACCGGTGCAACCGGGACGTCGAACGGCTGGCCGGGACGCCGGTGGCGGCGGCGTGACGGCGGCCGGCCCGCCGGACCTGCCGGCGGAGGTGCGCGGCCTGCTGGACCGGGCCCTCGACGAGCACGCCGGGCGACCGGCGGCGGTCGACCGGCTGCGCGCGCTGCGCGGTCGCCTCGACGAGCCGCTGCGCGTGGCCCTGGCCGGCCGGGTGAAGGCGGGCAAGTCCACCCTGCTCAACGCGCTGGTGGGCGAGCGGCTCGCGCCGACCGACGCCGGGGAGTGCACCCGGGTGGTCACCTGGTACCAGCGCGCCCCGCTGCCCCGGGTGGTGCTGCACGCCGCCGACGGGACCCGGCGCCCGCTCCCCGTCCGGCGGGAGCACGGCGAGCTGCGCCTGGACCTGGCCGACACCCCGGCCGACGAGGTGGACCGGCTGGTCGTCGAGTGGCCGGCGACCGGGCTGGCGCCGGCGACGCTGATCGACACCCCCGGCATCGCCTCGCTGTCGGCCGATGCGAGCGCGCGCACGCAGGCCGTCCTCGACGCCGGCGACCAGCTGTCCGGAGCCGACGCGGTGGTGTTCCTGACCCGCCGGTTCCAGCCCGGCGACCTGGCCTTCCTCGCCGCGGTGCAGGAGTCCTGCGGCGGCTCCCCGGCGACGACCCTGACCGTCTTCTCCCGGGCCGACGACGCCGGGGGCGGGCGCCTGGACGCGCTGCTCACGGCGCAGCAGCTGGCCGCCGAGGCCGCCGAGCTGCCCGCCGTCCGGGCGCTCTCGGCGACCGTGCTGCCGGTGGCCGGGCTCCTCGCCCTGGCCGGCCGCACGCTGCGGCACGCGGACTTCGTCGCCGTCCGGGCACTGGCCCGCGCCGACCGGGCGGACACCGAGCCGCTGCTGCTGACCGCGGACCGCTTCCTCCGGCCCGAGGCACCCGGTGGTCTGCCGCTGCCGGTGCGGGCCTCGCTGCTGGAACGCCTCGGCCTGTTCGGGGTGCGGCTGGCGGTCGCCCTGGTGCGCACCGGGGTGGACGACGCTCCGGCGCTGGCCGAGGAGCTCGTGACCCGCAGCGGCCTGCCGGAGCTGCAGCGCCTCCTGGCGGTCCAGTTCACCCGGCGCAGCGACCAGCTCAAGGCCGGCACGGCGCTGGCGCTGCTGGAGCGGCTGCTGGCCGGGCTGCCGCCCTCGGCGGACGGCGTCCTGGAGCGGGACGTGGAGCGGGTCCGGGCCGGTGCCCGGGACCTGGCCGAGCTGGAGCTGCTGACCCGGACCCGGGCTCCTGACGGTCCCTTCCCCCGGGCCCAGCGGGAGGAGGCCGAGCGGCTGCTCGGTGCCCACGGCACCGACGCCGCCATCCGGCTGGGCCTCCCCCCGGACGCCGCCGTGGAGGACGTGCGGCAGGCGGCGCTGACCGCGCTCCGGCGCGCGCGGGCCCGCGCGGCGGACCCGGCCGCCCGGCGGCCGGAGTCCGACGCGGCCGAGGAGCTGGCCCGGGCGGTGGAGGCGGTGCTGGCCGGGCTGCCCGGCTCAGTGGCGGCGACCACCCGCGACGGCCGCTGACGGCGCCAGCAGCAGACCCGTCCCGGCCAGCGCCAGCACGCCCTGGACCAGGAAGGCCCAGCGGTCGACCTCCGGGCCTCCGGCGACCACCGCCTGGCTGAACGCGTCGGCGACCGCGAGCAGGGCGCCCAGCCCGATGAGCAGCCAGCGGCGGCCGGGCCGGCGCCGGCGCAGCGCGGGCACCAGCGCCACCGCGACCAGCACGGTCAGCGCAGCGGTCGAGCCGAGGACGAGCGCGATGGTGGTGTCCGCGCCGTCGCGCAGCAGCGCGTCGGGAGCCGAGGGGTCGGCGGCCCGCGCGGTGCCGGTGACCCGTTGCCGGGTCCCGGCGAGGTCCACGGCCGCGGTGACCAGCCCGGCCAGGCCGATCAGGACGGCTCCGGCCCAGCACCAGGCAGCGGCCCGCAGCGACGCCGGCGCCCGGCGCGGACGGTGCGGGGCGGGCGGGGCGAGCGGGCTGCGCACCGGCGGACGCGGCGGCGGCCCGCCCGGGCTCACCGGCCGGCCGGCTCCAGCCCCGGGTGGCCGGCCCTGTCCGTCGGCCATGGTGGGCCTCCTCTCCGTGCGGGCCTCCCGCCCACCGGCTCCGCGCACCCGCTCCGGGACACCGCCGTCCATGACCGCAGGCTTACCAGGCCGGGGCGCCGCGCCGCACCGCCCGGGCCAGGACACCCGGAGGCTGTACGGGTGAGGTCGGACTTACTGAGGTGAGCCTTCCCTACGTCGCCGGTCGCAGGGACCGCCCCGCTCGTCCCGGAGGCCTCCGCCCCGGCCACGACCGTCGTCCCGGAGACCACCCAGCATGTCGATGCGCGTGCGCAGCCGTACCCGCCTCACCGGGCTCACCGCCCTGACCGCCCTGGCCCTGACCGCCTGCGGGGGGTCGTCGGACCCCGCACCGCCGGCGGACGGCGCCGAGGCCGTCGCGGTCGCCGCGACCGACGACACCTGCGAGGTGGCGACGGCGGAGCTCGACGCCGGGGTGCACACCTTCAGCGTCACCAACACCGGCTCGAAGGTGACCGAGTTCTACGTCTACGCCGAGGGCGACCGGGTCATGGGCGAGGTCGAGAACATCGCCCCCGGCGGAGCCCGCGACCTGCGCGTGGAGCTCCCCGCCGGCGACTACGAGACCGCCTGCAAGCCCGGCATGACCGCGGACGGGATCCGCTCGGGCCTCACCGTCACCGGCGAGGCGGCCCAGCTGTCCGACGATGAGGCGCTCGCCGAGGCCGTCGACGGCTACACCCGCTACGTGCAGAACCAGGTCAGCGCCCTGCAGGAGCGGACCCGGGAGTTCGTCGACGCGGTGAAGGCCGGCGACATCCCGGGTGCGCAGGCGCTCTACCCGGTGTCCCGTGCGTACTTCGAGCGGGTGGAGCCGGTGGCCGAGAGCTTCGGCGACCTCGACCCGAGGATCGACGCGCGGGTGAACGACGTCGAGGAGGGCGACACCTGGACCGGCTTCCACGTGCTGGAGCGGGACCTGTGGGAGACCGGTGACATCTCGGCGTCCGGCCCGGTGGCCGACCAGCTGATGGCCGACGTCGACGACCTCGCCTCCCGGGTGCAGACGATCGAGCTGCAGCCGCTCGACCTGGCCAACGGCGCGCTCGGCCTGCTCGACGAGATCGCCACCGGCAAGATCACCGGCGAGGAGGACCGGTACCCGCCCACCGACCTCTACGACTTCTCCGCCAACCTCGAGGGCTCGGAGGCGGCGATCCAGGCGCTGCGCCCGGTCATAGAGGAGCGCGACCCGGACCTCGCGACCGCCCTGGACGAGCAGTTCGCCGCGGCCACGGCCGAGCTGGGCACGTACCGTGCCGGGGACGGGTGGACCATCTACACCGACCTGACCGAGGACCAGCTGCGCGGGCCGTCCGACTCGATCAACGCGCTCGCCGCCGAGGTCAGCCAGGTGCCGGCGGTGGTCGCCGAGCAACCGACCGGACGTCGCCCCGGGCGCTGCCGCGCGCCCGCCGGGCAGCTGAGCAGGAGACGTGGTGCGCAAGTCCCGTTCCGGTGCCGTCCAGGGCACGGACCCCCAGCAACCGGCCGCCGGGCTCTCCCGGCGCCGGCTGTTCGGCCTGGCCGGCGCCGGGGCGGCCGGCGCCGCGGTCGCCGGCGTCACCGGCGGGGCGATCGGCCGGGCGACGACCGGGGAGCCTGCGCCGGCGGCCCGCTCCACCGCCGCGGACGCCGTTCCCTTCCCCGGCCCGCGCCAGGCCGGCATCGTCACGCCGCAGCAGGACCGGCTGCACTTCGTGGCCTTCGACGTGACCACCGACGACCGCGACCGGCTGGTCCGGCTGCTCCAGGACTGGACCGCCGCCGCCCGCCGGATCACCGCCGGGCAGGACGCCGGGCCGGTCGGCGCGGTGCCGGGCAGCCAGTACGCCGTGCCCGACGACACCGGCGAGGCGATCGGCCTGCCCGCCTCCGGGCTGACCCTCACCATCGGGTTCGGGCCCACGCTGTTCCGGACGGCGGACGGCGTCGACCGCTTCGGGCTCGCCGACCGCCGGCCGGCGCAGCTGCGGGAGCTGCCGGCCTTCCAGGGCGAGGAGCTCGACCCGGCGATCAGCGGCGGCGACCTGTGCGTGCAGGCGTGCGCGAACGACCCGCAGGTCGCGGTGCACGCCGTCCGCAACCTGGCCCGGCTCGGGCTGGGCGTGGTCACCATGCGGTGGTCGCAGCTGGGCTTCGGCCGGACGTCCTCGACGTCCACCGGGCAGGCCTCCCCGCGGAACCTGTTCGGGATGAAGGACGGCACCGACAACCTCAAGGCGGAGAACACCGCCACGCTGGACCGGTTCGTCTGGGTCGCCGACGGCGACGGACCGGACTGGCTCACCGGCGGCTCCTACCTGGTGACCCGGCGGATCCGGATGGAGATCGAGACCTGGGACCACCAGTCGCTGCTGGACCAGGAGCAGACGATCGGCCGCACCAAGGGCACCGGCGCCCCGCTGGGCCAGCGGGAGGAGTACGACCCGGTCGACTTCACCACGCAGGTGGACGGCGAGTTCGCCATCCCGGAGACCTCGCACGTCTTCCTCGCCCACCCGACCAACTCCGGGACGGCGATCCTGCGGCGCGGCTACAGCTTCGTGGACGGCTCCGACTCGCTCGGCCGGCTGGACGCCGGGCTGTTCTTCATCTGCTTCCAGCGCGACCCGGAGACCGGGTTCGTGCAGGTCCAGCGCAACCTGCGCACCGACAAGCTCCCGAGTACATCCAGCACACGTCCTCGGCGGTGTTCGCCTGCCCGCCCGGGGTCACGGGGGGCGACGACTGGTGGGGCCGCGCGCTGTTCAGCTGATCAGCGGGACCGGACCAGCAGCGGCTGGGACACCTCCCCGACCGGGCCGCCGGCGTCGGCGAGCGTGCCCGAGCACAGCCCGAGGCCGTCCTCGGCGAGCACGGTGCAGGCGTCCAGGTGCACCCACTCACCGACCGCCTCGCGCAGCAGGGTCGCGGTCATCCCCGGCGGGATCGACCACCACGTGTCGATGGGCAGCTCCGCGGAGACGCCGTTGGCCGCGTCGGCGGCGACCAGCACGCGGTCCAGGCCGGTCAGCTCCTGGCCCGCGACCAGCGGCAGCCGGACCCGGGTCCACACCGCGGCCGGGCCCGGCTCGTGCGGGGACCCGGCGGTGTACCGCCACTCCAGCGCCTGCCCGAAGCCCCAGTCGGTGAGGTGCGGCAGCACCTGGGCCGGGGTCGCGGACGCCGAGGGCAGCGCGGGCGGGGGCGCCGGCTCGCTGACCACCGGCGGGCGGGGCCCGGTGAGCAGCGACCACACCCGGGCCACCGCCACCGCCCGGCCGTCGACCAGCATCCGGGCCTCGGTCAGCGCGATCAGCCGGCCGGGGCGCACCGGGGCCACCTCGACGGTGAGCTCCCGGCGGGGGATCGGGCCGAGGAAGTCGACGCTCACCCGCGCGGCCCGCTGCCCGGGGCCGGCCGCGGCGGCCGCCAGGTGGCCGAGCAGCGCGGACGGCGGACCGCCGTGCTGGGCGCTGTGGTCCCAGGGGCTCTCCGTCGCCCGGGTGGGCGCGAAACGGCCCTCGCCCAGCGGCAGGTAGAAGGCCTCCGCGGTTCCCGTCACGCGCGCACTCCCGTCCGGAGCCGACCGGCGGGCGTCCGCCGCCGTCACCCCGCATACTGCCGCCCGCCCCCGGGCTTGCCGCACCGGCCCCCCACCGGCCAGGCTGCCGGGCATGGCTACCGGAACCGAGGGAGAACAGTGAGCGGTCGGCTGAAGGTCGTGCTCGCCCCCGACTCGCTCAAGGGCACCCTCACCGCGACCGCCGCGGCGGACGCGCTAGCCGCGGGCTGGCGCCGCCACCGTCCCGACGACGAGCTGGTGACGCTGCCGCTCGCCGACGGCGGCGAGGGGACGCTCGAGGCGCTGGGGCACGACCTGCCCGACGCCTGCTGGCACACCGAGGGCGTCAGCGGCCCGGACGGCCGCCCGGTGCAGGCGCGCTGGCTGCTGCTGCCCGACGGGACGGCGGTGGTCGAGATGGCCCAGGCCGCGGGCCTGCCGCTGCTGGAGCGGCCGGATCCGCTCAACGCGACCACCCGCGGCCTCGGCGAGCTGCTGGCCGCGGTGGTCGCCGACCCCGGTGTGCATCAGGTGATGCTCACCCTGGGCGGGTCGGCCACCACCGACGGCGGCACCGGCGCGCTCACCGCGCTCGGCGCCCGGTTCCTCGACGCCGACGGCGCCGAGCTCCCCCCGGGCGGCGGCGCGCTGGCCCGGCTGGCCACCGCCGACCTCAGCGGGCTCACCCCACCACCGCCGGGCGGGGTGCGGTGCCTGGTCGACGTCACCGCCCCGCTGCTCGGGCCGCTGGGCGCGGCCGGGCAGTTCGGCCCGCAGAAGGGGGCCACCCCCGAGCAGGTGGCCGAGCTCGACGCCGCGCTGGCCCACCTCGCGGACCTGCTCGGCGGCGACCGGGACGCGGTCGGCGCCGGCGCGGCCGGCGGCACCGCCTACGGCTTCGCGGTGGCCTGGGGCGCGGAGTTCGTCAGCGGGGCGACGGCGGTCGCCGAGGCGGCCGGGCTGGACGACGCCCTGCGCGGCGCCGCGGTGGTGGTCACCGGCGAGGGCCAGTTCGACGCGCAGTCGCTGCGGGGCAAGGTGGTCGGCAGCCTGGTCGAGCGGGCCCGCGCGGCCGGCGTCCCGGTCGCCGTGGTCGCCGGCCGGGTGGACGCCGGCGACGACCTCCCGGTCGCCCGGGCCGTGTCGCTGACCGAGCTGGCGGGCTCCCCGGAGGCGTCGATGGCCGAGCCGGCGCGCTGGCTGACCGAGGCCGGCGAGCTGCTCGCCCGGGAGTGGTCGGCACCACGGGGCTGACGGGAACGGTCCGTCACGTCCCGGTGTTCCATGCTGCGTCGGACCGTGTGTCCGAACCGTGTCCGAACCCATGTGTACGACCGGCCGGGTGGGGCATGCCCTGTCCCGGTGCGTCCGGCTCGCCGGCGCCGGCCGAGGACGGGCCGGGCACCGGACGAGGCAGTGGGACGAGGGGGACGCGCACGTGGTGGAGCCCGCGAGGAGCACCCTCGGGAACCGCTACGGACTGCGCTCCCTGCTCGCCACCGGCGGCATGGGCCAGGTGTGGCGGGCCGACGACGAGCTGCTCGGCCGCCCGGTCGCCATCAAGGTGCTGCGCAGCGAGTACACCGGCGACGAGCTCTTCCTCGCCCGGTTCCGCGCCGAGGCGCACCACGCGGCTGCGCTGAGCCACCCCAACATCGCCGCGGTGTACGACTACGGCGAGGAACCGGCGATCGACGGTTCCGGTGAGCACCTGGCGTACCTGGTGATGGAGCTCGTCGAGGGCGAGCCGCTCTCCGCCGTCCTGGCCCGGGCCGGCGCCCTGCCGCCGGACCGGGTGCTCGACGTCCTCTCCCAGACCGCTGCCGCACTCGGTGCCGCGCACGACGCCGGCGTCGTCCACCGGGACGTGAAGCCGGGCAACGTCCTGGTCCGCCCGGACGGCACCGTCAAGATCACCGACTTCGGGATCGCCTGGTCCGCGGGCAGCGTGCCGCTCACCCAGACCGGTCAGGTGATCGGCACCGCGTCCTACCTGTCCCCGGAGCAGGCGGCCGGCGCGCACGCGACCCCCGCGAGCGACGTGTACGCGCTGGGGATGGTCGGCTACGAGCTGCTCACCGGCCACCGCGCCTTCGACGGCGACAACTCCGTGGCGATCGCGCTGCGCCACCTGCGCGACCAGCCCGAACCGCTGCCGGAGACCCTGCCGGCCGGCGTCCGGACCCTCATCGAGCGGGCGCTGGTCAAGGACCCGGCGCAGCGCTACCCCGACGGGAACGCCGTCGTCGCCGCGATCGACCAGCTGCGCGCCGGGCGCACCCTCCCCCCGGTGCAGCGCACCGACACGCAGAGCTTCTGGCTGCTCCCCGAGGCGGCGGTGTACGCCAGCGGCAGCGCGCCGGCCACCTCGCCCGGCACCCGGGCGCCCGGTGCGGACCGGGCGGGCGGCCGGGTCGGTCGGCTGCTCGTGCCGCTGATCGCCCTCCTGGTCGGCGCGGGCCTCGCCGTGCTGGTGCTGCAGTCCTTCGCGCCCGGGGACCCGGGGACCGCGGCGGCCGCGGCCGAGGTGGCCGGGCCGACGGTGACCGCCGAGCCCGCGGTGGTCGACCTCGACCCCGCCGACTACGTCGGCCGGCCGGTGGACGCGGTCCGGATCCAGCTGGAGGCGCTCGGCGTGGTCGTGCAGACCCAGCCGGTGGAGACCCGCGCCAGCGACCCGGGCCTGGTCGTCGACGTCGCGCCGCTCGCCCACCGGCTGGAGGCTGGCGACACGGTGCTGGTGAGCTTCGCGGCGGCCCCCGCGGACAGCGCGTCGGGGAACAGCGCGCCGCAGGCCCCGGTCGAGCAGGTGACCCGAGCGGCCGCCGTCCCCCCGACGTCAGCGCCGGCCGCCGAGCCCCCGGCACCCACCCCGCCGCCGCCCCCGACCCCCGAGCCCACCGAGACCCCGGCCCCCAGCGGCGACGAGGACGGCGAGGACGCCGGTGCCCCGGAGGCCGCCGAGGGCCCCGACGGCTCCGAGGAGGGCAGCGACGGCGGCACCGGGTCCGAGGAGGGCGCCGACCCGACGGACGACGGCTCCGGCGACGGCTCCGACGACCGCTCCGACAAGGGGAACGGGAACGGGAACGGGAACGGGAACGGCAACGGCGACGGGGGCCGCAGGGGCTGACCGGTCCTGGCCGGTCAGCGCCGGGTCGCCCCGTTCCGGGCCCGGGCACCGCCGGGGTCGACCGACCGGGCGCCCAGCACGAGGCAGACGACCGCGGCGGCCAGCGCCAGCCGGCCCGGCGAACCCGTCGGCTGGGTGAGCCCGCCGCCTCCGAGGGCACCGGCCGCGCCGACCACGGCGGCGGCGACGGTCACCCGGTCCCGACCCGTCCGCACGCCCACGACGGCGAGCGCCGCCCCCAGCACGACCGCGACCCGGGCGGGCAGCTCCGCGCCGATCAGCTCACCCGCCCACGGCAGCCCGAGCGAGGCGCCGGCGAGCAGTGCGGCCGCGGTGAGCCAGGCCCGGCCGCGCTGCTGCGCACTCACCCGGTGCGGCCGGGCGAGAGCCAGACGGCGGCGCCGGCCGCCGCGGCCGCGGCGGTGAGCCAGAACCCGCGGTCGCTGGCGACCAGCGGCAGCCCGATCAGCACCCAGAACGCGGCCACGCCCGCGGCGCCGACCGCCCCGATCCGCCACGCGGTGCGCGTGGACGGCCGCCCGGCGAGCCGGGCCACCGCCGGCACCAGCGCCACCAGGGCGGCGACCGTCGCGAAGGCCGACCAGGTGGGGACGACGTCCCACAGCGACTCGCTGCCGAAGCCGAGGACCAGCCCGACCTCGAGCACGGCCAGCCCGGCCACCCCCAGCCCCAGCGCGGCCAGCACGGCCCCGCTGCGCCCGGCCGGGCTCCCGGCCGAGCGCCCGGCCGAGCGCACGGCGTCGAACGCCGAGTGCCGGGCGGCGGGTGCCGCGGTGTGCCCGGCGGCGTGGTGCGGCGCCGCACCCGGCCCCGGGACGGGCGACGGCGGCACGGGCGGCGGACCGGCCGGGTTCACCCCGAACGGGCTCCCCGGCGTCGTCATCGGACCGGGGACCGGCGGCGGCGCACCGCTGGGCGCGGCCGCCGGCTGCGCGGCTCCGGCCGGGGCGGCGGAGCTGCCGGTGGACTCCGCACCGCCGAACCCGGGCACGACGTGCGCCGGTCCGGGGTCGGCGTGCTCCTCGGCGGGGGTCGCCGGGATCGGCGGGGGCTGCTCGGCCGGCGCGGACGTGGGGCGTTGGCTGGGCGGCAGCAGGATCGACCGGGTACGGGGGTCGTCGTCCCCGGGGTCGTGCGGCGGCTGCTGCTGCGGCTCCGGGATCGGCGGATGGGGCTGGCTCATCGGTCCTCCTCACGGGACGGGCGGCGATGGGCACCCGCAGCGCACGGGGCATCGGGCTCGGTCGTCGAGAGCCGCGGACCACCGTACTGGCGGGGTAGGGGGCGCTCGGGGAGCCGACGCCGACACCACCGGCCTGCCGGACGGCGGCGGTCACCCTAGGGTCGGCCCGTGGCAGTGCGCGCGGGGATCGTCGTCACCGGGACCGAGGTGCTCACCGGTCGGGTGGCCGACCGGAACGGGCCGTGGCTGGCCGAGGCGCTGCGCGCCCGCGGCGTCGACGTCGGGCAGGTCGTCGTGGTCGGCGACCGGCGCGAGGACCTGGAGTCCGCGCTGGAGTTCCTGGTCGGCCGCGGAGTGGACCTGGTGATCACCACCGGCGGGCTCGGCCCCACCGCCGACGACCTGACCGCGGCCGTGGTGGGAGCCTTCCAGGGGCGCCCGTCGTCGGTGGACCCGGCGCTGGAGCAGCGGATCCTCGCCGTCGTCGCCCGGCTCACCGCCCTCCGGGGGTGGCAGACCGCGCCGGAGGCCAACGCCGCGGGCATCGCGAAGCAGGCGCGGGTGCCCGCGGGGGCCACGGTGCTGGAGCCGGTCGGGACGGCGCCGGGCCTCGTCGTCCCGGTCGCCGAGGGGCGCACCGGCCCGCCGGTGCTGGTGCTGCCCGGCCCGCCGGCCGAGCTGCAGGGCATGTGGCCGGCCGCGCTGGCGGCGGAGCCGGTGCGCCGGGCGCTGGCCGGGGCCACCGAGCTGCGGCAGCGGACCCTGCGGCTGTGGGGCCCGCCGGAGTCGGAGCTGGCGGTGACGCTGCGCCGGGTCGAGGACCAGCTGGCCGGTCTGGAGGTCACCACCTGCCTCCGGGACGGCGAGCTGGAGATCGTCACCCGCTACGCCCCGGACGCCGAGGAGGCGTACGCGCGGCTGACCGCGGCCGTCTCCGCGGACTTCGGGGTGGCGCTGTACAGCGAGGGGCCGTCGGTCGACGAGCTCGTCGCTGCGGCGCTCGACGACCGCGGCTGGACCGTGGCGGTGGGGGAGTCGTGCACCGGCGGGCTGCTCACCGCCCGGCTCACCGCGCCGGCCGGCTCGTCCGGGCGGGTGCTCGGCGGGGTGGCGGCGTACGCGGACAGCGCCAAGGAGCAGCTGCTCGCCGTTCCGGCGGAGACGCTGGCGGCCGGTGGCGCGGTCAGCCCCGCGGTGGCCACGGCGCTGGCCGAGGGGGCCCGGCGGCGGTTCGGTGCCGACGTGGGGGTGGGGGTCACCGGGATCGCCGGTCCTGGCGGCGGATCGCTGGACAAGCCGGTGGGGACGGTGCACCTGGCGGTGGTCGGCCCCGACGGCGCGGCCGCCAAGTCCGCCGCCGTCCGGGGCGGCCGGGAGGCCGTGCGGCAGCGCTCGACGACCCTCGCCGTCCACCTGCTGCGCCAGCTGCTGCTCGGCGGCCCCCCGGCTTGACCCGTCGTCGTCGGGTTCCACGGCGAACCCGGCGGGGCACTGCCGGGAAGGTGACGACGCTGACGCTGCACGCCACCGGGCCGGTCGACCCCGCGGAGGCATGGGACCGCTACCTGTACCCCGCCCGCTGGTCGAGCTGGGCGCCGCAGATCACCGGGGTGGAGACCGACGCGGCGCGGATCGCGCCGGGCGTCACCGGGCGGGTGCGGGGGCCGGTCGGGGTGTCCCTGCCCTTCGTGGTCGACGAGGTGGACGACGGCGGCCGGCGCTGGCGCTGGACGGTCCAGCTGGGCCCGATCCGGCTGCGCCTGCTGCACTGGGTGTCGCCCGGCCCGGACGGGGGGACGACGACCGGGCTGCGGATCCAGGGACCCGCCCCGCTGGTCCTCGGCTACGCCCCCGCCGCGCTGCTCGCCCTGAACGGTCTGGTCCGCCGCTCCTGAGCCCGGACCGGCACCCCGGTCTCGTACGGTGCGGCCATGAGCGTCACGCACACGGTGACCAACCAGGTGCCCCCGCTGCTCGGGTACGACCCGATCGCCGGGGACGCCGCGCTCGCGGAGGCATGCGTCCGGCACGCCGACGCCCCGACCCTCACCTCGCTCGCCGATCTCGGCGCCCTGGCCGGCAGCGAGCAGGCGCAGGAGTGGGGCCGGCTGGCCGACGAGAACCCGCCCCGGCTGCGCACCCACGACCGGTACGGGAACCGGGTCGACGAGGTGGAGTTCCACCCGGCCTGGCACGAGCTGATGGGCACGGCGGTCGGGCACGGACTGGCCGGGGCGCCCTGGGCAGACCCGAGCCCACACGGGCACGTCCGCCGGGCGGTGGGCTACCTGGGGTGGACGCAGGTCGAGGCCGGCCACGCCTGCCCGGTGACGATGACCTACGCCGCCGTCCCCGCGCTGCGCGCCGCTCCCGACCTCGCCGCGGAGCTGGAGCCCGGGCTCACCAGCCGCACCTACCGGTTCGGGCTGACCGACCCGTGGAAGAAGCCCGGGCTGGTCGCCGGGATGGGCATGACCGAGAAGCAGGGCGGCTCCGACGTCCGGGCCAACACCACCCGGGCCGGCGAGAACGGCGACGGCAGCTGGTCGCTGACCGGGCACAAGTGGTTCACCTCCGCCCCGATGAGCGACCTCTTCCTCGTCCTGGCCCAGACCGGGGAGGGCCTGTCCTGCTTCCTGGTGCCCCGCGTGCTGCCCGGTGGCGAGCGCAACGTCTTCCGCCTGCAGCGGCTCAAGGACAAGCTCGGCGACCGGTCCAACGCCTCCAGCGAGGTGGAGTTCGACGGGACGACGGGCTGGCTGGTCGGCGACCCGGGCCGCGGCGTCCCGACGATCATCGAGATGGTCGCCACCACCCGGCTGGACTGCGTGCTGGGCTCCGCGGCGACGATCCGCGCGGCGCTGACCCAGGCCGTGCACCACGCCCGGCACCGGTCCGCCTTCGGCGCGCTGCTCGTCGACCAGCCGCTGATGCAGAACGTGCTGGCGGACCTGGCGCTGGAGAGCGAGGCGGCGACGGCGCTGGCCGTGCGGCTGGCCGCGGCCCAGGACGCCGGCGAGCGGGACCTGCTGCGGCTGGCCGGCGCGGTCGCCAAGTTCTGGGTCTGCAAGCGCACCCCCACCGTCGTGGCCGAGGCGCTGGAGGTGCTCGGCGGGAACGGCTACGTCGAGGAGTCGGGGCTGCCGCGGCTCTACCGCCAGGCCCCGCTGAACTCGATCTGGGAGGGGTCGGGGAACGTCATCGCCCTCGACGTCCTCCGCTCGCTGGGCAGCGGCTCGGCCGCGCTGGCCGCGGTCACCGCCGAGCTGGACACCGCCCGCGGCGCCGACCCGCGCTACGACGCGGCGCTCGGGACGCTCGCCGCGGAACTGGGCGACCCCGACCAGCTCCCGCTGCGGGCCCGCCGGATCGCCGGCCGCCTGGCGCTGTGCCTGCAGGCGTCCCTGCTGCTGCGGTACGCCCCGCCGGCCGTCGCCGACGCGTTCTGCGCCACCCGGCTGGGGGGCGACTGGGGTGCGGTGCCGGGCACCCTGCCGGCCGGGCTGCCGGTGCGCGAGCTGGTCCGGCGGGCCGCGGTGACGCCCGGGTGACCGACGACGGGCGGGTGCGCAGGCGCCGCCGGGCCACCTCGCCGGCGGGTGCGCCGCCCCCGGCGCCGACCCCGGACCGGCACACTGAGCCGGTGACCGACAGCTACGAGGTGGGGACCGTGTCCGCGGACGGCCGGTTCGACGTCGCTCGGCCGGCGCTGGACCTGCTGGTCTGGGACGCCCCGAACATCGACATGACGCTGGCGACCGTGATCGGGGCGCGGCCCACCGCTGCCTCCCGGCCCCGGTTCGACGCGATCGCCGCGTGGTTCGTCGACGGCGCCGAGGACCCCACGGCCCCCGAGCCGCCGGACGTGGAGGCCTGCGTCTTCGCCAACGTCCCGCCGCAGCACGTCACCTCGCTGCAGCGCTGGGTGGAGGCGCTGCGCAGCTTCGGTTACGCCGTGTTCGCCCGGCCCAAGCTGCAGCCGGACGACGACATCGACCAGTCGATGCTCGACCACATCAGCATGCGTGCGCACAGCAACCGGCTGCGCCGCCTGGTCGTCTTCTCCGGTGACGGGCGGAACTTCGCCGAGCCGCTGGAGGACCTCGCCCGGGCCGGCACCGAGGTCGTCGTCGTCGCCTTCAGCGAGGTCGCCGGGTACGCGATCAGCTCCGAGCTGCTGCAGTTCATCGACATCGAGGACGTGCCGGGCGCCTTCGCCGCCCCGCTGGACCGCGTCCGGCTCGACGCGCTGCCGGCGGACGGTGCGTGGCTGCGGCCGACGAAGAGCCTGCGGGACGCCGCGAACCTCTTCGCGGCCCGCCGCAGCGCCTGACCGCTCCGACCTGCCCCGCGAGCCGGCCGGGTACCGGGCACGGCGGTCCCGCCACCTCGGAGCAGCACGCGTCGGCGGGGGAACTCCGTGGCGGGCGCGCCGTGTCATCGCGCGCCGTGTCTTCGCGCGTCGTCGCGCACGTCCGCGGTCAGCACACCTAGCGGCGGGCGAGCCGCCGCACGCCCGGGGTGTAGGGCAGGGAGTAGTGCGCGAAGACGTCCGGCTCCTGCTCGGCGGTGAGCTCCCCGTCGGTGTCGATCGACGGCGCGTTCTTCGCGAGGTCCTTGCTCACGGCGACCCGCACGTGGTCCGGTGAGACGGTCGCCCCGGTGAGCGGCACGAACGTGAGCTTGTGCCGGCCGATGATCCCGGTGGTGACGGCGGCGAAGAACGGCTGGTCGGTGGTGGTGTCCACGTAGACCGACTCCAGGGTGCCGATCTTGGATCCCTCCGGGTCGACGACGTTCATCGTGCGCCAATCACGGATGTTCTCGGCCGGGAACACACGGACCTCCTCTGGTCGCGGGCAGCTGCCCGTGTCTGCCCTCCCCGGGGGACGCTCAACCGCCGGGGTGCTCCGGGGTCGATCCTCAGGCGGTGCCGGCCGGGCCCGACGAGCTGCGCGGGTGCGGCACCGACGTGGCCCCGAGACCGGAGGGCAGCCGGGCCCACACCCGCTTGCGGCTCGGCTCGCTGCACCAGCCGAAGTCGACCGACAGCTGGGCCACCATCGGCAGGCCCATCCCGCCGAAGGCGGGGTCGCGGTCGATCTCCGGCCGCGGGGGCGCGTCGGGCGAGCCGTCGGTCAGCACGACGACCCAGCCGCTCGGGATCGCGGTGATCATCGCCTCGACCGCACCGCCGCCGTGGCGCAGCGCGTTGGACGAGAGCTCCTCGAAGACCAGGAGCAGTCCCTCCCGGGCGTCCTCGGTCGAGCGGGCCGCCAGTGAGGGGTGGGCGAGCCGGGCCCGCAGGTCCATCCGCACCCGGCTCGCGTCGTGCACGGTGGGCAGCTCCCAGCGCCACACGTCACCGTCCTCGGTGGGGACGGGGGCAGACGGCCAGACCAGTCCGCTCATGTCAGCCCTCCCCTCGGCCGGGTGCTCCGCCGGAGACCATGGTGGCCGACGCCCTCGGGGCGCGCACCACGGGGTCCGGTCGCCGGGCACCCGGGTCGCGACCGGTCCCGGGCGTCCGGTGAGCACCCGGAGACCCGGGCAGGAGGGCGGCCGACAGCACTGTCGGTCACCGGTTCATCCCACCAGACCCGTGCGACACGCCGGTGCGCCGCCCCGACCGCCAGGGTGACCGACCGGTCATCGCGAGGGTGACCTGGTCTTTTCCCCGGTCGGAGTCGACAAGTGACCGGCCCGGAGGACGGTCACCGCCCGGCACGGAGGGTCAGGGCAACGGTTCGGTCACGCGGCCGGGCGGAGGGCCTCCGGAAGCGGGTCCGCGGGCGCCGTCGTCCCTAGTTTCTTCCTTGTCCGCGGTCCCTTCCCCGACTGCGGCACTACCTGAGGAGGCAAGCGATGGACGACGCACGATCGGTCGCCACGGTCGCTCCTGCCCTCCGGCACGGGACGGCCCGGGTCCCAGCTGCACCGGCGCCCGGAGGCCACCCGGGCGCCGGGCTCCGGGGCCTGCTCCGGCGCTCCGGCAGCTGGGGGGCCGGGACCGACGGCGAGTGGCTCGCCTGGGGCGGCACGCCCCGGACCGTGCACAGCCTGGGCAGCGGCCCTGCCCCCGCGCCGCGCCCGGCGCCGGCCCGGCGCCCCGCAGCGCCGCGACCGGTCACGCCCGGCCCTGCCCCGGCCCGGGTGGACCCCGCGCTGGAGGCCGCCCTGGCATCCGCCACGGACCTGACGGCGGACCTGCTCGCCTCCCCCGTGCCCGGGCGGCACGCCTCCGTCGCCGCCCGGCTGGCCGGCCGCGTGCTCGACCCGCTGCGCGCGGTGGCGCACCGCGCGGCCCGCTGGGGCAGCGGCGCGCACGGCACGCGGCTCGCGTGGAACCGGCCGGCGCCCCCGACGGTCCACCGGCTGACCCTGCCGGCAGAGCACTCGCCGGTGCTGCGGCGCCGGGCCCCCGAGAGCGACCGGCCGGTGCCGATGCGTGAGCTGCCGAGCACGCCGACGACCGCCGCGCCGCCGCGGGGCCCCGCTGGACCCAGCGCGACCCGGCCGCGGCTCCTTAGGCTGGCTACGTGTTCACCACGCGGCCGGAGCTCGCCGGCACCTTCGGGATGGTCGCCTCGACGCACTGGCTCGCCAGCGCAGCGGGCATGGCGACCCTCGAGGCCGGTGGCAACGCGTTCGACGCTGCGGTCGCTGCAGGGTTCACCCTGCAGGTCGTCGAGCCGCATCTCAACGGGCCGGGCGGTGAGGTCCCGGTCCTCTTCGCCCGAAGCCCGCGGGCAGCCACCGGTGCGGGGGTCCCCGTCGTCCTCTCCGGTCAGGGCGTGGCCCCGACCGGTGCGACGACCCAGGCGTTCGCCGACCTCGGACTCGGGCTCATCCCCGGGACGGGTCTGCTGGCCGCCACCGTGCCCGGCGCCTTCGGCGCCTGGCTGACGCTCCTGCGCGACCACGGCACCCTGCCGCTGGACGCCGTCCTCCGCTTCGCCATCGAGTACGCCGAGCACGGCCACCCGCTCCTCCCGCGGGTCGCCGCGACCGTCGCCTCGGTCTCCGAGCACTTCACCACGCACTGGCCGACCTCGGCCGCCACCTGGCTCGCCGCCGACGGAGCTCCCCCCGCGGCCGGCCGCCCGTTCCGCAACCCGGTCCTCGCCTCGACCTACCGCCGACTGCTCGACGCAGCGCGCGGTCCCTCCCGAGAGGCGCAGATCGACGCGGCACTCGCGGCCTGGAACACGGGGTTCGTCGCCGAGGCGATCGACGAGTTCTCCCGTCATCCGGTCATGGACGACTCCGGTCGTCCGCACCGCGGCTTCCTGACGGGTGAGGACCTGGCCGGCTGGCGCCCGACGTACGAGCCGCCGGTCACCCTCGACTGGCGCGGGTGGACGCTCGCGAAGGCCGGGCCGTGGTCCCAGGGCCCGGCACTGCTCCAGGCGCTGGCGATGCTGGACGGCGTCCTGCCGGCCGGGCCCCGCGGTCGGTCCGCCTCCGCTGCCCCCGACGCCGAGCTGGTCCACGCCGGCGTCGAGGCGGTGAAGCTGGCGATGGCCGACCGGGAGGCCTGGTACGGGGACGACGCGAGCGTGCCGGTGGACGACCTGCTGTCGGCCGCCTACACCAGCGGACGGCGGGCGCTCATCGGCGACCGGGCCAGCACCGAGCTGCGGCCCGGCTCACCCGGTGGGCGCCCGCCGCGGCTGCCCGCCTTCGTCACCGACACCTCCGGGCGCGAACGCCCCTCCGGCGCCACGGTCGCCGGGGTCGGCGAGCCCACCGTCGACGCACGCGGCACCACCCGCGGCGACACCTGCCACGTGGACGTCGTCGACCGCTGGGGGAACATCGTCTCGGCCACCCCGTCCGGCGGCTGGCTGCAGAGCTCGCCGGTCATCCCCGCCCTGGGCTTCCCGCTCGGCACCCGGGCGCAGATGTTCTGGCTGGAGCCCGGGCTCCCCAACTCCCTGGTGCCGGGCAAGCGCCCGCGGACCACGCTCTCCCCGTCGCTGGCCCTGCGCGGCGGCGTCCCCACCCTGGCCTTCGGCACACCGGGCGGGGACCAGCAGGACCAGTGGCAGCTGTGCTTCTGGCTGGCCCACACGCTCGGCGGGCTGGACCTGCAGGCGGCCATCGACGCGCCGGCCTGGCACACCACCAGCTTCCCGTCGTCGTTCTACCCGCGGGACATGACCCCCGGTGAGGTGGTCGTGGAGTCCCGCGTCGGCGACGACGTCATCGGCGAGCTGCGCCGGCGCGGGCACACGGTGACCGTCTCCGACGGGTGGTCGCTGGGCCGGCTGTCGGCGGTGTCCGTCGACCCGGAGACCGGCGTGCTGCGGGCGGCCGCCAACCCGCGGGGCATGCAGGGCTACGCCGTCGGCCGCTGAGCCTGCTCAGCCGGCTGTTCCTCCTCGGCGAGCTCCTGCGGGACGACGGCGGCCAGGGCCCGCCGGATCCCGACCAGGATGCTGCTGGCCACGAACAGGTCGTCCGCGCTCCGGGCCCGGGTCGTGCGCAGTGCGCCGGCCAGCGAGTGCAGGGCGTCGTAGGCCCGCCGGGTGACGTCGGGGTCGGCGGTGGCCCCCTCCACCGAGCGCAGCGCGCCAGCCAGCGCGGCCAGTGCGGTGGCGGCGGGCGGCCGCAACCCCGGACCGAGCGCCACCCGCGCGGCCGCCGCGGTCTCGGTCTCCGAGATCACCTGGGTCAGGTCCTCGATCAGCAGTGCCAGGTGCTCCAGTGCCCGCGCCTGGGCGTACTGCCGATCGACGTCCTGGCGGTACCGCCGGGCACGGCGGTTGCCCCGGCGGGCCTCGGCGGTCTCCTGCACCGCCGACCGCATCTGGGCCAGCACCGGGTCGATGCGGTGGATCCGCTCCTGCCACTCCTCCTCGGTGGGCGGGCGCTCCTGCCGCAGCCCGTCGGCGAGGTCGTCCAGCTGGGCGGCGAGGGTGTCCCGCAGCCGGGCCAGCTGCGCCTGCGAGGAGGCCAGCGGCAGCGGTGGGAAGGCCGCGGTCACGGCCACGCCGACCACCGCGCCCAGGGCGGTCAGCCCGGCGTAGCCGAGCACGTAGCCGACCGGGTCCTGGCCGCCGATGATCAGGACGAACAGAGCCGCGGTGGGCACCCAGCTGCGGGCGCTGCCCAGCCGCTGCCAGCCGGCCAGCAGCACCCCCGCGCCCACGACCAGGGCGATGGTCACCACGTTGGGCGGGGCGAGCGCGTCCACGGCCAGCGCGATGCCGGCGCCGGCCACGATCGCGGCGACGGTCTGCGCCGCCTCCCGGGCCGAGCCGGCCAGGGTGGTGGTCGTCGCGAGCATCGCCCCCAGCGGGGCGTAGTAGGGGTACTCCCCGGCCGGGTCGGGAACCGCCTGCGCCACGGTCCAGGCGAGGGCGGCCGCCACGGCCGCCTTGACCGCCAGGCCGAGGCGGGGGTGCCGGGCCCAAGCCCGCTGCAGCGGCCCGGCCCGAGGGCGGAGTCGGTCGACGGCCTCCATCGGCACATCCTCCCGTCGCCCGGGCTCCGGAGGTGACGTGGGCGGGTCCCGGGCCACCAGGCATGATCGGGGGACAGCACGCGGAGGGGCAGCCGGCCACCGCGCCGGCGGAGGGGACCGCGACGATGCCGCTGCACGACCCCTCCCGGCTGGCGGCCGGCCGCCGCGCACCCGGTCCGGCGGTGGGCAGCCCGGGTCTGCAGCGGCTCACCGACCTGGCCGCCACGCTGCTGCACATGCCCTCGGCGGGGGTGGCGCTGACCGCGCAGGTGCAGACGATCGCCGGCGCGTCCGGCCGCCCGGCGTGGCGGGTGGGCGAGCAGCGGCCGCTGGACGAGACGCTGGCCGGGACGGTGGTGGCGGCGCGGGCCCCCCGGGCCTACCGCGACGTCCGCACCGACCCGCGGGTGTCCGGGCTGGCCGCGGTGCGCGCCGGCGAGGTCGCCGCCTACCTGGGCGTACCGCTGTTCGACACCTCCGGCGGGGACGTCGTCGGCGTGCTGGCCGCGTTCGGGCCGGAGCCGCACGACTGGTCCGACGCCGACGTCGTCCTGCTCGAGCGGCTGGCCGGCCCGGTCGTGACCGAGCTGGAGCTGACCTCGGTCACCGCCGAGCTGGAGGCCGGCCGGCTCCGCTGGGACCTGGCCATCGACGCGGCCGGCATCGGCAGCTTCGACTGGGACCTGGTCACCGGCCGGCTGACCTGGGACGACCGGCTGATGGCGATGTTCGGCCACGACCGCTCGTCGTTCACCGGCTCCATCCGCGACTTCCTCGCGCGCACCCACCCGGACGACGTCGACCGGGTGCGGTCCGCGCTGCAGAGCGCGATCGACACCTGCGGGCTGTACGACGCCGAATTCCGCGCCGTGCTCCCGTCCGGGGAGACGCGCTGGATCCGCGGGCGCGGCCGGGCCCTGGCCGACGAGCGCGGGGTCGCCGTCCGGCTGGTGGGCGCCGCGCACGACACCACGGTGGAGCGGCAGGCCGACGCCCGGGTGGCCCGGGTGCTGGAGTCGATGTCCGCGGCCTTCTTCTCCCTGGGCCGGAACTGGACCTTCACCTACGTCAACGGCGAGGCCGAGCGGCTGCTGGGCCGGCCGCGCGAGGAGCTGATCGGCGGCGAGATCTGGGAGCTCTTCCCCGCCGCCGTCGGCAACGACTTCGAGTTGCACTACCGGGGCGCCATGGAGTCGGGGCGGATGGCGACGTTCCAGGCGTACTACCCCCCGCCGCTGGACAGCTGGTACGAGGTGCGGGCGTGGCCGGACCCGGACGGGCTGGCGGTGTACTTCCTCGACGTCACCCAGCGCCGCCGGGCCGAGGAGGCCGCGCGCCGGCGGGAGCAGCGGCTGTCGCTGACCACCCGGGTCTCCGACGTGCTGTCGGCCGCGCTCGTCGAGCGCCGCGGAGCCCGGGCGGCGGTGCAGGAGCTGGCCCGCGCCGTCGTCCCCGAGCTGGGGGACTGGGTGATCGCCAGCCTCGTCGAGGAGGACGGCCGGCTGCACGACGTCGCCAGCTGGCACCGCGACCCGGAGCGGCGGCCGACGGTGGCGCGGTACGCCGAGCTGCGCCTGGCCGCCCTCGACAACACCGCCCCGCTCGTCCAGGCCCTGGCCTCCAGCGGCGTCCGCGTGGTGCCCGACGTCGCCGCCGCCGTCGGCAGCGGGCTGCCGGCGGGGGCCGTGCGGGACGCCTACTGGCAGCTGGACCCCGGGACGGCGGTGACCCTGGCGTTGCGCGCCCGCGGCCGCGTGCTGGGCGCCATGAGCGTGTACCGCGACCGGGGCCGCGAGCCCATGGACACCTGGCAGCAGGAGACGCTGGGCGAGCTCGCCGACCGGGTGGCGCTGGCCCTGGACGGCGCGGCGCTGCACGAGCAGGAACGCCGGATGGCGGAGGACCTGCAGCGCAGCATGCTCACCGCCCCGCCCGAGCCCGACCACGCCGAGATCGCCGTCCGCTACGTCCCGGCCGGCCGCGCCGCCCAGGTGGGCGGCGACTGGTACGACGCCTTCCTGCAGCCCAGCGGCGCGACCATGGTCGCGATCGGCGACGTGGTCGGCCACGACACCGTCGCGGCGGCCGCGATGGGCCAGCTGCGCAGCCTGCTCCGCGGGATCGCGTACAGCACCGGCGGCGGGCCGGCGGACGTCCTCGCCGACCTGGACCGGGCGATCGCGGGCCTGCAGGTGCACACGCTGGCCACCGCGGCGGTGGCCCGGTTCGAGCAGACCCCGGAGGAGCGGGGGCGCGGGGAGACCCGGCTGCGCTGGTCGAGTGCCGGGCACCCGCCGCTGATGGTGCTGCACGTCGACGGCAGCGTGGAGGTGCTGGCCAACGAGCGGGCCGACCTCATGCTGGGCGTCCACCCCACGGCCCCCCGCAAGGAGCAGGTGGTGACCCTGCGGCGCGGGGCGACCGTGCTGCTCTACACCGACGGGCTCGTGGAGGGGCCTGGCCTGCTGCTCGACGACGGGGTGGCCCGCCTGCGGGAGCTGGTCGCGGAGCTGGGGGAGCTGCCGCTGGCCGAGCTGTGCGACCAGCTGCTGGCCCGGATGCGGCCGGGCGGGTCGGAGGACGACGTCGCGCTGGTGGCCGTCCGGCTGCACCCGGAGGACCGTCCGCGTCCGCCGGAGGCCGGTCCCCAGGTCCTGCCGCCGCGGCCGTAGGCCGGGTTCAGCCCCGGGGCAGGAGCGCCCAGACGGCCTTCTGGCCGTCGGCGACGTGCCAGCCGTGGTCGTGGGCCATCTCGGCGATCAGGTAGAGCCCGAGGCCGCCCTGGCTGGGATCGCGGCCCACCGCGGGCTGCGGCGGCCGGGACGCGGCCGCGTCCCGGACCTCGATCAGCCAGCCGTCGCGGGTGGCCCGCACCTGCGCGCGCACCTGGCCGCCGCCGTGGCGCAGCGCGTTGGAGGCCATCTCGTCGAAGGCGAGGACGACGGCCTCGTCGAGCTCGTCGGTGGTGTGCCCGCGGGCGGCGGCGGCGAGGCCCCGGCGCAGGTCCTGGCGGACCCGGGGCAGCTCGGCGACGGAGGTCAGCTCCCAGTTCCAGCCGTCGCCGGCAGGGGGCGGGGGAGACGAGGGCCACGAGGATCCGGCCGGCCCGCCTGCCACACGTTCTCCTCGCGTTCGTGCCGAAGTCGACTCAACGGCGACCCCCTGTCTTGGCTCGCCGGATCGCCGTCAAACCCCGCCCGGGCTGTGAGTCGCGCCTCAATCGTGCCGCAGGGCCTCCGCCCGGTCGCGGCGGGGGGCTCGGGTGGGCCGGCCGGCCGGGAGGGAGCCCAGGTACGCCCGCACCGAGCCCGGGTCGGCCATGACGGCGCCCATGACCGCGATGCCGGCGGCGCCCGCGGCCAGGCACGCGCCGACGTCCCCGGGGCGGACCCCGCCCAGCGCGTACGCCGGAGGTGCTCCCGCGACCAGCGCGGCCAGTCCGGCCGGGCCGAGCGCCGGGCCGTAGCCCGGCTTGGAGGAGGTGGGGAAGACGGGGGAGACGAACACCCAGTCGCAGCCCTCCGCGGCGGCCTGCGCCACCTCCGCCCGGTCGTGGCAGGACCGGCCGACCAGCGCCGGGCGGGGGGAGGGGAACGGGTCGCCCGCCGCCAGGTGGACGGCGTCGGCCGTCCCGGTCGGATCGGCACCGGCGACGACCAGCACCCCGCCGACCGGGTCGAGCACCTCCTGCAGTTGCGCGGCCAGCCGCGCGCGCTCGGCGGCGGGCAGGTCCTTCTCCCGCAGGACCACCGCCCGGGCGCCGGCCGCGACCGCCGCGGCCACCGTGCCGGTCAGGGACCCGGCACAGCGGGTGCGGTCGGTGAGGACGAGCAGCCGGGGCAGCGCGGTCACAGCTCGGGCAGGCCGGCCATCGGGGTGGAGGCCTCCGCGTGCCACCGGCGCGGGATCCGCCCGGCGGTGCGCGCCAGCCGCCCGGCCTCGACCGCCTGCCGCATGGCGTGCGCCATCCGCTCCGGATCGCGGGCCCGGGTGACCGCCGAGGCCAGCAGCACGGCGTCGCAGCCGAGCTCCATCGCGAGAGCGGCGTCCGAGGCGGTGCCGATCCCGGCGTCCAGCACGACCGGGACGTCGACCGCCTCCCGCAGCAGCGCGATCGAGTGCGGGTTGCGGATGCCCAGGCCGCTGCCGATCGGCGACCCGAGGGGCATCACCGCGGCGCAGCCGGTGTCGGCCAGCCGCCGGCCGAGCACCGGGTCGTCGGTCGTGTAGGCGAGCACGGTGAACCCCTCGGCGACGAGCTGCTCGGCGGCGTCGAGCAGCTCGACCGCGTCCGGCAGCAGGGTCTGCTCGTCGCCGATGACCTCCAGCTTCACCCAGTCGGTGCCGAACGCCTCGCGGGCCAGCCGGGCGGTCAGCACTGCCTCCCGGGCGGTCCGGCAGCCGGCGGTGTTGGGCAGCAGCCGCACCCCGCAGCGGTCGAGCACCTCGAGCATCGCGCCGCTGGTGGAGGCCTCCACCCGGCGCAGCGCGACGGTCACCAACCCGGTGCCGGACGCGCGCAGCGCGCGGTCGAGGACCTCCAGGCTCGGCACGCCGCCGGTGCCCAGCAGCAGCCGGGAGGTGAAGGTCTCCCCGGCGATGGTCAGCGGGTCGCCGACGGGCGTGGGGGCGAGCTCAGTGGTGGTCATGGTCATCCTCCTGCGGTGGGGGCGAGCACCTCGACGACGTCCCCGGGCTGCAGGGACGTCGACGGCCAGCTGCTGCGCGGGACGACGTCGCCGTTGCGGGCGACGGCGACCCGGTCGTGCCCGCCGCTGCGCGCGGCGACCAGGTCGGCGACGGTGGTGCCGGCGGCCAGGTCGGCCGCCGCGCCGTTGACGGTGACGGGAACGCTCATCGGTGGGTGAACCTCTCGGCGGTGAAGGGAGCGGCGAGCCCGGGGAGCACGCCGGTGGCGAGCAGCTCGGCGACCACCTCGCCGGTCACCGGGGTGAGCAGCACGCCGTTGCGGTGGTGGCCGGTGGCCAGCACCAGGCCGGGGAGCGATGAGGGCCCCAGCACCGGGGCGTTGTCCGGGGTCCCCGGGCGCCAGCGGGCCAGCGTCTCGGTGAGCTCCAGCTCGCTGACCGCCGGCACCACCTCGATGGCGTCGTGCAGCAGGTCGTGCACGCCGCCGGCGGTCACGGTCGCGTCGAAGCCGCGGTCCTCGACGGTGGCCCCGACGATGAGCCGGTCGCCGCCGTAGGGCACCAGGTAGACGTGCCGGCCGCGGACCAGCGCCCGCACGGTGCCCTCCAGCAGCCCCGCCGCGCCGGCCATCCGCAGGATCTGCCCCTTGACCGGGCGCACCGGCAGCGGCGGGACGCCGGGCAGCGTCGCGCTGCGGGCTCCCAGGGCCAGGACGACGTTGCCCGCGGCCAGCCGGGCGCCGTCGTCCAGCCGCAGACCCGCCGCCCGGCCGCCGTCGACCAGCAGCCCGGCGACCCGCTGCCGCAGCACCCGGACCCCGGCCGCGGTGGCGGCGGCCAGCAGCGCGCGGTGCAGGGCCCGGCCGTCGACGGAGTGGTCGCCGTCCACCGCGAGACCGCCGCGCACCCGCGGGGTGAGCGACGGCTCGCGGCGGCGGGCGGCCCGCGGCGTCAGCCGCTCGGCGGCCAGCCCCAGCTCCCGCTGGAAGCCGTGCAGGACGTCCAGCTGGCGGACGTCGTCCTCGTCGAACCCGACGACGAGGGTGCCGGCGGTGCGCAGGCCGACGGGCAGACCGGTCGCCTCCTCCAGCTCCGCGGCGAAGGCCGGGTAGCGCTGCAGCGAGGCGGCGCACAGCCGCAGCAGCGCCTCCTCGCCGTAGGACGCCTCGGTGACCGGCGCGAGCATGCCCGCGGCGGCCGCGGAGGCCCCGCTGCCGGGCGCGTCGTCCACGACGGTCACCCCGAGGCCGCGCTGGGCCGCCCGCCAGGCCACCGCCAGGCCGACCAGCCCGCCGCCGGCGACGGCGACGTCGCCGGTCACCCAGTCGCCGCCGGTCATCGAGCACCCAGCGCGCGCAGCAGCTCCCGGGTGGCCGCGCGGGGGTCGGGCGCCGCGGACACCGCACCGACCACGGCCACCCCGGCGGCTCCGGCGGCCAGCAGGTCGGCGACCCGCGCGACGGTCACGCCGCCGATCGCGATGACCGGCACGTCGACCGCCGTCGCCACCGCGCGCACCCCGGCCGGGCCGAGCGCGTCGGGGAGCCCGGTCTTGGTGCTGGTCGGCCACGCCGGGCCGACCCCGAGGTAGTCGGCACCCTCCGCGACGAGCAGCCGCGCCCGCGCGGGGTCGCGGGCGGTGCCGCCGAGCAGGTGGCCGGGGCCGGCCACCCGGCGGGCCGCGGCCAGCGGCAGGTCGTCGGCGCCCAGGTGCGTGCCGTCGGCCCCGGCCGCCAGCGCGACGTCGACCCGGTCGTTGACCAGGCAGGTGGCCCCGGCGGCGGCGCAGACCTCGACCACCGCCCGGGCGAACGCGTACAGCTCCCGGTCGGTGCTGCCCTTGGCGCGGACCTGCACGACCGGCGCGCCGGCGGCGACCGCGGCCTCGACCGCGGCGAGCGCGGCCGGCCCACCGCGCGCGTCGGTGAGCACGTGCAGCGGCCCGAGGGGGCGGCTCACCGGCGTCGCCCGCGCGCCGCCGCGGGGAGCAGCACCGCCGCGGTCAGCAGCACCGCGACGGCCAGGCTGACCAGCGACGCCGACCAGCCGTTGGCCGGGTCGATGCCGAGGTCGGTCTGCCGCGCGGTCCACCACGCGGTCCAGCCGGCGCCCGGGCCGGTGAGGTACGTGGGCAGGGTCAGCTGGTAGGCGACGAAGCCGGCCGCCCAGGGCACCAGCAGCGCCGGCCGGGCGGGTGCGCTGTCGGAGGTGTCCCAGGCGCCCCGGGGCACCAGCCAGTACGCCACCACGAACACCCCGGCCAGCGGCACGAACACCGCGCCGATCAGGAAGAGGAACGGCTCGTAGGCGGCGATGTCGAAGGTCAGCGCCAGCACGGTCGCCGCGGTGCCGACGGCCAGCGCCAGCAGCCGGCGGTCGGCCCGGGCCACCACGTTCTGGGCGGACACCGCCGTCGAGTAGAGGTTGGCGAAGGCCTCGTCGAGCTCGACGACCACCAGGACGAGCACGGCCAGCGCGCCCAGCGGCACGGCGAGCAGCGCGTCGACGACGTCCAGGCCGGAGCTGCCGTAGGCGGCCAGCGCCAGCACGCCGAGGGTGAACATGACGACGGTGGCGAGGCCGTAGCCGACGCCCGCCCCGACCCCCGCGATCCGGGCGCTGCGGGCGTGCCGGGTGTAGTCGGCGGCCAGCGGCAGCCAGGAGATCGGCAGCGCGATGACGATGTCGGCTGCCGTCCAGAACGACGTCGCCCCGCCGCCGCTGATCGGCGGCAGCGGCTCGGCCAGGACCTGGGCGAACAGGTAGGCCAGCGCGGCCAGGGCCGCCCAGACGGCGTACCGGGCGAGCACCCGGACGACGCCGAGCGGGCGCAGGGCCATGGCGGTGGCCAGCACGCCGGCGGCGAGCGCGAACGGCCAGCGCGGCGCGTCGAGCACCCGGGACGCGGCCTCGGCGATGATCACGATCTCGAACGTGGCCCAGCCGATGCACTGCACGAGGTTCAGCGCGGTCGGCAGGTAGGAGCTGCGCCGGCCGAGCAGCCCGCGCAGCAGCACCATGGCAGGCACCTGCTCGCGGGCGCCGGCCGCCGCGGCCAGCCCCAGCAGGGTCCCGCCGATGAGCGCCCCGACGACGATCGCGGCGAGGGACGTGCCCAGCGAGCCGTCGGGGAGGACGACGAAGACGGCGGCGACCGGCAGCAGCAGGCTGATGCCGAGGTTGCCCCACAGGCCCAGCGAGTCGCGCAGGCCCAGGGTGCGCGGCGGGCGCTCGGCCAGGGTGAGCGGTGCGTCCCCCCGGGCCGCGGACGGACGGGTGGTCGAGCCAACGCTCACGAGACGCTCCCTACGCCGGCATTACCCGGTCAGGTTCCAGCGGTCGGCGGCGCTCAGCCGCCCTCTCAGCCCGGTCTGCCCGAGCTCCCGCACATGGCCTCCAGCCATGACAGGGGTCACCCTAGCCACCTCGTAGAGTCCGCGCCGTGCCGGTCGCCGATCTCCCCGCCCGCCGTGCCGACGCCTGGCGCGACGCCACGGACCACCCGTTCCTGCGCGGCGTGCGCGACGGCAGCGTGCCGGTGGCGGCGTTCGACACCTGGCTCGTGCAGGACGCCCGGTTCGTCGCCGACCTGCTGCGGTTCCAGGCCCGGCTGCTCGCCCGGGCGCCGCGGCCGGCGCAGGCCGTGCTCGCCGGCGGGGCGGTCGCGCTGGTCGAGGAGCTGGCCTGGTTCGAGGAGCTGGCCGCCGGGCGCGGGCTGGACCTGGCCGCTCCGGCGCTGCCGGCCACCCGCGGCTACGCCGCGCTGCTGGCCCGGCTCGAGGGGGCCGACGTGCCGACCGCGCTGACCGCGCTGTGGACGATCGAGCGCACCTACCTGGACGCCTGGTCCGGCGCGCTCCCCGGCGCGCCGGTCTACCGGGAGTTCGTCGAGCACTGGACCGTCCCGGGGTTCGCCGGGTACGTGGCCGGGCTCGCGGCGGCGGCCGACGCGCTGCCCGCCGCCGAGCCGGAGGCGGTGTTCGACGAGGTGGTGGCCGCCGAGGTCGCGTTCTGGGACATGGCGCTGGCGGCGGGATGAGCCTGTCCGGAGAGCTGTGGACGGCGAACGCCGACCTGGCCGCGGCCGCGCTGGCCCATCCGTTCGTGCAGGGCATCGCCGACGGCTCGCTGCCCCGGGAGCGGTTCGCCGGCTACGTGGCCCAGGACGCGTTCTTCCTGGAGGCGTTCGCCCGCGGGTACGCGCTCGGCGTCGTCCACAGCCGGGACCGGGCCGGCCTCGACGCGTTCGCCGACCTGCTCGCCGGGGTGCGCGAGGAGCTGCGGCTGCACGCGGCGTACGCCGAGCGGTGGGGGATCGACCTGGCCGCGGTGGAACCGCTGCCCGCGACGTCGGCCTACACCGACTTCCTGGTGGCCACCGCCGCGGTGGGCAGCGCGGACCTGACCTGCGCCGCGATGACGCCGTGCATGCGGCTGTACGCGCACCTCGGTCAGGCGCTCGCCGGGCAGGCCCGCGGCGACTACACCGAGTGGGTCGACACCTACGCCGACCCCGGGTTCGAGGAGCTCGCCCGCACGCTCGAGGCGCTGCTCGACGCCGGCCCGGACTCCCCGGCGCTGCGGCGGGCCTACCGGCGGGCGATGCAGCTGGAGGTCGGCTTCTTCGACGCCGCGTGGCGCGGGGCCTGAGGGCCGCCGGGGGCACCGTCGTCCGCCGGTCCGAGGCGGCTTGATGGAATGCGCGGAGACGTGGCGGCCGCCGGCCGCCACGCAGCGACTGGGCGAGGAGAACGCAGTGGCACAGCACAGGACGGCGATCGTCACCGGGGCAGCGCGCGGCATCGGCGCGGCCATCGCCCGGCGGCTCGGCTCGGACGGCATGCAGGTCGCGGTGCTCGACCTCGACGAGGCCGCGTGCGCCGGCACGGTCGAGGCGATCACCGGTGCGGGCGGCGAGGCGCTCGCGGTGGGCGCGGACGTCGCCGACGAGGCCTCGGTCACCGCGGCGGTGGAGCGGGTCGCCGACGAGCTCGGCGCCCCGACCGTGCTGGTCAACAACGCCGGGATCATCCGCGACAACCTGCTGTTCAAGATGAGCGTCGACGACTGGGACGCCGTGATGGGCGTGCACCTGCGGGGCTCCTTCCTGATGACCCGGGCGGCGCAGCAGCACATGGTCGCGGCCGGGTGGGGCCGGATCGTGAACCTGTCGAGCACCTCGGCGCTGGGCAACCGCGGCCAGGTCAACTACTCCGCCGCCAAGGCAGGCCTGCAGGGCTTCACCAAGACCCTCGCCATCGAGCTGGGCCGCTTCAACGTCACGGCCAACGCCATCGCACCCGGGTTCATCGAGACCGAGATGACCGCGGCGACCGCCGAGCGGCTGGGGATCCCGTTCGAGCAGTTCAGGGAGATGGCGGCCCAGCAGATCCCGGTGGGCCGCATGGGCCAGCCCGACGACATCGCGCACACCGCGTCGTTCCTGTGCAGCGAGGGCGCCGGTTTCGTGTCCGGCCAGGTGATCTACGTGGCGGGCGGCCCCAAGGACTGACCCCGGCGGGAGGTGACCGAGTCGCCAAGTCACCTCCCGGGTGTGGTCGCTGACCGATAGTGACTGGTGTGGCGAGTCCTTGGGCTCGATCCCACGCGTCGCGCCCTACGTTCCGTCCGTGATGACCAGACGGCCCGCTCGCCGGCCGAAGCACCGGCCGACTCGCAGCCGGCTCGCGGCATGGGTCGCGGCGCTGACGGCGGCGACCGTGCTGCCGGTCGGCCTGGCCACGGTCGTCGCACCCCCCGCCGTGGCGGCGACGACGGCGACGGACTTCACCATGCCGGCGGGAGGTGTGGCCCGCATCGCGCTGACGCCGGAGGGCTCCGCCTACAACAGCAACGCCAACGCCAACACGGTGTCCCGGGTCACCGACGGCGGTGTGGTGACCGAGGTCGTCGCGTCGGTCGGGGGGATGCCCATGGGCATCGTCGCGGCGGCGGACGGCACGGTCTACACGGCTCAGTTCCTCGGCAAGACCATCGCCAGGATCGCCCCGGACGGGCAGGTCACCCCCGCCTGGGCGTCCTTGCCGTACAACGCCTACGCCCTGGCGATCGACCCAGCCGGGAACCTGTACACGGGCAACCCCGGCGGGGCGAACGTCACCAAGGTGGCCCCCGACGGCACCGTCACGGGGGCGTGGGGGCCGGTGGGGGCCCAGCCGGTCCTCCTCGCCGCTGACCCGCTGGGCGGGGTCGTCACCGCGAACAGCAACGGCAGCCTGACCCGCCTGGACGCCAACGGCGCGGCGACGGTGCTGCGCGGCGCGACAGGGTCGACGCCGGTCGGGGTCGCGGCGGGTCCCGACGGGACGGCGTACGTCGTCGACCCCGACGGGACGATCACCCGCATCACACACGCCGGGGTGGTCACCCCCGCATGGGCGACGGTCCCGAGGGCCCCGGGCGGCATCGCGGTGGACGGCGACGGCGACGTCTACGTCAGCCTGGCCTCGCCCGGCGCCATCGCCAAGGTCTCCCCGGACGGCACGGTCGACGCGGCGTGGGCCCTGCTCACCCCGTCACTCCAGCCCGGTTGGGTGGCCGTCAACGCGGCGGGCAGCCGGCTCTGGACTGCGGGACTGAACACCACCGGGATCACCCGGGTGGTCGAGACGCTCCCGCCGAGCGCGGTGGGCGCCCTGGCCGTGACCGGGCAGCACGAGGCGCTGGCCCTGTCCTTCGATGCCCCGACCAGCGACGGCGGGTCGGCGGTGACCGGCTACGAGGCCAGCACCGACGGCGGGACGACGTGGGTCGCGGTGTCGCCCGCCACCGCCGGTGGCCGGCTGACCGCGGTCCTCAGCGCCACCTCAGCCGGGAGCGCCCTGGTGAACGGCACGAGCTACGACGTGGTGGTGCGGGCGCTGAACGCCGCGGGCACCGGTGCCGTGTCGACCACGGAGGCCGCCACCCCGCGGACCGTCCCCGGCGCGGTCGGCGCCCTGGCCGTGACGGGGCGCGACGCGGCGCTGGAGCTGGTCTTCGACGCCCCGGCCAGCACCGGGGGGTCGGCGGTGACCGGCTACCAGGTGAGCACCGACGGCGGCGCGACCTGGGCGTCGCTGGCCACGGCGGTTGCCGGCGGCCGGCTGACGGCGACCGTCGCGACGGCGTCGGGCGGCGGCGCGCTGGTGAACGGCACGAGCTACGCCGTGGTGGTGCGGGCGCTGAACGCGGCGGGTGTGGGTGCGGACTCAGGGGCGGCCGCGGCCCCGGTGGCGCCGGCGGCCCCCGCGGCCCCCGCGGCCCCGCCGGCCCCGCCGGTGACCGCTCCTGGTCCGCCGGCCGAGGTCACCGTGACATCCGGGGACGGGCAGGCCACGGTCTCCTGGACCCCGCCGGTCCACGATGGTGGCTCGCCGATCTCCGGGTACACGGTCGTGGCCGCCCCCGAGCGGGCGGGAGGCGGAGCGGCGATCGCTCCGGCGGCCCTGCGCGGGAACCGGGTCGCTGCCACCGGGCTGGGTGGGGAGCGGCTGGCGCTGGCGGCCGACACCGTGGTGATCGGTGAGGAGCGCAGCTGCACCACGACCGGGACCTCCTGCACGGTGACCGGGCTGACCAACGGGGTGAGCTACCGGTTCACCGTGACGGCGACGAACAGCGCCGGGACCTCGCTGGCGACGGCCATCCTCGCCGCGGTGGTGCCGACGGCGCCGGCCGGTGCCCCAGCAGGGCTGCCAGCGACGACCCCGGCGCCGACGACCGTGACGCCGCCGGCCGGGGCGGCGGGGACGACCGCTCCGCGCCCGGCGACCGCGAGCCCGGCCGGGGGCCTGGCCTACACCGGGTTCCCCGTGCTCGTCGCGCTCCTGGTGGCGTCCCTCCTGCTCGCCGCCGGCGGACTCGCGCTCGCTGCCGGCCGGCGCAGGTCCGCGTCCCCGGTCCGGGACTGAGGGCAGGGGTGGTGCGCCCGTGAGCTCTCGGTTGCGTGGGGTCCTGCCCGGTCGCCGTCGACTCGCGGCCTGGGTCGCGGTGCTGACCGCAGCGGCCGTGCTGCCGGTGGGCCTGGGCACCGTCGTCGCGCCGCCCGCCGCGGCCGCGACGACGGTCACCGAGTTCCCGCTGGACGCAGGTCAGCCCGAGCAGGTGGCACTGGCCCCGGACGGCACCGTCCACGTCAGCCACTGGTACGACAACGCCGTCTCCCGGATCACCGACGCGGGCACCGCGGCAGGCCCCCCGACGGCGGTGCCCGGCGGGCCGGGCGGCATCGTCGTCGCACCGGACGGCACC
Organism: Modestobacter sp. I12A-02662; assembly: GCF_041028325.1. Classification (NCBI taxonomy): domain Bacteria; kingdom Bacillati; phylum Actinomycetota; class Actinomycetes; order Geodermatophilales; family Geodermatophilaceae; genus Modestobacter; species Modestobacter sp. I12A-02662. The sequence goes on along the minus strand of NZ_JABGDE010000014.1, from coordinate 33,051 downwards.
GTCTACAGCGCCCAGTGGGGGGCCGGGGGCGACACGATCGCCAGGATCGCGCCCGACGGCACGGCCGACCCCGCCTGGGTGAGTGTTCCCGGGGGCCCGGTCGACCTGAGCGTCGACGCGGCCGGCAACCTGTACACGGCGAACTACCTCACGCGGACGGTCTCCAAGGTGGCCTCCGACGGGACCGTCACCGGCGCCTGGGCCACCGTTGCGACGCGGCCCTGGTACCTCGCCTCGCATCCGGGCGGTGGGGTGCTGATGGCCAGCTACGACGGCACCGTGACCCGGATCGACGCCGACGGGGTCCCCACCGTCGTCCGCGGTGCCACGGGGACGTACGCGGCGGGGGTGGCGTACGCCCCCGACGGCACCGGCTACTTCGCCGACTTCAACGGCTCGATCAGCCGCATCTCGGCCGATGGCGTGCTGACCGCAGCGTGGGTGACCGTCGCCGGGAGGCCCGGCGGCATCGCCGTCGACGGGGACGGGGACGTCTACGCCACCCTCATGGACGTCGACGGCATCGTGAAGATCGGTGACGGGGGAACGGTGACGTCGCCCTGGGTCACGGTTGCCGCCGGATTCATGCCCGGCTCCCTGGTCGTCGACGCGGCGGGCTCCCGGGTCTGGGCGATCTCGCTGGCGAGGACGGCGATCGCCCGGGTGGCGGTGTCCTCCCCGCCTGCCGCCGTCGGCGACCTGACCGCGACCGGGCAGGACCGGGCGCTCGGGCTGTCGTTCGAGCCGCCGGCCCGCGACGGCGGGTCACCCGTGACCGGCTACGAGGTGAGCACCGACGGCGGCACGACCTGGGCCGCACTGGCGGCGGCGACGGCCGGGAGCCGGCTCACGGCCACCGTCGTGACGGGGTCCGACGGTGAGTCGCTGGTCAACGGCACGAGTTACGACATCGTCGTCCGGGCGGTGAACGCGCTGGGGTCCGGAGCCGTCTCGGGCACGGTGGCCGCGGCTCCGGTGGCGCCGGCGGTGACCGCGCCGGGTCCGCCGACCGAGGTCGCAGTGGTGCCCGGGGACGGGCAGGCCGCGGTGTCCTGGCAGCCGCCGGCCGACGACGGCGGCGCGCCGGTGTCCGAGTACACGGTGGTGGCCACTCCCGCGGTGGGCGGCTCGGCGGTGACGGTCGGGGGTGCGGGCCCCGGAGGGCGGGTGGCCGTGGCCGGCACCGGGGCGCGGGTGATGCGCGCGATGGTCGCCACGGCGGCGGCCACCGATGACCGGAGCTGCACGACCGGTGGGACGTCGTGCACGGTGACCGGCCTGACCAACGGGATGAGCTACCGGTTCGCGGTGACCGCGACCAACAGCGCCGGCACCTCGGCGCCGACCACCTTCGCCGCGGCCGTGGTGCCCGCCGCCCCGCCGGGTGGCGGGGGTGGACCTGCGGTGCCCCCCGCGGTGCAGCCGGCTCCCGACCCGGCGCCCGCGACGGTGGGGCCACCCGCGGCCACGGGGGCGCCGACCCCGATCACGGCCCCGGTGACCCGGCCGCAGGGGCGACCGGCGCGTCGACGACCGGCGCGGCGGCGACGGCAGCCGCGGCGACCGGCGCACCGCACCCGGCGACCGCGAGCCCGGCCGACGGCCTGGCCCACACCGGCTTCTCGGCGCTCTCCGTGCTGCTGTTCGGCGCGCTGCTGGTGGCGGGCGGCGTCCTGGCCCTCGTCGTCGGCCGGCGCAGGACGGCCGCCGTCCCGGACTGATGCTCAGGGGGTCGCCCGGCGCTCCGGGCCGCCGTGCAGTCCCCGTCGGGCCAGGCCGGCGGTGAGCGCCGTCCAGGCGCGGACCGGCACCAGCCGGGCCGCCTTCATGAGCAGCATCATCGGCACCGGGAAGACGATCTCCGCCTTGTCCCGGGCGATGCCGTCGGCGATCGTCCGGGCGGCCTGGTCCACCTCGATCAGGAACGGCATCGGGAACCGGTTCCGGTCGGTCATCCGGGTGCGGACGAAGCCGGGGTTCACCAGCTGGACGACGACGCCCTGCGGCGCGAGCGACCCGCGCAGGCTCTCCAGCAGGTTGATCAGCGCCGCCTTGCCGGCGTTGTAGGCCTCCGACCCCGGCAGGCCGCGGTAGCCGGCGACCGACGCCACCCCGACGACCCGCCCGCGCCCCTCCGCCAGCATCCGGGGGACGACGGCCTCCATCGAGTGCACCGCCCCTAGCACGTTGACCTGCAGGTGCTCGGCGAACAGCGCGGAGTCCCAGGGTTCCACGTGGAACCGCGACCACGTCCCCGCGTTCAGGACGGCGACGTCCAGCCCGCCGAGCGCCTCCCGCACCCGCTCGCCGGCCGCGACGGTGGCGGCGCGGTCGGTGACGTCGACCGGCACGGCGACCATCCGGTCCCCAGCGACCTCGGCCAGCTGCTCGGCGTTGCGCGCACTGATCGCCACCCGGGCCCCGCGGTCGGCCAGCTCCCGGGCCAGCGCAGCCCCGATGCCGGCCGACGCGCCGGTGACCCAGATCCGCGCTCCGGAGATCTCCATGCCCAGAGCGTGGCCGATCCGGACGGGCGGCCGGCACGGGGGTGGGGAGTCAGCCGGCTGCCGGCCCGTAGGTGAGGTGGGCGACCCCGTTGCTCAGCCGCTCCGCGCCGAGCAGCGACAGCGGCGTCTGCGGTGCGCCGTCGGGGAACAGCCGGATCCCGGTCCCGACGGCGAGCGGGTAGACGTACAGGTGCAGCTCGTCGACCAGGCCGTCGGCGAGCAGCGCCCGCACCAGGGTGGCGCTGCCGCTGACGTACAGGTCGCCGTCCGTCTCCTCCTTCAGTGCGCGGATCCGGCCGGCGTCGTAGCCCCCGAGGACGGTCGAGTTCGCCCACACGGACTCGGCGTCGGCGAGCGTGGAGGTCACCACGTACTTGCGGGTGTCGTTGAAGAAGGGGGCGCCCTCGTCGTCCTCCGCCGTCCGGGTGGACCAGGCCGGCGCGAACATCTCGAAGGTGGTGCGGCCGAGCAGGATGCCGGACGCCGACGCCGTCAGCGCGCCGATGGAGGCGGCCAGGTCGTCGGGGAAGCCGTACTCGACCGTCCACATCGGGGCGTCGACCACGCCGTCGACGGTGGTGAACTCGTGGACCTTGATCGCGCCCATGCGCCTGCCCTTCAGGAGACCGGGGAGACCCGGCCGGTGGTGGTGTCGTCGAGGAGACCCTCGTCGGTCGCGGATCTCATCGGTGCGGTCCGGCCGGCGGTGGAGGCGAAGCCCAGCCACGTGTGCCGGTTGCCGGCCCAGCACCAGCCGACCTTAGGTGCATGGCGCCGCTCCCGGCCGTCCCGGCCGGTGCCGTTGCTGAGCCAGAGCGCCGGGGTGCGGGTGTCGAGCCGCCCGTCGGGACGGCGCAGCCGCGAGCCGATCGTCATGAAGCAGTGGTTGCGGTCCAGCGCGGCCGGTTGCTGGAGCAGCCAGTGCAGGCCCTCGGTCAGCGTGAGCGGGGAGCGGCCCGCCGCGGTGAGGGCCGGCAGCGCCTCGTCGGGGCTCCAGTTGGCCATCGCGTCCCCCCGGTCGGGGGCGGAGACGACGTAGACCGGCGCGTCGGGGAGCGCGGCCTCCGGGATGGGGGAGAAGGCGTCGACGTCGGTCATGTCCGCGACGACGAAGCCCCGCCTGCCCTCGCGCTCGACGCACTCGGCGAGCCGGGACGCGGGCAGGCAGGTGGGGTGGACGGCGAGCAGGCTGCCGTCGGGACCGGTGTCGGCGGCCGCGCGGAGCTCCGCGACGGGGAGTCCGGGGATCGACAGGGCGGCGAGGCGCTCGGCCTGGTCGGTCAGCGAGGGCAGGGGCAGCACGGGACCTCCACGGTGGGCGGGCCGGGGATGGACGCGGTGGGACGGACCGGGGGTCAACGAGGTGCGCCGGGCCGGAGTTCCCCGATGATCGGGGCATGTCCCCGCGCAAGCAGCCGCGCCGGTCCGCGGCCCCGTCCCCGGGCGTGGCCCACGGCGAGTACGTCGTGTACCCGGGCACCCGCCCGGAGGTCTACGACCTGCTCGAGCGCCTGAGCGCGGCCGCCGGGGACTCACCCGACTTCGGCACGCCGGGTCTCAGCCTCGACCGCACCCGGCTGACCGTCCGCTGGTTCGGCGAGCCGCCGCCCGAGGTGCGGCGGGTCGTCGACCGGGCCGGCCCCGGCCTGACCGTGGTGGTGGAGCCGACCGAGTTCCGCCCCGGCGACCTGCGGGGAGAGGCCGAGCGGCTGGGCCGCGAGCACGCCGCCGTCGTCCGGTCCGCCGGCCCGCGGCCGGAGGGCGACGGCATCGAGCTGCTCATCGACCCGGCCGCCGTCCGGAGGGCCGGCGGCCCGGCCACCGCGGTGCTCGACGCCGGGATCGAGAGCGGCTTCCCGCTGTTCCCGGAGGAGGCCTCGGACTGACCGTCGGCCATGTTGGCCAACATGGCCGCCATCAGCGGACGAAGCTCACCAGCAGGTAGCCGTTCAGCCCGATGATCAGCGCGGCCACGACCGCGCCCGCGAGCGTGGTGACCCGCCGGTTCACCCAGGCGCCCATCACGTCGCGGCGGCTGGTCAGCCACAGCAGCGGGACCAGGGCGAACGGGATGCCGAAGGAGAGCACCACCTGCGACCAGACCAGCGCGGTCGTCGGGTCGCCGCCCAGCCCGAGCACGAGCAGGGCCGGGGCCAGGGTGATCAGCCGGCGGACGAGCACGGGGATGTGCCGGCGCAGGAACCCGGCCATCACGACCTGACCGGCGTGCGTGCCGACCGAGGAGGCGGCGAACCCCGAGGCCAGCAGGGCGATCGCGAAGGCGAGCGCCGCTCCGCTGCCCAGCTGGGCGCCCAGGCCGGCGTGCACGCTCTCCAGCGAGCTGATGGCGGTGTCCCCGGTGAACAGCTGCGCGGCGATCACCAGCATCGCGGCGTTCACCAGGCCGGCGAGGCCCATGGCGAGCAGCACGTCGAGGCGCTGGGCGCGCAGCAGCCGGCCGCGACCGGCCTTGCTGCGCCCGGCGGTGATCGAGTCGCCGTACCGGCCGGGGGTGAGCGCGGAGTGCACGTAGATGACGTGCGGCATCACCGTCGCCCCGAGGATGCCGGTGGCCAGCAGGAGGCTGTCGGTGCCGGCGAAGCCGGGCACCAGCCCCGAGGCCACGCCTCCGGCGTCGACCCCGGAGGCGACCAGCGTGTAGGCGAAGCCGCCGCCGATGACCAGCAGCAGCCCGGCGATCACCCGCTCGAACGGGCGGTACCCGCGGGACTGGGCGGCCAGCAGCACGAAGGCGACGACGGCGGTGATCACCCCGCCGATCGGCAGCGGCACCCCGAAGAGCAGGTAGAGCGCGACCGCGCCGCCGACGATCTCGGCCAGGTCGGTGGCGACGGCGACCGCCTCGGCCTGCGCCCACAGCCCCCAGGTGACCGGCCGGGGGAACCGGGCCCGGCAGTTGCTGGCCAGGTCACGGCCGGTCGCCAGGCCCAGCTTGGCGGTGAGCGCCTGGATGAGCATCGCCATGAGGTTGGCCGCGACGATCACCCACAGCAGGGTGTAGCCGAACGAGGCGCCACCGGAGAAGTTGGTCGCGAAGTTCCCGGGGTCGACGTAGGCCACCGCCGCGACGAACGCGGGGCCGAGCAGCGGCCACAGCCGCCGCCGGGTCCGGACGGCGGGGGGCCGGCTGCCGACCACGGTGGTCGACAGGACGGCGGCCTCGGTCTTGGACAGGTACACGGCACGACCCCCGGGCTGCGTGGTTGGGCTGGCTCTCCTGCTCTGCCCGGCCCGGGGGGACCGCGGGGGCCGACCTGTGGCCCCCGGGGGTCAGGTCAGCCTTGCCTCGGTGGGCGTCAGGTGGCCGCGCCTGCGATGTTGACCATCCACGCGATGCCGAACCGGTCCACGCACATGCCGAACTCGTCGCCCCACATCTGCTTCTCCAGCGGCACGGTGACGGCGCCGCCCTCGGAGAGCTTCGTGAAGTACCCGCGCAGCTCCTCGGTGTCGTCCCCGCTGAGGCTGATCGAGACGTTCGAGCCGGTGCTGAGCTCCATGCCCGTGGGGGTGTCCGAGACCATCAGCGTGTAGCCGGCCGGCGTCTCCAGCTGACCGTGCATGATCTTGTCCGCATCGGGGCCCTCGGCGCCGCCGCTCTCGCCGAAGGTGCTCAGGGACACCTCCCCGCCGAACACCCCGCGGTAGAAGTCCAGCGCCTCGCGGGCCGAGTTCGGGAAGTTGATGTAGGGGTTGAGACGAGAGGGCATGTCATCCTCCGGAGAGTGGGAGCGGGCCGCTCAACGTAGCGGGAGGGGAGCCCCGTGGGCCGGATCGTGATCACCGAGAACATCGCCCTGGACGGCGTCGTCGAGGCCGACGGCGGGTGGTTCGCGCCCGCCGGCGGGGCGGACGACGCCGACCAGCTCGCGGCGGTGCAGGAGCAGGCCGCCGCCTCCGGCGGGTTCCTGACCGGGCGGGTCACCTTCGAGCAGATGCGCGGCTACTGGCCGCAGCAGTCCGACGACCGGACCGGCGTCAGCGCGCACCTGGACCGGGTCGCGAAGTACGTGGTTTCCCGCACCCTGACCGATCCGCAGTGGGCCAACACCACGGTGCTCGCCGGGCCGCTGGCCGAGGAGATCGGGGCCCTGCGGGAGCGGCCGGGCGGCGACGTCGTCACCACCGGGAGCATCACCCTCGTCCACGACCTGGTGCGCCTCGGGCTGGTCGACGAGTACCGGCTGTTCGTCTTCCCCGTGGTCCTGGGCCGCGGGCGCCGGCTGTTCCCCGACGGCACCGGCGTGCCCGCCCTGCGGCTGCTCGAGTCGCGGCGGTTCCGCAGCGGCGTGGTGCTGCTGCGCTACGCCTCGGCCTGATCGCGGCTCGGCCGGCGCACGAGGGTCCAGATCGGCAGCTCGTGGTCGACGGCGGTCCGGGTGCTGTGGGTGACGGCGAAGCCGGACCGCTGCAGCCAGCGGACGGCGGTGGAGGTGTAGACCGTGGTCGCCGCCGGAACACCGTCGGCGTCGCACCGCTCGAGCACGGGACGCAGCACGGCGGCGCCGAGCCCGCGGTGCCGGCCGGCCGGCCGGGTGCCGACGGCGTGCAGCCACCAGTGCGGCTCCTCGGGCCGGCCCGGCGCGCCCAGCCGCTCGCTGGCGAGCACGACCGGCTGGCGGGGGCCGAACACCCGCGGCAGGTCGCGGTCGATGACGGCCTGCAGGTCGGCGGCGGGCGCACCGGCGTCGGGCGCGACCCAGGACGCGGCGGAGGTGACGTCGTCGGTGACCCACGCCGTCCCGTCCAGGACCGGCACGAGCGCGCCCCACAGCTCGGCCCAGCGGTGCAGCCGCTGGGTGCGGCCGTCCTCGGGGAGCGCCCAGGACGTCCACCGGTAGTCGGGGTAGGCGGCGGCCAGCGTCGCGGCCAGCCGGGGGACGTCGGCCCGCGTGGCGCGCCGGACGACGGGGGAGTCGCTCACCCGCCGATCCCATCACGGGGGCGCCCCCCCGCCACGCCGGCCTGTGCCACCAGGGCGTCGATCCGCCGGGCGTGGGCGCCGCGCCAGTAGACGCGCCCGCACCGGGTGCACCGGCTGAAGTCGTCGAACGAGCGCCGGGTGCCCGGCTCCAGCTGGGCGGTCACCTCCGCCTTGGCCACCGGCACCAGCGCGCCGTTGCAGGCCGTGCACCGGGTCAGCGGCGCGAGGACCGGGACGAACCGGTCCAGCACGTCGGTGAGTTGATCGTCCGGATCGCTGCCGCGGACCAGCGCGCCCTGCGGGAGGGCCCGGCGCATGAGCAGCCGGCGGTCCTGGGTGAGCAGCACCCGGTCCTCCGCGACGGTCTGGACGACGAGCTCCGGGTCGTCGGCGGCGTTGGACCAGGCGGCGTCCAGCCCCAGCAGACGCAACCGGCGGGCCAGCGCGCCGAGGCCGACGTCGAGCAGGAAGCCGCCGGGTGGGACGGGTTGCGGCCGGAGCACCGGGTGCACCTCGATCACGGATCCGGACCGCGTCCGGGCGTCCGGCGCGGCCGGCGCCCCGTCCAGGACCAGGTCCCCGACCTCGGTCAGCGGCACGCCCGCCGTCTGGACCAGGTGCCCGACGGTCGCGTCCGGGTCGAACCCGAGCACCCGCTCCCCGGCGCCCCGCAGCCGGGGTGGCAGCAGCCACCGCAGGTCCGGGTCGAGCCGGACCAGCACGGTCCGCTCGTCGCCCGTTCCTGCCGGCAGGGGGTCCATGCGGCCGTCCTACCCGGTCCGCACGCTCTCCCTCCCCGCCGGTGGACCTGCCAGGCTCCCGGCGTGGAGCCGTTCGAGCTGCCGGTCGGGGAGCTGCTGCTGCGGCCGTGGCGGGAGGACGACGTCCCCGCCGTCTGGGCTGCGCTGCGGGACCCGGCGCTGCGGCTCTGGAACGGCGCGGGGGCGGGGTCGCTGGACGACGCCCGGGCGGTGCTGGCCCGCCGCCGGAAGTGGGGCGAGGGCGACCACGCGTCCTGGGCGGTCGTCGACGGGACCGACGGGCTGCTGGGCTCGCTGTCCCTGCACGCGATCGACCGGCTTCAGGGCAACGCGGAGATCGGCTACTGGACCGTGCCGGCCGCCCGGGGCCGCGGGATCGCGCCGCGGGTGGTCGACGCCGCGTGCCGGTGGGCGTTCGGCGCCCTGCCGGTCGATCGCGTCCAGCTCTTCCACGCCGTGGAGAACGAGGCGTCGACCCGGGTGGCGGCCAAGGCGGGTTTCACGCTCGAGGGCCGGCTGCGCCGCTCGTACCGGTACGGGGACGGCGTGAAGCACGACGACCTGCTGCGGGGACGGCTGGCCGACGACCCGCCGCCCGACCTCCGGTGACGTCTTGACTTCTCGCTAGCTGACATCTGAGATGTCAGTTGTGTCGATGGCTCCCGTCCTCCGCGTGCTGCTGCGCGACCAGGCGCTGCAGCTGATCCGGGACGCCATCGTCAGCGGCGAGCTGGCGCCCGGGGCCGTGGTCAAGGACGCCGAGCTGGCCGCCCGGCTGGACCTGTCGGTGGCACCGGTGCGCACGGCACTGGCGCGGCTGGCCGACGAGGGGCTGGTGGAGGCCAAGCCGCAGAGCCACACCCGGGTCACCCCGCTTGTGCTCCGGCAGGTGCGGGACGCCGCCGTCGTCGTCCGGGCGATGCACGAGCTCGCCGTACGAACGGCGGCCGGCCGGGTGACCGGGGACGACGTCGCGGCGATGCGCGCCGCGAACGGCCGGTTCGCCGACGCGCTGGCCGCCGACGACCTCCCGGCGGCCCTGGTCGCGGACGACGAGCTGCACCGGATCCTGCTGGACCGGTGCGGCAACACCGCGGTGACCGCCACGGTCGAGCGGTTCACCCCGGCGGTGCGCCGGCTGGAGCGGCAGCGGTTCGCCGCGGCGCACGGACGGGAGTCCGTGGCGCTGCACGACCGCCTGATCGCCGCCTGCGCGGCCGGCGACGTCGAGGACGCCGTCGCCACCACCACCGAGATCTGGACGGCGCTGCTGTCCGAACTGGAGGAGACCCCCGATGCTCGCTGACTTCCCCCGTTTCCCGCTGCTGTTCGGCCCGTCCCCGGTGCACCGGCTGGACCGGCTGACCGAGCACCTCGAAGGCGCCGCCGTCTGGGCCAAGCGGGAGGACGTGAACTCCGGCATCGCGTTCGGGGGGAACAAGACCCGCAAGCTCGAGTACCTGGTGGCCGACGCGCTCGCGCAGGGCTGCGACACGCTCGTGTCGATCGGCGGGGTGCAGAGCAACCACACCCGTCAGGTGGCGGCGGTGGCCGCGCGGGTGGGCCTGAGGTGCGTGCTCGTGCAGGAGAGCTGGGTCGACTGGCCGGACGCGGTCTACGACAAGGTCGGGAACATCCTCATCAGCCGGCTGGCCGGCGCCGACGTGCGGCTGGTGAAGGCCGGTTTCGGCATCGGCTTCAAGGAGAGCTGGGAGGCCGCGCTGCGGGAGATCGAGGAGCGCGGCGGCAAGCCGTACCCGATCCCGGCCGGCGCCTCGGACCACCCGCTGGGCGGGCTCGGGTTCGCGAACTGGGCGCACGAGGTCGCCGCGCAGGAGGCGGAGCTCGGGGTCTTCTTCGACACGGTCGTGGTGTGCTCGGTGACCGGCTCGACCCAGGCGGGGATGGTCGCCGGGTTCGCGCAGCTGGAGGAGCAGGGCGGCCGGCCGCGGCGGGTGCTGGGCGTGGACGCGTCGGCGAAGCCGGCCGAGACGCGGGACCAGGTGCTGAGGATCGCCCAGCGCACCGGGCAGGCGATCGGCCTGCGGCGGGAGCTGACCGCTGCCGACGTGGAGCTGGACGAGCGGTACCACGCGGGCATCTACGGGATCCCGGACGCCACCACCATCGCGGCGATGGAGCTGGCCGCCCGCACCGAGGGGATGGTCACCGACCCGGTGTACGAGGGGAAGTCGATGGCCGCGACGATCGACCTGGTCGGGCGCGGGGAGATCGACCGGTCGTCGACGGTGCTGTACGCGCACCTGGGTGGTCAGCCGGCGTTGAACGGCTACAGCGCGCTGTTCTCCTGATCAGAGCGGGACGCTGAGGCCCTCCGGGCTGGGCTGCCGGAGGGCCTCGGCGACGTCCGCGCGCATCGGGGCGAGGCCGGTGCCGGCGAGGACGACGTCCCGGGCGAAGGCGTGCCACCGGGAGGACCGGCGGATCATCGAGTGGCCGCCCGCGATGGTGAAGCGGGCGACGCGGGCGCCGGCCCGGCGGGCGCGGACGGCGAAGTCCGCGGACAGCCGCGGCGGCACCCAGCGGTCGCCGAGGCCGTGCAGGATCGCGACCGTCTGGCCGCGCAGGTGCATCACCGGCTCGCCGGGCGGCGTCCACGGGGCGAGCGCGCAGACGGCGGTCACCGACCGCTCGCCCCCGGCCCGGAGCACCGCGCGCCCGCCCATGGAGTGGCCGACCAGGACGATCGGCACGTCGGTGCCGTGCTCGTCGCGCAGCCGCTCGATCGCCCAGCGCACGTCCTGGTAGGCGTCGGCGGCCTCGCCGTTCCAGCCGGCCACCCGGTAGCGCAGCAGCCCGGTCGCGATGCCCCGGTCGGCGGTGGCGCGGTGGACGAACTGCTCGAACGCGCGCATCCGGACGAGGCTGAGGGCCTGCTCGCGGGGTGGGTCGAGGCTGGCGACGGTGCCGCCGTGGCAGAACAGCGCGATGCCGCGGGTGTCCCCGTGCGCGGCACGCTGCTCGAGGGACTGGGCGTGCGGTGCCCGGCCGGGATCGGGGGTGTCGGGGTCGGGCGGGAGCTGGGGATCCACGGTTTCTCTGGGTCCACGGTCGCCGAGGGATCAGCGTCGACGGCGGCCGCCGCGCAGCCGGGACCGGGCGCGGTCCCCCAGGTCGCCCGCCTTGAGCAGGCCGTTGCTCACCGAGGACGGCCCGTTGCGACGTTCGAGCGCCTGGCCGACGCGGCGCAGCAGCCCGGTCGCGAGGGGGACGAGGAAGGTCAGCAGGACCCAGGTCCGGAACCGGCGGGTGAGGAAGAGCCACATGTCCAGCCGGTGCCCCGGGAGCGGCCGGCCCAACCGGGGGGCGGTGGACCGCCCCTCGCGTTGATCATCGCCGCGTTGCCGGCCGGACGGCGTGGCGTCGCGTGTCCGTGGCGACGCGCCGATGATCAACGGGCGGCCGGTGAGCTCACCGCGGGAAGTCGGGCTCGTTCCGCGGCACCACGAAGACCTCGGGCACGAAGCTCGTGTCCGGCATCGTGACCACGGTCAGGACCATCCGGGCGACGTCGGTCGGCGGCATCATCCGGTGCCCGGGGATGCCCCAGCGCTCCATCATGGGCGTGTCCATGGCGGCCGGGACGATGCTGTGCACCCGGGCCGGGAACGGGACCTCCACCCCGTCGGACCCGACCGTGGCCTTCTCCCGCAGTTCCCGCTGGATGCACCGGGTCGCGCTGCGGAACGCCGCCTTGGAGCTGTTGTAGGCGATGGCCCCGCTGCCCGAGGTGACCGCCGACAGCGAGGTCACGTGCACGACGTCGGCAAGGGTGTCCGCCGGGCGGTGCTGCACCCGCTTGAGGAACTCGCTGGTCAGGAACACCGGCCCCTCGCAGTTGACCGCGTGCACCTGCCGGTAGTCGGCCAGGTCGATGTCCACGACGTAGCCCGGGCGGTCGATCCCGGCCACGTTGACGAGCAGGTCGAAGCCGTCGCCGTGCCGCTCGAACAGGTCGGCGACCACCTGCTTGCGGGCGTCGTCGTCGGTGACGTCGAGCTCCACAACCTCGGCCCTGCCGCCGGCGGCCTCGACCTCCTTGCGGGTGTTCTCGGCGCCGGCGACGTCCACGTCACCGAGGGCCACCGTCGCACCGGCGGCGGCCAGCGTCGCCGCCACCGCGCGGCCCAGCCCGCTCGCCGCCCCGGTCACCAGTGCGACCCGTCCCGTCAGCTCGTCGGTGCTCATCTGCTCCCTGTCCTCGTCGGCGCCGGGCCCGACGCCCGGTCCCGCCACCTTGACGCAGGTGATCGACTCCTGCATGGCGGAGGAGCGGGCAGCTGGTCGGCCCGCGGTCGGTGTCGCACGACCGAACTACAGTGGAGCCATGTTCTTCTCCCGCGCGAAGACCCAGCCGGTTCCCGCGGAGGACGCCCTGGCCGGCCGCCAGGCCCCGCTGTACGGCGTCCCCGAGGTGCACGCGGTCAACGGCAACCGCATCCAGCCGCCGTTCCCCGAGGGGATGCAGACCGCCGTGTTCGGCGCCGGCTGCTTCTGGGGTGTCGAGAAGGTCTTCTGGGAGACGCCCGGCGTCCACTCCACGGCGGCCGGCTACGCCGGCGGTCACACGCCGAACCCCACCTACGAGGAGGTGTGCACGGCCCGCACCGGGCACACCGAGGTGGTGCTGGTGGTCTTCGACCCGGCCGTCATCTCCTACGAGCAGCTGCTCAAGGTGTTCTGGGAGGACCACGACCCGACCCAGGGCATGCGGCAGGGCAACGACATCGGCACCCAGTACCGCTCGGCGATCTACTACGCGACGCCGGAGCAGGAGGCCGCCGCCCGGGCCACCCGCGACGCGTACCAGGAGCGGCTGCGCGCCGCCGGGTACGGCGACATCACCACCGAGATCGCTCCGCTCGGCGAGTTCTACTACGCCGAGGAGGACCACCAGCAGTACCTCTACAAGGTCCCCCACGGCTACTGCCCGGTGCACTCCACCGGGGTCAGCTGTCCGATCGGCCTGGGCGTGCAGAGCGCGGACTGATGAAGGACCACCCTTCCCCCCACGCCTCCCAAGCTCGGCGCGGGCCCCTGGAGGGTGGCCGGATGCGATGACCGTCGAGCTCTTCGCCCGGCTCCGCCGTGAGCCGGACGTCGAGGCGCCGGACCTGGTCGCCGTCGACGCCACCGACCGGTTGCTCCTCGACGAGGCGGCGGCCGGGATCGCCGCGCACCCGGAGGGCGTCGTCCTCGTGGAGGACTCGCACGGCGCCCTCACCCTCGGCGCCGTCGCCCTGCACGGCGCCGCGCGGCCGCGGGTGCACCAGGACGCCCTGCTCGGCGAGCTCGCGTTGGCCGCCAACGCCGACCGGGTGGGGCTGGCCGGGTCGTACCGGTCCCTCGACCTCGGGCCCGAGCTGGTGCAGGGCGCCACGACCGTGCTGGTCAAGGTACCCAAGAGCCTCGACGCGCTCCGCGAGGTCGCCGAGGTCGTCGCCGCGGACGCCGACCCGGGCGTGACCCTGCTGGTGGGTGGGCGGGTCAAGCACATGACCCACGCGATGAACGACGTCCTCCGGGACTCCTTCACCGACGTGCACGCCACCCTGGCCAGGCAGAAGTCCCGGGTGCTGGTCGCCCGCGGGCCGCGGCCGGGCGGCCGCTCCTTCCCGCGCTGCCGCGAGCACGCCGACCTCGGGCTCACCGTCTGCGCCCACGGCGCCGCCTTCGCCGGGACGAAGGTCGACCGCGGCACCCGCGCCCTGCTCGCGGTGCTGCCCGGCGCGGTCCCGGAGGCAGCGACGGCGCTGGACCTCGGCTGCGGCACCGGCGTCCTCGCCGCCGCCCTCACCCGGGCCCGCCCGGCGCTGCGGGTGACCGCCGCCGACCAGTCGGCCGCCGCCGTTGCGTCGGCACGGGCCACCGCCGCGGCGAACGGGCTGGTGGAGCGGATGCACGTCGTCCGGGACGACGCCGCCGCCGGCCTCCCTCCCGGGAGCGTCGACCTGGTCGTGTGCAACCCGCCGTTCCACCTGGGGACGACGGTCTCCGACACGGTCGCCGAGCGGCTGTTCACCGGGGCCGCGCGGGTCCTGCGGCCGGGGGGTGAGCTGTTCTGCGTCTACAACAGCCACCTGCCGCACCGCCGGGCGCTGCAGCGGATCGTCGGCCCGACCCGCCAGGTGAGCCGCGGCCCGACGTTCACCGTCACCGCCTCCGCGCGCCGCTAGCCCCTTCCGCCGTCCGGCCCGTCCGAGGACCCTCGGAGGCCATGACGACGACCTCCGCGCCCCCGCTCCCCGCCCTGTCCGACCGGCTGTTCGCCGCCGTGGTCGGCGGCTACGAGATCGCCGCGGTGGCCCTCGGCCACCGGCTCGGCTGGTACCGCGCCCTGGCCGACCACGGGCCGGCGACCGCCGCGGAACTGGCCGACCGCACCGGCGCCGACGCCCGCTACGCGCGCGAGTGGCTCGAGCAGCAGGCCGTCTCCGGCTACCTGGGCGTCGACGACCCGGCCGCCGGGCCCGAGGACCGCCGGTTCTCCCTGCCGCCCGAGCACCGCGCCGTGCTGGTCGACGAGCTCGACCCCGACCACCTGATGCCCCTGGCCGACATCACCGTCGCGTTCATGCGCTTCGTGCCGCAGTTGGCCGAGGTCTACCGCGGCACGCGCACGTTGTCGTGGGACGAGCTGGGGGACGACGTCCGGGACGCCCAGGCGGCCGCCAACCGGCCCTTCCTCCTCGGCCCGTTGGTCGACGACCTGCTCCCGGCGGTGCCCGGGGTGGACGACGCACTCCGTGCCGGCGGCCGGGTCGCCGACGTCGGCTGCGGCTACGGGTGGAGCTCGATCGCCATCGCGCGGCGCTGGCCCGGCTGCCGCGTCGACGGGTTCGACGTCGACCTGCCCTCGGTGCAGCGCGCGCACCGCAACGCGGAGGAGGCGGGGGTCGCCGAGCGGGTCACGTTCCGCACGGCCGACGTCCGGGAGACGGAGCCCGGTGCGGACTACGACCTGGTGGTCGCCGTCGAGTGCGTGCACGACATGCCCGAGCCGGTCGGCGTGCTCGCCGCGATGCGGCGGATGGTCCGGCCCGGCGGCACGGTGCTGGTGCTCGACGAGGCGGTGGCCGAGCAGTTCACCGTCCCCGGGGACGACGCCGAGCGGCTGTTCTACGGCTACAGCGTGCTCTGCTGCCTGGCCGACGGCCGGTCCTCGGAGCCGTCAGCGGCGACCGGCGCGGTGATGCGCCCGGACACCCTGCGCCGCTACGCGCGGGACGCCGGCTTCACCGACGTGGAGGTGCTCCCCCTGGACGCCGGCTTCTTCCGCGTCTACCGGCTCGTGATGTGACCTGAAGGACCCCCTCCTCCCCACCCCTCGCAAGGTCGGGGCGGTGCCCTGGAGGGGGCCTAGTGGTCGAAGCCGCCCCGGGAGACCACCGGGGGCAGCGTCGACCAGGGGAAGTCGATCCAGGCGTCGGTCCGCTTCCACACGTAGTCGCAGCGCACCACCGAGCGCGGCTTCTCGTACACCACCGCGGTGCGCACGTCGGAGACGTGCCCGCTGCAGAAGTCCACGACGAGCTCGAGGGTCTTCCCGGTGTCGGCGACGTCGTCCGCGATCAGCACCCGCGAGCCGGTCAGGTCGACGGCGTCCAGCGTCGGGGGCAGCACGACCGGCAGCTCCAGCCGCTGGTCGACGCCGGTGTAGAACTCCACGTTCATCACGAACAGGTTCTTCACGTCCAGCGCGTAGCCCAGCGCCCCGCCGAGGAACAGCCCGCCCCGGGCGATCGACAGGATGAGGTCGGGCTCGAACCCGTCGTCGGCGACCTGCTGGGCCAGCTCGCGCGCCGCGCGACCGAAGTCCTCGTAGGTCAGCGTCTCCCGCTGCTCGCTCACGCCGCCGATCTCAGCAGAGCGGCGATCCCGGCCGGACCCCGGGGTGCCTCAGGAACCCCGGTAGGTCGAGTAGGCGAACGGGGAGAGCAGCAGGGGCACGTGGTGGTGCTCCGCCGGCTCCCGGACGGCGAAGGTGAGCACCACCTCCGGCCAGAACGTCTCCGTGCCCTGCGCGCGGGCCCACGCCCCGGTCGCGAAGACCAGCCGGTGCGCGCCGGCGGCGGTCGGCTGCTCGGTCAGCCGGCAGCGGCCGTCGGCGTCCGTGGTCCCGGAGGCGACGACGCCGTCCGGGCCGAGCAGCTGCACCGCCATCCCGGCCGCCGGTCGACCGGCCACCGCGTCCAGCACGTGCGTCGAGACGCTCATCGTGTCCTCCGATCCGCTCCGGGCTCGTTCCGCTCCTCGCTCGCTGGCGCTCGCTGCGATGCTCGCTCGCCCGTCGTGTTCACTGTGCGCCGTTCTGGACCAGCCGGCGCACCCGCAGGCCGGTGATCTGGGCCAGCTGCTCGACGACCTCGGCCCGCTCGGTCGCGGCGTCGTTGGCCAGCCGGCGCCGCAGCTCGGCGAGCATCTCCTCCGCGGACCGGCCCGCGGCACGGATCAGGAAAACGTGGTGGAACCGCTGCTCGTAGGCCCGGTTCCCCTCGATGAAGGCCGCCCGCACCTGGGCGGCGACCGCGTCCATCCCGCTCTGCTCGCGCCGGGAGGCCACTGCCTCGGCCGAGGAACCCTCGACCCGGTCACCGATCCGGGGGTGGGCGCTCAGCGCCACGGCCACCTCGTCCCACGGCAGGACCCGGGTCACCTGCTCGGCGCGCGCCACCAGCGAGTCGACGTCCGGGTACGGGCGGCCCACCGCCAGCTCGGTCGCGAACCGGGGGGCCGCGTTGATGGCCTGCAGCACCTCCTCGACCCGCTCGACCGGCTCGGTGTTGAACCGCTCGAGGGCTGCGGGGACGTCGGCGTCGGGCACGCAGCAGAGGATGCCAGGCGGGGACGACGTTCGAGAGGACATCGGCCGGTCGAACGGACACGGCCGGCCGAGAGGGCACGTCGGGATGCGTCCATGAGCGGTCACCGTATGATGGCGGACAGTAAGTGCCGCGCTCCGGCACACCGCCTCGACTCGCGACACGCCGGTGGCGCCTCGCACCATGGGGCGCACCTGTGCAACCGCACTGGTCAGCAGCGTGTCACCCGATGGTGTGACGGGGAAGGCGAGGGGTGGTTGCCCGCCCCGGGCTCGGGTGATTGAGAATGCGACGAGCTCGCTGACCCCTACGTCCCTCAGAGAGGCCCCGTGTCCGTGATCGGTGATCACCCCCCGCGCTCTCTTCAGCGCGGCCAGGTGCACGCCGGCGGCGGGCCGCGCGCACCGCGCGGGCACGTCCACGGGGCCGTCGTCGTGGCGGGCCGGGAGCAGGTCCTCGCCGCCGCCGTCCCCTTCCTGGAGTCGGGGATCCGCGCCGGCGACCTGGTCGTGCTCGCCTGCGACGAGGCGACCGCAGCACCACTGCGGGCCGAGCTCGGAAAGCACGACGCGCTGCTCAGCGAGCCGCGGATCGCGCTGCGTGGTGCCCGCGCCCCCGACGCGTTCGGCCTCACCCGCCGGCTGCTCGACCGAGCCGCCGCGTCCGGATCCGGCCGGCTGCGCATCCTGGGGATCCCGGAGTTCGGGCCCGACCCGATCAGCTGGCGCGAGGGGCAGCGGTACGAGTCGGCGGCCAACACGGTCCTGCGCGACGCGCCGCTCTCGGCCCTGTGCGTGTACGACACCGACGTGCTGCCGGCGCCCGTGGTGGCCAGCGCCTGCGTGACGCACCCGTACCTGCTCGCCCGCAGCGACCTGGCCGCCAACCCGGACTACCGGCCGCCGCGCCGTTACCTCGCGGAGCTGCCGTTGCCCCGCGAGCCGGTGGAGGACGGCGCCCCGGTCTTCGTGGTCGACGCCGTGGCGGCGCTCCCCGACCTCCGCCGCCAGCTCGGCGCCGTGCTCGCGGAGTGGGTGCCCGACCGGGACCGCCGGGAGGACCTGCACCTGGCGGTCAGCGAGATCGCGGCCAACGCCTTCCGGCACGGCACCCCACCGGTGTCGGCCCGCATCTGGGCGGGACCCGACCGGATCGTGTGCACGATCAGCGACGGCGGCGCCGGCCTCGTCGACCCGGTGGCCGGGTTCCAGCCGGCTCACGGCGACGACCTCTCCCGCGGTGGCATGGGCCTGTGGCTCGCCCGCAAGCTCTGGGACCACGTGGACCTGCTGCACGGGCCCGACGGCTTCACCGTGCGGCTCAGCTCACCGCTGAACTGAGCCCGGCGCCGGGTCGCTCAGCCGATCTCGCGCACCACCCGCGCCGGGTTGCCGACGGCCAGCACCCCCTCGGGCAGGTCCTTGGTCACCACCGCACCCGCGCCGACGACCGTCCGGGCACCGACCGTGACGCCCGGCAGCACGATCACGCCCCCGCCGAACCAGACGTCGTCCCCGATGGTGATCGGCGCCGACCCCTCCCAGCCCTCACGGCGGCGGCCGGCGTCGAGCGGGTGGGTGGCCGTCAGCAGCTGCACGTTCGGGCCGAACTGGACGAAGTCGCCGATGGTGATCCGCCCGACGTCCAGCAGGACGGCACCCCAGTTGACGAACACGTTGGCGCCGACGTGGACGTTGTAGCCGTAGTCGCACCGGAGGTCCGGGCGGATCGAGGTGTTCGGCCCGACCGACCCGAGCAGCTCGCCGAGGAGCTCGCGCCGCGCGCCGGGGTCGAGCTCGGCGTTGTAGCGGGCGGTCAGCTCGGCGGCTCGCCGGCCGTCCGCGATGAGATCGGGGTCGTTCGCCATGTACTCCTGGCCGGCCAGCATCCGGTCCTTCATCTCGCCCACGCCCGCACGGTAGGGGACGGCCCCCGTCTCGGGCGCGCCCGACCTGGACGGAGCGCGGCCCGGCGTCAGCGGTGCTCGATGCCCGGCCGCATCGGCTCCCTCGTGCGCTGCGGCGTCCCCTCCCGGCGGTCGACGATGGTGAACCGGCGCCACAGGCCGCTGACCTGCAGCGGCCGGGTGACCCCGGTGGTGGCGACGATCAACGGCATCTCGATGCCCCGTGGCTCGGCCATCCGCTCCAGCTGGACCAGCGTCGAGACGCCGGCGGAGTTCATGTAGTCGACCCCGCTCAGGTCCAGCTCCACCCGGCGCAGCTGGTGGGAGGCGAGCATGAGGTCGGTCATCACCCGCACCAGCGGACGGCGGGCCTCCTCGGTGAGCTCGCCGACGACGCGGATCTCCGCGCTGTGGCCGTCCTGCGTCGTGGTGACCGTGATCTCGGGGGTGCTCCCCGAGGACTCCGGGGCGTCGTTGCCTGCCGTGGGCTCCTGCATGGCTGTCGGGTTCCCGGACGGCGGCGGGTTCATGCCAGGCGCTCCGTCGCGGCGTGCGCTGCCGACCGGTCGAGCAGCAGCAGGGCGTAGGCCGCCAGCGAGGGACCGTCGGTGAACCGGCCCTCGCGCACCATCGCCCGCAGCTCGGCCTCGGTCACGAACGCGTGCCGCATGTCGGCCTCGGTGACCTCGCGCGCGGGCGGGCCCGGCGTGAGCCCGGCGGCCAGCCACACGTCGAACTGCTGGGTGGACAGGCCCGGGGCCAGGTCCAGGCGCCCGAGGTGGCGCAGCTCGGCGGCCCGCAGGCCGGTCTCCTCGGCGAGCTCCGCGCGGGCGAGCTGCTCCGCGGTGCCGCCCTCCCCGGCCGTCCAGGTGCCCTGCGGGAACTCCCACGCGCGCCTGCCCAGCGGGTGGCGGAACTGCTCGACCAGCCAGAAGCCGTCCCGCTCGGCCGGGACCACCAGCCCGAAGTGCGGCTTCTCGACGACGCCGTAGACGCCGGTCGAGCCGTCCGCGCGCACGACGGCGTCCTCCCGCACGCGGATCCAGGGGTTCCGGTAGACCTCTCGGCTGCTCGTCGTCCGCACGCGGCCCAGACTGGCAGACGACGGGAGCGAGGAGGACGCCGATGACGCAGCGCAAGCCGACCGGGATGTCGTTCGAGACGTGGGTCGAGCAGCAGATCCGGCGGGCCCGCGACGAGGGCGCCTTCGAGGGGCTGTCCCTGGCGGGCAAGCCGCTGCCCCGCATCGACCGGGAGAAGAGCAGCCTCGAGTGGGCGCTGGAGTGGGCCGCCCGCGAGGAGGCCGACGTCACCGCGATGCTGCCGACCGGCCTGGCCCTGCGGAAGGAGCGGGAGGAGCTGCCCGGGCTGATCGCCCGGCAGACCTCCGAGGTCGCCGTCCGGGCGCTCGTCGAGGCGCACAACGCCCGGGTCGACCAGTACTACCGCCGTCCGGTCGAGGGTGTATGGGTCCCGGTCGGGATGGCCGACGTCGAGGAGACGGTGGCCCGGTGGCGGGAGGACCGGCCGGCTCCGCCCGCCGCTGCCCCACCACCGCCGGCGCCCCCGGTCGCCCGCCGGCGGTGGTGGTCGCGGCGCCGGGCGGGGGAGTCCTGATGCGCTTCGTCCTCGAGGTCGGCGTCTGGCGCGTCGAGCAGAGCTGACGAACCGGGAGCACAGTGGGAGCTCCGTTCCTGCTGCCCACCGGGAGGCCCCGTGTCCGAGAACATGCCCGACGCCGCCGACGCGTCCGAGCTGATCGCTTCGACCGACGGCCAGGCCGACCCTGGTGGGGGCGAGGAGCTGGACGGGGTCGCCGGCGCGGAGGACGACACGGAGGGCGGCGGGGCCACCACGGCCCCGGACGCCTGATCCGGGCGTACCGGCGGGGTCAGCCGTCCCCGTCGGCCCGGTCGTCCTCGTCGTCCGCGGCGGCCCCGTCGCGTTCGGTGCGCTCCGCGTGCTCGCGGGCGGCGAGCTCCCGGGTGGCCATGCCGCCCTGGCCACCCTCGTCGTGCTGCCCGGGGTGCAGGTTGGGCTCGTCGGCCCGGTGCGCTGGCTCGTTCATGCCCGCAGAGCCTGCCGACTCCCGGTCCTTCGCGCAGGGCGAACTCCTCCGCCGGTTCGCGACCCGGTGCCCGGGTAGGCCGACCGGGACCGATCCACCGCCGGACAGGAGGTCCCGATGACCGAGACGCCAGGTACCGACCGCGACGAGGCCCGGGAGAACGTGCTGCACGAGACGCCGCTCGTCCCGGAGTCGGTGGAGGACACCGACGACGACCCGCGCAACACGGACGACCCGGCCAACCGCGGCGACGACGGGGTGACCGGCGACAGCGTCAAGCCGTAGCCGGAGGACCCGGCGGCCGGGATCCTCCTTCAGGGCAGGTCGTACTGGTTGAACGCCGCGCCGCCGGAGAGCCGCGCGTACCCGGGGCCGCGGTCGAAGAAGGGCTGCTCCGCGGGGCGGCCGGCGCGCATCGCGGCCCGCAGCGCCTCGGTCGCGGGCTCGTCGGCCGCGCCGTCCGCCCCGATCACCACGCCGTAGTCCTCGCGGGCGCCGGCTCTGCTCACCTTGCGCCAGGCGATGTCGCGCAGCACCTCGACGACCGGGCGGTCCAGCGGGTCGCCCCAGCCGCCGCCACCCGTCGTCCGCACCCGCACCACCGTGCCGGCCCGCAGCGGCTCGGCGTCGGCCAGCGCGTCGACCTCGTGCTCGTCCGGCCCGCCCGGGTCCACCGTGATCGAGAACGGCCGGCCGGCCCGGCCGCCGTTGACGCCCCAGCAGGACAGGATCGAGCGGTCGGCGATCGACATGAAGTGCGCGTCGCGCAGCACCCGGATGTGCTTCTCGTAGCCGCAGCCGCCGCGGTACCGGCCAGGGCCGCCGGAGTCGACCGCCAGCCCCAGCCGCTCGACGCGCAGCGGGAAGCGGGACTCGGTGAACTCCGTGGGGAGGTTCCGGGAGTCCGGCACGACGTGGATGGTGTCCTCGCCGTCGGCGTAGTACCGCCCGCCCGAGCCGCCGCCGAGCACCTCGCGCATGAGGTAGGGCTCGCCGGCGTCGTCCGTCCCGTACACCCCGGTGTAGCGGATCGTCTCCTGGTCGGCGGGCATCCGGCCGCCGGTGGCCTTGGCCAGCACGCCGGCGAGCACGCCCAGCAGCCGCAGGATGACGAACGTGCGGGCGTTGGTCGGCGCGGGGAAGACCGGGGTGAGCAGCGTGCCCTTCTCCGGGAACCGCATCTCGATCAACGGGACGACGCCCTCGTTGACGTCGAGCTGGGCCATCCGCTCGGGGGACTCGGCCAGGTTGCGCAGGACCGGCGCGAGCCACTTCTTCAGGAAGTTGCCGTCGGCGTAGTCCCCGCAGTGGTTGATCGGGCCCTTGGCCTGCGGTCCGGTGCCGGTGAAGTCGATGACCAGCGGGGTCTCCCGCGTGGAGTCCATGGTCAGCGTGATCCGCTGCCGGTGCAGGGTCGGCGGGTCCACGCCGTCGTGCTCGGCGTAGTCCTCCCAGACGTAGGTGCCGTCGGGGATCCGGGAGAGGACTTCCCGCCGGTACACCTCGGTCGAGGTGCTCAGGATCGTCTCGAAGCAGGTCTCCACCGCGGCCACGCCGTACCGGTCGAACAGCTCGCCCAGCCGCCGGGCGCCGGCCAGGCAGGCCGAGCACTCCGCGTCCAGGTCCGCGGCCAGGGAGTCGGGCATCCGCGAGTTGCGGGTCATGATCGTCAACGCCGCCTCGTTGCGGACGCCCCGGTCCCACAGCTTGATCGGCGGGACCATCAGCCCCTCCTCGAACACGCTGGTCGCGGCGGACGGCATGGACCCGGGGACCGCTCCGCCGATGTCGTCGTGGTGGCCGAACGCCTGCACGAAGGCGACCACGGTCGGTGCGCCGTCCACGTCGGCGAAGACGGGCACCGTCACGCACAGGTCGGGCAGGTGCCCGATCCCGCCCTCGGAGAGGTAGACGTCGTTGTGGAAGAAGACGTCGCCGGGGTTCATGGTCGGGATCGGGTGGTCGCGCACCACCGGGTGCACCAGTGCGGAGTAGGAGCGGCCGGTCAGCTTGCGCAGCCGGCGGTCGTGGATGCCGGCCCGGAAGTCGTGCGCGTCGCGGATCATCGGCGACCGGGAGGTCCGGCCGATCGACGTCTCGACCTCCTTCTCGATCGCCGCGAGCGTGCCGGCCACGATCTCCACGAGCACCGGGTCAGCGGTCATGCGGCGGGCTCCCTCGTCAGCAGGAGGTTGCCGAACCGGTCCACGGTGGCGGCGAACCCCGGGTGGACGGGCACGGTCGCGCCGAACTCCTCGATCACGGCGGGCCCGACGACGACGTCGCCAGGGGCCAGGCCGGGCCGCGCGTGCACCGGCGTCTCCACCCAGCCGTCGTCGAAGAGCACCGGCCGGGTGCCGGTGACGGACCGGTCCGCCCCTCCCGCGCGGGCGGGCAGCTCGACGACGTCGGGACGGCGGATCGGCCCGATCCCGCTCACCCGCAGGTTCACCCACTCGACCGCCTGCCGCGGGTCGGCCGCGAAGTCGTAGCCGTAGAGCCGGCGGTGCGCTGCGTGGAACGCGGTCGCCACCAGGTCGACGACGGCATGGCCGAGCGGCCCGTCGCCGACCGGCACCCGCACCTCGAAGGCCTGGCCGACGTAGCGGAGGTCCGCCGTCCGCTGCATCTGCTGGTCGCGCCGATCGAAGCCCTCGGCGTCGAGGGCTCGCGCGGCCTGCTCCTCGAGGGCGCTGAAGGCGGCGTCGACGGCGGCCGTGTCCAGATCAGCGTGCCGGGACACCATCGTCTGCACGTAGTCGTTGCGGACGTCGACGGTCAGCAACCCGAAGGCGCTGACGTTGCCCGGGTTCGGCGGCACGAGGGTGCGCGGGAGCCCGAGGACGTCCATCAACCGGCAGGCCAGCAGCGGGCCGGAGCCGCCGAACGTGGTCAGCGTGAAGTCCCGGATGTCCAGGCCCCGGGCGACGGTCACCTGGCGCAGCGCGTTGGCCTGGTTCCAGGCGGAGATCTCCAGGATGCCGGTCGCGGTGCGCTCCAGGTCCAGGCCGAGGTCCTCGCCGAGCCGGGTGAGCCCGTCGCGGGCGGCCTCCACCGACAGCGGGATCTCCCCGCCGAGCAGGTGCGGCGGGATCCGGCCGAGGACGACGGAGGCGTCGGTGACCGTGGGGTCCGGGCCGCCGGCGGGGTAGCAGATCGGTCCCGGGTCGGCGCCGGCGGACCGCGGGCCGACCCTGAGCGTGCCCTCGGGCGAGATCCAGGCGATCGACCCGCCGCCCGCCCCGACGGTGACCACGTCGATCATCGGGATCTTCGACGGGTACCGGCCGACCGAGCCCTCCGTGGTCAGCGCCGGCTCGCCGTCGACCACCACGGTCACGTCGGTGGAGGTGCCGCCCCCGTCGCAGGTGAGCACCCGGTCGAAGCCCGCGGTCCCCGCGATCAGCGCCGCGCCGAGCGCCCCGGCGGCAGGGCCGGACAGCATCGTGGTGATCGGCTGGTGGACCACCTCGGCCGCCGAGAGCACGCCGCCGTTGCTCTTCATCACGTAGAACGGCACGCCGGGGGCGATCTCGTCCAGCCGGCGGCGGATGGTGCCGACGTAGGCGGACACCCGCGGCTTCACCGCGGCGTCGACCAGCGTGGTGACCGACCGCTCGTACTCCCGGTACTCGCGCAGCACCTGCGAGCTGATGCTCACCACAGCGTCCGGGTGCTCCTCGGAGAGCACGTCGAGCATCGCGCGCTCGTGTGCGTCGTCGGCGTAGGAGTGCAGGAAGCAGACGCCGATCGTGGTGATCCCGGCGTCCCGGAAGAACCGGGCGGCGGCGACGGCGTCCTCCCGGGAGAAGGGGCGCACCTCCGCGCCGGTGACGTCCAGCCGGCCGCGGACGGTGCGGACCAGGTCGGCCGGGACGATCCGCGGCGGTTTGACCCAGAAGTAGCTGTTGCCGTACCCGTCGGGCACCGACTGGCGGGCGATCTCCAGCACCGACTCGTAGCCCTCGGTGGTGATGAACCCGAGCCGGTCGAGCTTGCCCTCCAGCAGCTGGTTGGTGGCCACCGTCGTCCCGTGGCTGACCGCGGTGACCGCGTTCCCGTCCAGCCCGAGCCGGCCGAGGACACGGCGCACGCCGGTCAGGAAGCCGTCGGCCGGGTCAGCCGGGGTCGACGGGGTCTTCGTGGTGGCCACCTCGCCGGTCTCCTCGTCGACCGCGACGACGTCGGTGAACGTGCCCCCGGTGTCGATGCCGATCCGGACCCGGCGGCCGCTCATGCGCGGGGACCTTAGCGCCGGCGCTGCGGGGCCGGTACCTTGCCCGCCATGCAGGACCGGCCCCGCGCGACGCTGACCAGCACGGTCCTCGGCTGCCCCGACCCGCGGGCGCTGGGCCGGTTCTACGCCGAGCTGCTCGGCTGGCCGATGGGGACCGACGACCCCGAGTGGGTCACGTTGCGGCCGGGCGGCCCCGGGCTGTCCTTCCAGCTCGAGGCCGACCACGTGCCGCCGGCCTGGCCGCAGGGTCCGGGGGACCAGCAGGTGCAGGCCCACCTCGACGTCCTGGTCGACGACCTCGAGGCGGCCGGCGCGTTCGCCCGGTCACTCGGCGCGACCCTGGCGGAGTTCCAGCCGCAGGAGCACGTCCGGGTGCACCTGGACCCGGCCGGCCACCCCTTCTGCCTCTACGTCGAGGACTGAGCCGCTACGTCGAGGACTGGGCGCCCGCTCCGGCCGGTACGCCCGCACCCAGGCGCTCCCGCAGGAACGCGACCACCTGGGCCCGGGCGTCGTTGGTCGGGTGACCGGGGGTCTCGACGTCCTCGCTCGTCAGCACCATGTGCTCGCGCCGGCCGATGCCGTGCGGGTTGCCCGGCTGGTTCCGGATCACGACCGGCAGCCAGCCGTCGCCGAAGGCGGCGCGCAGCGAGCGGAAGCGGTCGGTGGGGGAGGCCACGTCCTCGCTGAACCGCAGGCCCACCAGGGCCAGGCCCTCGTCCTTGATCCGGGCCGTGATCGCGTCGCGCTCCCGGTCGGACATGCCGAGGTCCCGCCGGCGCCCCGGCGTGAGGGGGAGCGGCAGGGTGGGCTGGCTGGCCACCGGCGCGAGGACGGCGGGCTCGGCGGCGGCGGCCAGCGCGAACCCGCCCGAGAAGCACATGCCGACGACGCCGACCCCCGGCCCGCCCACCTGGCCGTGCAGCCGCCGGGCGACCGCCCGCACGTACCCGGCGACCGGCCGGTCCGCGCGTCGGGCGAGGGCGCGGAACTCCCGGTCGACGAACGCCCTGGCCACGGTGCCGGCCACGTACCGCGGGGACGGCGGCCGGCCGGGCTCGCCGAGCAGCGATACAGCGGTGACGGTGAAGCCAGCGGCGACGAGGTGGTCGGCCAGCGCCAGGACCCGCGGCGTCAGGCCGGGGAGCTCGGGCAGCAGGACGACCCCGGGGCCGGTGCCGCGGGTGGCGAGGGTGTGGGTGAGGCCGGCCGCGGTGAACGGCTCGGACTGCCAGCCGGGCAGCTCGGCGGAGGCGACGACGGCGTTGTCGGTCATCGCGACATCCTGGGACAACCCCCGGTCGCCGTCCAGCGTGCCGTACGTCACCGCGGGTGGTCGTCCGGCCGGCCGGCCAGCCGGCGGGACCTCGCGACGGCGAGCTCGTCGAGGCCGCTGACCCCGTCGGTGCGGTGCTGGTCGGCCTGGTCGTCGATCCAGCGGGCATGGGTCTCCCACGCCGACTGCTTCGAGGTGCCCAGAGCCCGGCCGATCGCCGTCCAGGAGGCGCCGGCGGCGCGGGCGGTCCGGACGGTGAGCTGCCGCCCGTAGCCGGCCTTGCGGGCGATCACCTCGCCGAGGGCCAGCAGCTCCAGGGTCTCCTCCCGGGTGAGCCCGGCGGCCGGTGGATCGTCGTCGGGGTCGGACGCGAGGGCCTCACGGCTGCGCAGCTCGTCGAACCGGGCCACCGCCGTGCGGAGCGTGAGCCGGGTGTCCAGGTCGTCCGGGCTGGTCATGGGCCGAGCGTCCGGTCAGGACACCGTGACGTCAAGGTGTCCTGACGCGACTCCTGCCGCGGACCGCAGCGCGTCGGCCGCTCAGTCGACCAGCGCGCGCAGGATCCGGGCGAGGGTGGCCCGGTCCTCGGCGGAGAGGCGGGCGAACAGCTCCTCGGAGTCGGCGGCGCGGGCCGCGTCGACCTGGGCCTGCACCCGGCGTCCCTCGGGTGTGGGCCGCAGCAGCACTGCCCGGCGGTCCGCGGGGTCGGCGGACCGCTCGACGAGCCCGCGCTCCTGCAGCGCGTCGGCCACCTCGGTGGCCGACCGCGGGGCGATCCGCAGGACGTCGGCGAGCTCGGACAGCCGGACGCCGTCGTGCAGGCACACCACGCGCAGCGCCCGGGCCTGGTGCGGGGACAGCTCCCAGGGGGCGAGGGTCGCGTGCCAGCGGCGGCGCTGGGTGCGCGCGAACCCCATCAGCAGGTCGCCGAGCCCCGCCGCCCCCTCCTCGTCGCGCATGCCGGGAATCCTAGCCGCTCTCCTGCGGTTCCCTCATCGTGAGGTAGCCTCAGCAATTGATCGCAGAGAGAGGGTGGTCGCCGTCGACGACACCGTGTACCCCGGCCGTGGCGGCGGGCGCCCCGGCGGGCGGCCCGACCCGGCCGACCGCGCGCAGCTGGACCGCTCGCCCGTGCGGTGGAGCCGGGTGGCCGGTCTCTTCCGCCCCTACCGCTGGCAGCTGGCCGTCGTGGTCGCGCTCATCGTGGCCAGCTCCACGATCGCGCTGGCCTCCCCGTTCCTGATCCGGCTGGTCATCGACGAGGCGCTGCCCCGCCAGGACGTCGCGCTCCTGGCCTGGGCCGTGGCCGGCATGGTCGCCGTCGCCGCGGTCACCTCCGTCCTCGGCGTCGTCCAGACCTGGCTGTCCACGACCGTCGGCCAGCACGTGATGCACGGCCTGCGCACCGCGGTCTTCGCCCACCTGCAGCGGCAGTCGCTCGGCTTCTTCACCCGCACGCGGGGCGGGGAGGTCCAGTCGCGGCTCACCAACGACATCGGCGGCATGCAGTCGGTGGTCACCACCACCGCGACCTCGTTCGCGAGCAACGCCACCACGGTCATCGGGACGGCGGTCGCCATGGCCGCGATGAGCTGGCGGCTGTCGCTGCTGTCCCTCGTCGTCCTCCCGCCGGCGATCTGGCTGACCCGCCGGGTGGCGCAGATGCGCCGGACCATCACCGCGCAGCGCCAGCGGCACCTGGCCGACCTGCACTCCCAGGTCGAGGAGGGGCTCAGCGTGAGCGGCGTGCTGCTCGGCAAGACCCTCGGCGCGGGCCCCGCCCAGTCGCGGCGCTTCGCCGACACCTCCGACGTCCTCGTGGGTCTCGAGGTCCGGTCGCAGTTGGCCGGCCGCTGGCGGATGGCGACGATGAGCATCGTCTTCGCCGCCATCCCTGCGGTGATCTACCTCGCCGCCGGGCTGCCGGCGACCTCCGGCGG
Organism: Modestobacter sp. I12A-02662; assembly: GCF_041028325.1. Taxonomy (NCBI): domain Bacteria; kingdom Bacillati; phylum Actinomycetota; class Actinomycetes; order Geodermatophilales; family Geodermatophilaceae; genus Modestobacter; species Modestobacter sp. I12A-02662. The sequence continues at coordinate 4,568 of NZ_JABGDE010000014.1, read as the reverse complement.
GATGACGATCGGCACCCTGGTCGCCTTCACCGCGCTGCAGGGCAAACTGTTCCGCCCGCTGATGGGCCTGCTGGACATCGGCGTCTCGCTGACCAGCTCGATGGCGCTGTTCAGCCGGGTGTTCGAGTACCTCGACCTGCCCGTGGACATCGACGACCCGGCGCGCCCCGTTCCGCTGGACCCGGCGCAGGTGCGCGGCGAGGTCCGGTTCGAGCACGTCGGCTTCCGCTATCCGGGCGGGCACCGGGACGCGCTGGACGACGTCGACCTCGCCGTCCCCGCCGGCGCGACCCTGGCGCTGGTGGGCGAGACCGGGTCCGGCAAGAGCACGTTGGCCTCCCTGGTGGCGCGGCTCAACGACCCGACCACCGGGCGGGTCGCGATCGACGGGACCGACGTCCGGGACGTCACCCTGGCCGATCTCGCCCGGACCGTCGGCGTGGTGTCGCAGGAGACCTACCTGCTGCACGGCACCGTGCGGGAGAACCTGCGGCACGCCCGGCCGGACGCCACCGACGAGGAGATGGTGGCCGCCGCCCGCCGGGCCCAGGTGCACGACCTGATCGCCGCCCTGCCCGACGGCTACGACACGGTGGTCGGCGCGCGCGGGCACCGGTTCTCCGGCGGGGAGAAGCAGCGGCTGGCGATTGCCCGCACGCTGCTGCGGGACCCGCGGGTGCTCGTGCTCGACGAGGCGACCAGCGCGTTGGACAACAGCACCGAACGGGCGGTCCAGGAGGCGCTGGACGAGGCCAGCCGGGGCCGGACGACGATCACCATCGCGCACCGGCTGTCCACCGTGCGGCACGCCGACCTGATCGCCGTGCTGGCCGGCGGCCGGGTGGTCGAGCAGGGCACGCACGAGGAGCTGCTGGCGCGCGGCGGCCGGTACGCCCGGCTGGCCGGCGCGGCGGAGCGGGACGCCGTCCTCGCCGGCTGACCCGGGCCCACCGGGCCTCGGTCGCCTGGACCGGCCCCTGCGCGGTCATACTCCCGTGGTGGCGGAACGGGGGGTCTGGTTGCCGGCGGCCGTCGTCCGGTCCACCCGCGCCCTGGTCTGCGTCGTCGACGCCGACTGCCGCATCGTGCTGGCGAACCCGGCGCTGGAGCGCTTCACCGGGATCCCCGCCGCGGAGCTGCTCGGGCGGTTCTTCCACGACGTCTACGTGGCGCCCGAGCACGTGCTGCTGGCGCAGGACGCCGTCGCCCGCGCGATCGAGACCGGCGTGGCCCATCCGCAGGAGGGCGACTGGCTGGCCGCCGGTGGTGTGCGGCGCAGGATCGCCATGCAGAACGACGTCCTGCTCGACGAGGGCGGCCGGCCGTGCGCGATCGTGTGCGTGGGCGTCGACGTCACCGAGGAGCGCGAGCGGGAGGCGCGGCTGCGCACGCGGGCGCACACCGACCTGCTCACCGGGCTGCCCAACCGCAGCACCCTGTTCGAGGCGCTGCACGCCGCCCTCGACCCGGCCGCGGGGGCCGGCTGCGCGCTGCTGTTCTGCGACCTGGACCGTTTCAAGGAGGTCAACGACCGGCACGGCCACGTGGTCGGTGACCAGCTGCTGGTGGAGGTCGCGACCCGGCTGGCCGGCGTCGCCGGCGCCGGGGACCTGGTCGCCCGGCTCGGCGGTGACGAGTTCGTGGTGCTCAGCCGGGACGGCGGGCCGTGGCAGCTGGCCGGCCTCGCCGAGGCGGTCGTCGACCGGTTCCGGGTGCCCTTCCACGGGCCCGACGGCGACCTGGCGATCGGGGTCAGCGTCGGCACCGCCGTCGGCCGTCCCGGTGACGCACCGGACGAGGTGATCTCCCGGGCCGACCGGGCGATGTACGGGGCCAAGTCGCGCCGGTGGCGGAGCGTGCCGCGCAGCGACTGAGTGACGATCGCCGCAGTCGGGAACGGGATGGTCGACCTCCGCAACCGCCTTGTCCCCGGCATGGACCTGTTCTCCCCTGTTCGGCTCGGCGACCTGCGGCTGGCCAACCGCGTCGTGATGGCCCCGCTGACGCGCCTGCGTGCGGGTGCCTCCGGCGTCCCCAACGACCTCGTCGTCGAGCACTACGCCCAGCGGGCCGGCATCGGCCTGATCGTCACCGAGGGCACGTACCCCAGCGCCGAGTCGCGGGCCTACCCGGGGCAGCCCGGCATCATCGACGACGAGCAGCAGGCCGGCTGGGCCCGCGTCGCCGAGGCGGTGCACGCCCGCGGCGGCACCATCGTCCTGCAGGTGATGCACGGCGGCCGGGTCTCGCACCCCGACATCACCGGCACCCCGCGGATCGTGGCGCCGTCCGCGATCGCCATCCGGGGCCAGGCGCGCACCCCGAACGGCAAGGTCGCCTACCCGGTGCCGCACGCGCTGACCGCCGAGGAGGCGCAGCAGACCCGGGCGGACATCGTGGCCGCATCCCGGCGCGCCGTCGCGGCCGGCCTCGACGGCGTGGAGGTGCACGGCGCCAACGGCTACCTGCTGCACGAGTTCCTCTCCCCGGCGTCCAACCAGCGCACCGACGAGTACGGCGGCACGCCCGCGAACCGGGCCCGCTTCGTGGTCGAGGTCGTCACCGCGGTCGCCGAGGCGATCGGTGCCGGCCGCGTCGGCCTGCGGATCTCGCCGGAGCACGACGTCCAGGACGCGCTGGAGACCGACCGGGACGACGTCCTGGCCACCTACGGCTCGCTGCTGGACCAGCTCCGCCCGCTGGGCCTGGCCTACCTGTCGATCCTGCACCGCGAGCCGGCGGGGGACCTGGCCCAGGAGCTGCGCCGCCGCTTCGCCGGCCCGCTCGTCGCCAACAGCGGCTTCGGCACCGTGACCACCCGCGCGGAGGCCGTGCGGCTGATCGAGGCCGCGCACGCCGACGCCGTCGCGGTCGGGCGGGCCGCGATCGCCAACCCCGACCTGGTCGAGCGGTGGCAGGGTGAGCACCCGGAGAACGAGCCGAACGCGGCGCTCTTCTACGCCAGCGGCGCCGAGGGCTACACCGACTACCCGTTCCTGGTCGCCAGCCAGAGCCGGTGAGGGCCTCTACGGCCCCTCTGCAGGGGCCCGCCGCGAGCTTGCGAGCGGTGGGGGGCAGGGGGGTCCTTGGTCATCGCACCAGCACGTCGGGGCGCGGCAGGCCGAGGCTGTCGGGGCTGGTCGGCCACACGCCGTCCGTCGTGAGCACCTCCAGGCCGTCCGGGCCGAGCAGGACGGTGTCCTCGCTCTTCACCCCGGGGCCCGAGGGGTTCCAGGCGAACGCCTGCCCGGCCACGACCGACAGGGGGCTGCCCGGCGTGGCCACCGGGTCGCGGCCGGCGTAGCCGGTCGGCCCGCCCTGGTGGTGCCGGGTCCACTCGTCGGCGGCGAACCCGTGCTCGGCGTAGGCCGCGGTCCCGGCGGCGAGCACCTCACCGAGCGTGGCACCGGGCCGGGTGGCACCCAGGAACGCGGTCTCCACCGCCCGGATGCGCCGGTCGGCGTCCTGCTGCCCGCTGCTCGGCGGGGTGAAGCGGACCCACCGGGTGGCGTTGGCGATCAGCCCGTGCCGCCGCGCGCAGACGACCATCATGACCCGCTCGCCCAGCGGCCCCGCGGTGGGCAGCGGGTGCCGGAACGCGCGCCGCGGCTCGCCGCTGACCAGCACGACCGTCGGGTCGGCGCCGCGGGCGACGAGCTCCCGGGCCAGCATCGCCGCGGCCTCCCGCTCCGGGGTGTCCGGCCGGAGCAGCAGCGCCGTCGCCGTCATCGCCTCCGCCGTGTCCCGGCCCAGCCGTCGGTAGCGGTCCTGCTCGCCCGGCAGCAGGGACGCGCGGGCCGCGCGCAGCCCCTCGGCGGCTGCCGGGTCGTCCTCGTGCAGCACGCCGGGGGCGCCGGGCTGGAGGTCCGGGCCGAGCAGCGGCTCCCACCAGGTGGTGACCCGCACGTCGACGTCGGCCGGCAGCTCCTCGGCGACCAGCCGTTCCACCTCGTTGGCCGGGGCCAGCACGAGGTCGCCGTCCGGCCCGGCCACGACGGCGACCACGCCCCGCTCGGCGGAGAGCACCACGCCGGGCCGGGCGCCGTCCAGGTACCAGGCCAGCGCGCCGACACCGGTGAGGACGAGGCGCTCGTGCCCCGTCCGCTGGAGCAGGTCGAGCACGAGGCGGCGCTTCTCGGCGCGGTCGCTCACGGATCTCCTCGGTCAGGCCGGCGGTCGCGTGCTGCCCCGCAGGACGACCTCAGCGTGCACCGTGACCGTGCGGGTGGGGGAGTCGGGGTCGGTGTCCAGCGCGAGCCGGGCCGCCCGGGCGCTCCGGAAAGAGCTCGCCCGGCGGTGGTGCGGGTTCGGGCACCGGCAGGCTCCACCCGTTCATGCGGTCCCCATTGACGACCGGAAAGCGCCTACCGCAAGGTGAGCGCAGTCATCCGGCGCCGGTCAGCGGCACCGAGCAAGGGAGCTCCCATGGCATCGGTCACCTACGACAAGGCGACCCGGCTGTACCCCGGCAGCGACAAGCCTGCCGTCGACCAGCTCGACCTGGAGATCGCCGATGGCGAGTTCCTGGTGCTGGTCGGCCCGTCGGGGTGCGGGAAGTCCACCTCGCT